>NZ_BSOY01000012.1 GCF_030160755.1 Brevundimonas denitrificans | reverse complement strand
TGACCGCCCAGGCCGAGGTCGCCCGCGCCCGCGGCGCGCCCGGCGGCGGTTTCGCCCGTCCGCTGAAGCCCGAGGATGACCGCGACAAGCGGTTCTCGGACGCCGGCAAGGCCGTCAGCCGCACCCGCGGCGAGCCCAAGCGCCGCGAAGGCCGCCTGACCATCCAGTCGGTCGCCGGCGACGGCGACACCGCCGAGCGGATGCGTTCGCTGGCCTCGGTTCGCCGGGCCCGCGAACGCGAGAAGGAAAAGCGCAAGGGCGGCTCCACCGACGCCCCGAACCGTCCGCGCGAAGTCGTCATCCCTGACGTCATCACCGTGCAGGAGCTGTCCAACCGGATGGCCGTGCGTGGCGTCGACATCATCAAATTCCTGATGAAGCAGGGCCTGATGATGAAGATCAACGACGTCATCGACACCGACACCGCCGAACTGGTGGCCGACGAATTCGGCATGACCGTGCGCCGCGTGTCGGAATCCGACGTCGAGGCCGGCTTCCTGTCCGACGCGATCGACGAAGAAGCGACCACGCCCCGCGCGCCCGTCGTGGCCATCATGGGCCACGTCGACCACGGCAAGACCTCGCTGCTGGACGCCCTGCGCACCACCGACGTCGCCTCGGGCGAGGCCGGCGGCATCACCCAGCACATCGGGGCCTATCAGGTCCGCCTGCCCAACGACGACCGCGTCACCTTCCTCGACACGCCCGGCCACGCCGCCTTCTCGGCGATGCGGGCGCGCGGGGCCAATGTGACCGACATCGTGGTTCTGGTCGTGGCCGCCGACGACGGCGTCATGCCCCAGACCATCGAGGCCATCCAGCATGCCAAGGCGGCCAACGCCCCGATCATCGTGGCGGTCAACAAGATCGACAAGCCGGACGCCAATCCGCTCAAGGTCGTCAATGAACTGCTGCAGTACGAAGTCATCGCCGAGAGCCTGGGCGGCGACACCCAGATCATCGAGGTTTCGGCCAAGAACCGCACCAACCTGGACGGCCTGATCGACGCCATCCTGGTGCAGGCCGAGATGATGGACCTGAAGGCCGACCCGGAACGCTCCTCGGAAGGCGTGGTCATCGAGGCCAAGCTGGACAAGGGCCGCGGTCCCGTCGCCACCGTTCTGGTCAAGCGCGGCACCCTGCGCCGCGGCGACATCGTCGTCGCCGGTTCGGCCTGGGGCAAGGTTCGCGCCCTGCTCAACGAGCGCAACGAACAGCTGACCGAGGCCGGTCCGTCGGTCCCGGTCGAGATCCTCGGCCTGAACGAGGCCCCCAGCCCCGGCGAGCCCCTCGCCGTCGTGGAATCCGAAGCCCGCGCCCGCGAGCTGACCGAATACCGCGACCGCGTGAAGCGCGAGAAGGCCACGGGCGGCATCAACCAGGTCAGCCTGGTCGACATGATGTCCAAGCTGCAGTCCAAGAAGGTCTCGGAATTGCCGGTCCTCATCAAGGCCGACGTCCAGGGCTCGGCCGAGGCCATCGTCGGCGCGCTCGAGAAGATGGGCAACGAGGAGGTCCGCGCCCGCACCGTCTATTCGGGCGCCGGCGGCATCACCGAGAGCGACGTCCAGCTGGCCAAGTCGGCCGGCGCGCCGATCCTCGGCTTCAACGTCCGCGCCTCGAAACAGGCCCGCGACCTGGCCGAGCGCGAAGGCGTCGAGATCCGCTACTATGCGATCATCTACGACCTGCTCGACGACATGAAGGGCGTGCTCTCGGGCATGCTGGCCCCGCTGCAACGGGAAACCTTCCTGGGCAATGCGGCGGTGCTGCAGGTGTTCGACATCTCCAAGACCGGCAAGATCGCCGGTTGCCGGGTGTCCGAAGGCGTCGTCCGCAAGGGCGCCAAGGTCCGTATCATCCGCGACGACGTCGTGGTTCTGGAACTGGGCACCCTCACGACGCTCAAACGCTTCAAGGACGAGGTCAACGAGGTCCCGTCGGGCCAGGAGTGCGGCATGCATTTCCAGGGCTTCCAGGACATCAAGGCCGGCGACTACATCGAGTGCTTCACCGTCGAAGAGATCAAGCGCACGCTGGACTAGGTTCGCACGAACCCCGTCTCCCTCCCCCTCCGGGGGAGGGAGACGGGGTCAGTCGCCGTCATTCCGCCCCATCCGCTGTGGATGAGTTCGCCATGCGCCCTTTCCTGATCCCCCTGCTCGCCTTCTCCGCCGTCGCCGGACCGGCCGCGGCCGAGACGCGCTATCTGGCCTATGACGCCTCCGACCGCGTCACCCAGGCCATGACGCGCGGCATCACGCTGGAGGCCGACCGCGGCCTGTTCGGCGCCATCAGCGTGCGGCGGATCATCTCGACCTCCAACCGCGGCTCGGCCGACATCCGGCGCGGCGGTCCCGACGCTGTGCGGCAGGCCCTGCCCGCCGGCTCGCGGGAAGCCTCGGTCTATACGATCGCGCCGGAAGGCGGCGGCCGGAGCCTGAGCCGGGCCCTGTGCCCCGGCGCGGACGAGGCCTGGATGGTGCTGGGCCGGGTCCGGCTGGGCCGGCCCATGACCGTGCACGCGGTCGGCCGCTGGCCGGACGGCGGCTACCGGCATTGCGTCCGGCTGGCCTACAATTGGCGCGGCGAATGGGCCATGCCGCCCGCGAGCGGCCCCGGCGACGACGTCCGCCTCCCCACTCCCTGAAGCACCTGTGGCGCGATAGTCATTCCCGCCGCTGCAGACACCCGCTAGGGTTGCGGCCATGACGGTCGCCGGGATCCGCAGCACCCCCCGCCAGACGGGTTTGAAGAGCCTCGCCGGCGGGCTGGCCTTCCTGTGCCTGGTGCTGTTCCTGCTGGCCATCGAACAGAAGCAGGCCGTGGCCGCCTGGGCCGCGATCCGCGACGATGCGGCGCCCGCGGCCGGGCGCGTGGCGGACTGGGCGGGGCGACTGGTCTCGGGCGAAGGCGACGGCATGACCGGCCTAAGGGCCGCCCTCGCCGACGACGGCAACCCGCTGGTCGCGGCCCCGACCGACGCGGTCCTGGCCGGCGAGTTCGGCCCGGCGGACGAGACGACGCGCGCGGCCCTGGGCGGCGCGACCTTCGCCGGCGCCATGGTGCGGTTCGACACGGGCGACAGTTACCGCACCTCGCCCCTGCGGATCGCCGCCGGGCGCGAGCCTTTCGTCTTCGGACAGACCTTCGCCGACCGGCTGGAAGCCCCCGCCGACGCCCAGATCGAGCTGCGACGGATCCTTCCCGTCTCGCGCGGCGAGCCGGTGAAACCCTCGGCGCTGTGCGGCGGCGAAACGCCGGGCCTGATCGCCCTGCTGCATCGTCGCGACCGGGTCGATCTGATGCTGTTCCGCTCCCCGGCCCGTCTGGGACCGGACGCGCCGGTCGCCACCCTGTGCGGCGCGTGGCGGCTCAAGGCTCGATGAGGCGCCGCTTCGAAGGATACGGCCTCGGGCCTCTGGTCGCCGCCATGGCTCTCGGCGCCGCGGCCGCCCTCTGGACCTGGACCGCGCCGGGCGATCCCGCCCTGTGGCCCGCGACCGACGCCGGGGTCGAGGTGCAGGTGCTCGACAACGGTTTCCACACCGATCTGGCCGTGCCGCGCGCCCTGCTCGAGGCGCGGACCGGACCTCTGGCCGAGGCGGTGCGCGGCCTGCCGCCGGGCGACTGGATCCTGATCGGCTGGGGCGACGCCAGATTCTATGTCGATCAAAGCCCGATGACCGACCGCCTGCCCGACGGGGCGCGGGCCTTCTTCCGCCCCGGCAACGCCTCGGTGATCATGCTCGACCCGACCCGGCGCGATCCCCGTGAGCTGGTCGCCGCCGACCGGCGCCGCGCGTTGCGCCTGTCCGCCGCCGGCTTCGAGGCCATGGCCGACCATATCGAGGCCTCACTGGACCTGCGGCACGGCCGCGCCCGCATCGCCGCCGCCCGCGCCGGCGACGACGCCCGCTTCTTCGCCAGCCATGAACATTTCTGGATCGGCCGGCTCTGCAACCACTGGAGCGCCGGCGTGCTCAACGCCGCGGGCCTGCCCGCCCGGCCGCTGCGCGCCGTCACCTCCTCCGAAGTGATGGCCACGGTCGAGCGCGCGCAATTGGACACAGAGGCCCCACGGGACTAGACGCCTCCCCTTCGCTTTTGAGAGCCGGGTCCGATCCCCGACAGGCGACGAGGACAGAGTGATGAGCAACCGCAAACCCCGAAAGCCCGCCGCCAAGGCCGGCACGGTCAGCCAGCGCCAGCTGCGCGCCTCCGAAATGATCCGCCACGCCCTGGTCGAGGTCATGCGTGAGAACGAGATCCGCGACCCGGCCCTGGTCGGCGTCTCCGTCACCGTGACCGAGGTGCGGCTGTCGCCCGACCTGAAACACGCCACCTGTTTCGTCGAGCCGCTGGGCGCCGGCGTCGAGACCGCGCCGGTCGCCGGCCATATCGACGAGATCGTCAAGGCGCTGAACGCCCACGCCAAATTCCTGCGCGGCGCGCTGGGGCGGCATATCGAGATGCGCTTCACCCCCGACCTGCGCTTCCGCCACGACGAGAGCTTCGCCGCCGCCGAACGCCTCAACCGCCTGCTCGACGACCCCCGCGTCCGCGCCGACGTCTATGTCTCGCCGTTCGCGGATGACGACGCGGACGAGGACCTGACGTGAAACCCGCCCTTCGGCTGGCGTTCGCGCTGGCCCTGCTGGCCCCGGGTCTCTCGGGTTGCCTGACCGCCGCCGCCGCGCTCATGGTGGTCGATCTGGCGGAGACGGATCGCAGGGCCCGGGAAGACTATCATCTCCCGCGTCTGGACATCTTCGCCCAGGACGGCGAGCAGGCTTTCGACGGCCCCTTCGGCCCGGCCCGCCTGCGCATCGAGGATGGCGTCGCGACGGTTGATCTGCCCGGCTGTGCGACATTCTCCGGACGACTGCGGAGTGAAACCACGACAACCTACGCCTGGTTTGTCTGGGACATCGGGGAGCCCCGGCCGGAGTGGCGCAGGGTTTGGGGACTGGAACCAGAGCGGGTCCAGGTCCTCGCTCCAGCCTGTGAGGGACTGGGCCGGGCCCAACGCATTCAGATGGTGACGGCGTACAGGGGGCGGGACCGGGGCGGCTACGGCTCGGCGCTGTTCGTCCAGGGGCTGCGCACGCCGGCTGCCGACCGGTTTTTGGTCGCCAACGAACAGGTTTTCGCCAAAGCGTTCGGGTCACCCTGATGGGCCGCCGCAAGAAGGGCGAGATCGTCAACGGCTGGGTCTGTCTCGACAAGCCGTTCGGCATGGGTTCGACCGAGGCGGTCTCGAAAGTCCGCCGCCTGTTCGACGCCCAGAAGGCGGGCCACGCCGGCACGCTCGATCCGCTGGCCTCCGGCATCCTGCCCATCGCCCTGGGCGAGGCGACCAAGACCGTCCCCTTCATGATGGAGGCGCAGAAGGTCTATCGCTTCACGATCAACTGGGGGATTTCGACCGACAGTCTCGACCGCGAGGGCGAGATCGTCGCCCGCTCGGACGTACGGCCCGATGTCGAGGCGGTGCGCGCGGCCTTGGAGGCCTTCGTCGGCGAGATCGATCAGGTCCCGCCCCAGTTCAGCGCCATCAAGGTCGACGGCCAGCGCGCCTATGACCTGGCCCGCGAGGGCGCCGAGTTCGAACTGGCCAGCCGCCGGGTGATGATCCATGAGGCCGCTGTAAGCGACGCGCCCGACGCCGACCATGTCGAGCTGACCATCCGCACCGGCAAGGGCGTCTATGTGCGTTCGCTGGCCCGCGATCTGGCCGCGGCGCTCGGCGCCGAGGGGCATGTTTCGGCCCTGCGCCGCGAGCGGGTCGGGCCGTTCTCGACGGAAAACGCCGTCACGCTGGATTTCCTGACCGATCTGGTGCATAGGGACGCCGCCTCGGAAGGCTTGCTTCCCGTCGCGACCGCCCTGGACGACATCCCGGAGCTGGCCGTGACGGATCAGGACGCCTTCTCGCTTCGTCAGGGACGACCGATCGTTCTGCTCCCCGGACAGGTCGAAACGCTCAAGAGCCGCCTTCGGGACGGCTCCAGAACCGTTTCAGCCTTTCAGGGTCAGACCCTCGTCGCTCTCGGTCAGTTGCGGGCCGGCCGGCTAGAACCCGACCGCGTATTTAACCTCCAACTGCCCTCAAGTAGCGCTTAGCGCGGTAGGGCAAGGAAAGGATACCCGATGTCGATTACGCCCGAGCGTAAGAACGAAGTCATCACCGAGAACGCCCGCTCCGCCGGCGACACCGGTTCGGCCGAGGTCCAGGTCGCGATCCTTTCGGAACGCATCGCCAACCTCACCGACCACTTCAAGACCCACAAGAAGGACAACCACTCGCGCCGCGGCCTGCTCAAGATGGTCTCGCAGCGTCGTCGCCTTCTTGACCACCTCAGCAAGGTCGATCGCGAGCGCTACACCGCTCTGATCGGCAAGCTGAACCTGCGCCGCTAGGCGCGGAACGCGGATGAGATTTGGGGCGCGGGCCATGTCCGCGCCTCTTTCCGCATCCAGAGACCAGCCGCGCGCCGCGGTACGATCGGCGCATGACGCGAGGGCCATACCGGTCCTCTTCTCCCGGGTTTTCCGCGATGGCGCGGTGACCCATGGACCGAAGGACTGAACGCCCGACGCTCCACCCACTGATGGGACCCCGCGCGGAATCCGCCCGCGGGATATGAAAGACGAAAATGTTCGATATCAAACGCAAGACGATCGACTGGGCCGGACGCCCGCTGACCCTCGAAACGGGCCGCATCGCCCGTCAGGCTGACGGCGCCGTTCTGGCCACCTACGGCGAGACCGTCGTCCTCGCCACCGTCGTCTACGGCCGCGCGCCCAAGCCGGGCCTGGATTTCTTCCCGCTGACCGTCAACTACCAGGAAAAGACCTTCGCCGCCGGCAAGATCCCGGGCGGCTATTTCAAGCGTGAAGGCCGTCCGACCGAGAAGGAGACGCTCGTCTCCCGCCTGATCGACCGCCCGATCCGCCCGCTGTTCGTCAAGGGCTTCAAGAACGAGACCCAGGTCGTCATCACCGTGCTGCAGCACGACATGGAGAACGATCCGGACGTCGTCGGCATGGTCGCCGCCTCCGCCGCCCTGACCATCTCGGGCGTGCCCTTCATGGGCCCGATCGGCGCCGCGCGCGTCGGCTATATCGACGGCGAGTTCGTGCTGAACCCGACCCTCGACCAGCTCCCGGCCAGCCAGCTCGACCTCGTCGTCGCCGGCACCCAGGACGCCCTGATGATGGTCGAATCCGAAGCCAAGGAGCTGTCGGAAGACATCATGCTGAACGCCCTGATGTTCGGCCATCGCGGCATGCAGCCGGTGATCGAGGCCATCATCGAAATGGCCGAGCACGCCGCCAAGGAGCCCTTCGACTTCCAGCCCGACGACGTGTCGGACATCGTCACCTCGATCCAGTCGCTGGTCGGCGAGGACATCAAGGCCGCCTACACCCACGCCGGCAAATACGATCGCCGCACGGGCGTCGACACGGCCAAGAAGGCCGCCGCCGCCAAGCTGGTGAAGACCGATGAGAACCCCGACGGCGTCGACGCCTCGCGGTTCGGCGTGGCCTTCAAGGAATGCGAAGCCCACGTCCTGCGTCGCGACATCATCGACAACGGGCACCGCGTCGACGGCCGCGCCCTCGACAAGGTCCGCGACATCGTCTCGGAAGTCGGCGTCTTCCCACGCACCCACGGTTCGGCCCTGTTCACCCGCGGTGAGACCCAGGCCATCGTGGTCGCCACCCTCGGCACCGGCGAGGACGAGCAGTACGTCGACGCCCTGAGCGGGACGTACAAGGAGAAATTCCTCCTCCACTACAACTTCCCTCCCTATTCGGTCGGCGAGACCGGCCGGATGGGCGGCGCGGGCCGTCGGGAAATCGGTCACGGCAAGCTGGCCTGGCGGGCGATCCGTCCCATGCTGCCGTCGTCGGAAGACTTCCCCTACACCATCCGTCTGGTGTCGGAGATCACCGAGTCCAACGGCTCCTCCTCGATGGCCACGGTCTGTGGTTCGTCGCTGGCGCTGATGGACGCGGGCGTGCCGCTGGTTCGCCCCGTCTCGGGCATCGCCATGGGGCTGATCCTCGAGCCCTCGGGCGAGTTCGCCATCCTGTCGGACATCCTGGGCGATGAAGATCACCTCGGCGACATGGACTTCAAGGTGGCCGGCACGCGCGAAGGCATCACCTCGCTGCAGATGGACATCAAGGTCGCGGGCATCACCGAAGAGATCATGCGCAAGGCGATCGCCCAGGCTTCGGCCGGCCGCCTGCACATCCTCGACGAGATGGACAAGGCCATCGACGGCGCCCGCAGCGAGCTGGGCGAGTACGCGCCCAAGATCGAGTCGATCAAGGTTCCGACCGACAAGATCCGCGACATCATCGGCACCGGCGGCAAGATCATCCGCGAGATCGTCGAAAAGACCGGCGCCAAGATCAACATCGAGGACGACGGCACGGTGAAGATCGCCGCCTCCGACCAGGAGAAGATCGACGCCGCCAAGAACTGGATCTCGTCGATCGTGTCCGAGCCCGAGCCCGGCATGATCTACACCGGCAAGGTCGTGAAGGTCGTCGACTTCGGCGCCTTCGTGAACTTCTTCGGCGCCAAGGACGGCCTGGTCCATGTGTCCCAGATCTCCCTGGAACGCGTCGCCAACCCGGCCGACGTCCTGACCGAAGGCCAGGAAGTGAAGGTCAAGTTCCTGGGCATGGACGATCGCGGCAAGACCAAGCTGTCGATGAAGGTCGTCGATCAGACCACCGGCGAGGACATCACCGACAAGATCAACGCCGAGCGCGCTGAACGCGGCGAAGCCCCGCTGTCCGACGACACCGGCGGCCGTCCCAAGCGTGAAGGCGGCGGCGGTGATCGCGACCGCGGTCGCAGCCGTCGTTAAGACGCGGCGTCACGTCTGAAAAGCAGAAGGCCCCGGTGGAAACACCGGGGCCTTTTCCTTGCTCCCCGGCCGGGGCTTGCCGGGGGGCCTCGATTGACGGGCGATCATACCGCCTGACAAACATCGCACAGGCGTTCGACCGGATCGCACTGACGCGCGCAGCGTCGTCACACGACAGGAGGCATCAGGTGTCGCGACTGCAGCTTACCTCGTCCTCCCTTCTGCTCGCCCTTGTCGTCACCCTGACCGCCTGTGGTCAGGCGAACGACGCCGACGGCGCCCAGGCCGCCGTCGAGGCTCCGACGGCCGGCGTCCAGGGGGCCACCGCAAGGGTCGAGGTTCCCAAGGTCGAGCGGGAAGGCGTCTGGCGCCCGACCCCCGGCGGGACGCAGGAGCCGCTCTGGCCCGCAAACGTCCCGCTGGCGAAGCCCGACAGCGGTGATCGTCCCGAGATGACCGGCAATGGCTCGCCCACCGTGGGCGGCAGGCCTTGGCATTGGGCGACCTATGTCACCCGGCCGACCATGACCGTCTATCGGCCGAAGGGGCGCAACACCGGAGCCGCGATGCTGGTCCTGCCCGGCGGTGGATTTCGCGCCGTGGCCATGGACCTCGAAGGCACGGAGATCTGCGACTGGGTGATCCGGCAGGGCATGACCTGCGTCGTGCTCAAATACCGGACGCCGCAGGTCTGGCCGTCGGTGAACGGCCGCCAGCAGCGGCCGGAGGTGCTTCTGGGTCTGGAAGACGCCCAGCGCGCCATGGCCCTGCTGCGCCATCGCGCCTCTGATTACGGGATCGATCCGCGGAAGGTCGGTGTGATCGGCTTCTCGGCCGGCGCCTATCTCGTCGCCAACATCAGCAATACGGATGCGCGGACCTATCCGCTGACCGACGCCGCCGACCGGCAATCCTCGCGGCCTGACTTTGCGATCGTCGCCTATACCGCCCGCATGCTGGACAACAGCGAAGGCAGAAACAACCTTCAGCTCCAGCCCTGGGTGACGATCAGTCCGGACGCGCCGCCGACGCTGATCATTCACGCCATGGACGACCCCGTCGACGATATCCGGCAGCCGATGGCCTATGCGCTGGCGCTCAACGACGCCGGCGTGCCGGTGGACATGCGTCTCTATGCGAGGGGCGGCCATGCCTTCGGGATGCGGCCGACAGCCGATCCGGTCACCACGGACTGGCCGGTGCAGGTCAGGAACTGGCTGCTCAGCACCGGGGTGTTGTGACCCCTACCGCGGCGCCCGCTTGGCCAGGATCCGCTGCAGCGTCCGCCGGTGCATGCCCAGCCGCCGCGCCGTTTCCGAGACATTGTGGTCGCACAGCTCATAGACGCGCTGGATATGCTCCCAGCGCACCCGGTCGGCGCTCATCGGATTGTCGGGCGGCTCGGGGGCCTCGCCGGTGGCCAGCAGGGCCTTGACCACATCGTCGGCGTCGGCGGGCTTCTGCAGATAGTCGACCGCCCCGGCCTTGACCGCCGCGACCGCCGTGGCGATGGCGCCGTAGCCGGTCAGCATGACGATGCGGGCGTCCTCGCGCCGGTCGCGGATGGCCTCGACCACCTTCAGCCCGTTGCCGTCCTCCAGCCGCATGTCCAGCACGGCGAAGGCGGGGATGGAGGTCTTCAGCGCCTCGAAGGCCTCGGCCAGCGACGCCGCGAGGGTCACCTCGAACCCGCGACTCTCCAGCGCCCGACCCAGACGGGTCCGCAGGGCGTTGTCGTCGTCGAGCACCAGCAGCGTCTTGTCGGCGAGGGCGGCGATCCGGTCTTCGGCGTCAGGCATCAGGCGTCTCCAGCGGGCTCAAGTCGGTAACGATACGCCGACGGTCAAGGTTCAGACGGGGGGTGCGACATCACGACGAGACCTCCAGCGCCGGGCGCGGCCAGCGCACGGCGACGCGCGCGCCCTTGGGCTGACCCTTCACCGGCGTCGGCCCGCCGTCGCCGGGACCGACAAAGACCTTGCCGCCCGTCCGCTCCAGCAGGGTGCGGGCGATGAAGAAGCCCAGCCCCATGCCGCCCTGGCTGGGGGCGATGGTTTCCGGCGCGGGCTCGGACTTCGTCGTCTTCTTCCCCTTGCGGCCGGGGGTGGCGGCGGCGACCGAGGCGGCGATCTGGGCCGACAGGGCCCGGCGCGCCTTGCCCTGGGGCCGGCTGGTCACATAGGGCTCGCCGAGGCGGGGCAGGATGTCTGCGGGGAAGCCGGGGCCGTCGTCCACGACCTCGATCTCGATGAAGCCGGCGTCGATGATGGCCCGTACCCGCACCCTCCCCGCGGCGAAGTCGGCGGCGTTCTCGACCAGGGTCGACAGGCCGTGCACCACCTCGGGCAGGCGGCGGACGCGGGGCGCGGGCTCTCCTGACGCCGTGCGCACGGAGACCTCGAAATCGAGGTCGAAGCCGCGGTGCGGCTCCACCACCTCTTCCAGCAGGGCCTTCAGCCCGACCTCGGCGAAGGCCGTCTCGCCCTCCTCCGGCTGTTGCGACAGGCGTTTGAGGATGTCGCGGCAGCGTTCGGCCTGCTGCAGGATCAGGGCCGCGTCCTCGGCCGCCGGTCCGTCCTTGGCCGAGCCGCGCAACAGCTCGCGGGCCACCACCTGGATGGTCGCCAGCGGCGTGCCCAACTCATGCGCCGCCGCCGCCGCCAGCCCGCCCAGCGCCGCCAGCCGCTGCTCGCGCTGCAACACGTCCTGGGTGGTGGCCAGGGCCAGCTCCAGCTTCTCGGCGTCGGCGGCCACCCGCCACGCATAGGCCGAGGTGAAGATAACGCCCGTCACCAGCGCCAGGCCGATGCCGAATTTGTAGAGCGGCGGCAGGTTCAGCTCGGTCCCCGCCTGCCACGGCAGCGGCAGGGAGACGAAGAACAGACTGACCGTCGCGGCCAGCACCAGCAGCCCCATCAGCGCCGCCTGCCGCCCCGGCAGCGAGGCCGCCGCCACCGTCACCGGCGCCACCAGCAGCAGGCAGAAGGGGTTCTGCAGCCCCCCTGTCAGCCCCAGCAGAACCGACAGCTGCAGGATGTCGAAGCCGAGGTGAGCCGCCGTCATCCGTCCGTCGGGCAGGGAGCCGTCGCTGCGCTTGAGCCGGGCGGTGGCGTTCAGGTTCATCGCCACGCTGGCGGCGATGGCGGCCAGACACCCCCACAGCGGCAGGTCGAAATGGAAATAGAGGGTCGCGATCCCGATGGTGGCAGTCTGCCCCGCGATGGCCATCCAGCGCAGAATGACGAGCGTGCGCAGGGACAGGCCCCGGCTGCGGCGCGGCAGGTTGCGCCAGCCCGGGAAACGGCCCGGATCGTCCGGCGCGAACTGCGACGGGGACCGCGGCGCCGGCTGCGGCTTTTGAGGCTCTTGGGACAGGCTCACGCCTCTTCTATAGACCGGCTGCGCGCGGGCGTGCGCGTTTTCGAGAGGGGCCATGATGCCGCGCCGATCCATCCTGCTGTTCGCCGGTCTCTGTATCGTCCTGGCCGCCGTTCTCGCGGTCGGAACCATCGTGGTGGTGACCGGCCGCGGCGACGCCGGGTCAGCCTCGCGCCAGATCGGCTCCACGGGTCAGCCCAGCGTCGGCGGCCCCTTCCAGCTGGTGAACCAGAACGGTCAGGCGGTCGACCAGACCCTGCTGGACGGGAAATGGTCCCTGGTCTTCTTCGGCTTCACCTATTGTCCGGACTACTGCCCCACCACCCTTGGCATGCTCGAGGCCACAAAACGGGCGCTGGGCGACCGGGCCGACGACGTCCAGATCATCTTCATCTCGGTCGATCCCGGGCGCGACACGCCCCAGGCGCTGAAGGACTATCTGTCCTCGGACGGCTTTCCCGAGGGGGTCATCGGCCTGACCGGCACGCCGGAACAGATCCGGGCCGCCGCTGACGCGTATCGCGCCTCCTATCAGAAGGTCGGCGAGGGCGAGGCCTATACGATGAACCACTCGCTGACGATCTATCTGATGGGCCCGGACGGCCGCTTCCGCAGCGCGCTGGGCCACGACCTCGGGCCGGCGAACGCCGCCCGGATCATCGAACAGGCCATGGCGCGCGGATGACGGCGTCACGGCCCGTTCGTTTCCCTATCCCTTGCGGCCCACCACCGCCTGAAGCTGGAGCCGCTTGAGTTCCCGCATCAGCCGGTTGGCCTGCAGTTCCGGCATCATCCCCAGTTTGATGATCAGGGCCATCAGCACCAGCACGGCGGCCGGCAAGCCCCAATGCAGGGCCGACAGAGGCGTCTCGGCCTCAAAAAACCGCCACCACGCCCACAGGCCGCCGACGAACAGCGCCGCCTGCACGACCATCATGACGACATTGACCCAGCCGTTGGGTCCCCCGAGCAGGCCGAAGGCCTGTTCGAAGAAACCCGGCTCACGCGCCGTCTCGCGAAACAGGGCCTGTTCCTCGCCGTCGAGGGCTTCCTCGATCATCCGGTCGATATCCTGCATCACACGTCTCCTTCCAGAACCGCGCGCAAGGTGCGGCGGGCATGCATCAGGCGGGTCTTCACCGTGCCCGCCGGCACGTTCAGGGCGATCGCCACCTCGGCGATGTCCATGTCCTCGAGATAAAACAGGCCGACCGCGGCGCGCTGCGCCTCCGGCAGGGCGGCGAGGGCCGTCCGCAAGCGGGCGGATGCGCCGGGATCGCCGCCTTCCGGCGACGCGATATCCACGACCGGCTCGATCGCGACGGCCGCCGTCAGGGCGCGGTCGCGACGCACCCGGCCGATCTGCCGGGCGCAGCGGCGCGTCACGATCTGATAGGCCCAGGCTGGAAAGGCGCGCTCGTCGCGCAGCCGGTCCACGCCGCGCACGATCTCGATCCAGCCGTCCTGGGCGGCCTCACGCGCCAAATCGACGTCGCCGGTCAGACGCCAGGCGTGGGCCAGCAGTTTCCTGCCCCAACGCTGCGCCAACAGGTCGAACGCCTTGCGATCTCCGGTTCGCGCGGACGCGACCAGATACTCGTCAAGAAGCTGCTCCCTGGTCCTGTCCATCTGCCGCCAATTCCGTTTCATATGAGAGGTGCGGACAAGTCGTCAGGCGGTTCAAGGAAATCGTGCGGTTGCCCAAACCCGCGGTAATTTCGCCCCTCAATAATCTTTTTGCAGTGCGATGCGTTCTATGGTGCTCTGCCGCGTAACGGCTGGGCCGTATCAAGGATTCCATGCTCTATTCGCTTCACGAGCTCGCCTATCATTCGGCGACGCCGTTCCGGTTCGGGGCCCAGATGGCCCGGCAGTTCTGGACCTCTCCCTTCAATCCCGCCTCGGAGACCGCGATCGGCCGCACGGCCTTCGCCTCGGCCGGTCTGTTCGAGAGCGTGACGCGCCGCTACGGCAAGCCCGCCTGGGGCGTTGAGACGATCACCATCGGCGACAAGCCGGTGCGGACCACCGAACAGGTGATCTGGTCCTCGCCCTGGTGCCGGCTGGTGCGGTTCGCGCGCCATCTCGGCGACCTGAAGCGCGCGGACAAGCCCACATCGGCGCCGGCGGTGCTGATCGTCGCCCCGCTGTCCGGCCACTACGCCACCCTGTTGCGCGGCACGGTCGAGGGCTTCCTGCAGGACCACGACGTCTATGTCACCGACTGGGTCAACGCCCGTCAGGTGCCGATGCTCGAGGGCCGGTTCGACTTCTTCGACTATATCGACCACGTCCGCACCATGCTGGGCCAGATCGGCCCGCGCGCCCACGTCGTCGGCGTCTGCCAGCCCGGACCGCCGGTGCTGGCCGCCTGCGCCATGATGGCCGAGGACAACGACCCCAACCGGCCCGCCTCCATGACCTTCATGGGCTCGCCGATCGACGCGCGGCTGTCCCCGACCGTGACCAACCAGCTGGCCGAGGCCAAGCCCTTCACCTGGTTCCGGTCGAACATGATCCACACCGTGCCCTGGCCCTATCCGGGCTTCGGGCGGCGCGTCTATCCGGGCTTCGTCCAGCTCTACAGCTTCATGTCCATGAACGAGGACAAGCACGTCGACGCCCACCGCGACTATTTCGGCCACCTGGTCTCGGGCGACGGCGACGCCGCCGAGAAGCACGAGGCCTTCTACGACGAATACCTCTCGGTGCTGGACCTGACCGAGGAATTCTATCTCCAGACCATCGACATCGTCTTCCAGCAGCATCTGCTGGCCCGCGGCCTGCTGGAGCATCGCGGGCGCAAGGTCGACCTGACCCGCATCACCGACATCGGCCTGATGACGGTCGAGGGCGGACAGGACGACATCTCCGGCGTCGGCCAGACCCAGGCCGCCCATACCCTGTGCACAGGCCTGCCGGACGCCAGACGGGTGCTGTATGTCCACCCCGATGTCGGCCACTATGGCGTCTTCAACGGACGCCGCTTCCGCGACGACATCTATCCGCGGGTGCGCGACTTCATCGCCAGGAACGAGGCCATAGTTGCAGTACCGGAACGGGCAGCGGCTGCCGCTTGAGGGTCTGACAGCCCGGCTGTCGGTCAATCCGCGCGCGCGCCGGCTGTCGATCCGCATCGACGCCCGCGCCGGCGAGGCGGTGCTGATCGCCCCGTCCGAGCGCAAACTGGCCGAGGTCGTCGCCTTCGCCCGCACCAAGACCGGCTGGATGCGTGAACGGCTGGCCGACCGGCCGCAGGGCACGCCGATCGAACCCGGCGCGCTGATCGACCTGTTCGGCCAGCCGACCCGGCTGACGGCCACCGGCGGCGCGGGGGCGGCCCGCCTGACCGAGGACGCCGACGGCCCCCTGATCGCCTCGGGCGGCGAGGGCGAGGCCTATGCCAGACGGGTCGAAAACCTGTTCAAGAGGGTGGCGAGAGAAACGCTCCAGACCCGAACCGATTTCCATCTCCGCACCCTCGGCCAGCGCCCGGTGAAGATGTCGATCGCCGATCCGAAATCCCGCTGGGGCTCGTGCAGCCCGCACAATCGCTCGATCCGCTACAGCTGGCGCGTGGTCATGGCCCCGCCGACGGTGATCGACTACCTCGCCGCCCATGAGGTGGCCCACCTGGTCCACGCCGACCACAGCCCGGCCTACTGGGCCGTGGTCCAGCGCCTGATCGGCGACCACCGCCCGCACCGCAAATGGCTGCGCGACAACGGCCCGGCGCTGCACGCGGTGGGCCGCTAGAAGAACAGCGGCTCGGACTTCTTCTCCGGCGGCGGAGCCGGTTCCGGCCGCTGGTCCGGCGGGTCGCGCTGCGGCTGGGGCGCGGTCGGGCGCACGATGGCCGGTCCCGGCTCGTTGCGGCGCGGCGGCGCCGGCTGGCGCGGCAGCGGCTCCAGCAGGGATTCGTCGAGCGGATCGATCTCGGAGCCGCCCGGCGGATTGTCGCCGAACAGGTCGCCGATACGGCCGATCAGGCTTTCGACCGGGCTCGGCGGCTGCCAGCCCTCGGGCATGGCCGGGCCGTTGGGGATGGCCGGGGCGTTCAGGCGCGGCAGGGCCGCCTCCATGAAGCCGCGCCAGATGGCCGCCGGCGACGAGCCGCCGGTGACGCCGCGCATCGGCGTATTGTCGTCCTTGCCGACCCAGACCGCGGTGACGAAGCCGCCGGTGTAGCCGACGAACCAGGCGTCCTTGTAGTCCGAGGTGGTGCCCGTCTTGCCGGCGATGTCGCGTCCGGCGATGGCCGCCGAACGGCCGGTGCCCGAGGTCATGACCCCGCGCAGCATCTGGTTCTGGTAATAGAGGAAGGGGTTCGAGATGGCCTGGATCGGCCCGTCGGCGCGGGAGGCGCGCTGGTAGATCACCCGGCCCTGCGGCGTGCGGATGCGGCTGATGCCATAGGCCGTCACCCGCTTTCCGCCGTTGGCGAAGGCGTCATAGGCCTGGGCCATTTCCAGCGGCGAGACCTCGACGGCCCCCAGCGCCATGGCCGGCTCCAGCCCGATCCGGCTGGTGATGCCGAGGCGGCGGGCGGTGCGGGCGACATTGTCGCGGCCGATCTGGTCCGCCATGCCGGCGGCGATGGTGTTGGTCGACTGGGCCACGGCCTGGGCCATGGTCATCTCGCCCGCGAACGAGCCCGAATAGTTGCGCGGCGACCAGTTGCCGATGCGGATCGGGGCGTCGTTGACCATGGTCTCCGGCGTGAAGCCGCTCTCCAGGGCCGTCAGATAGACGAACGGCTTGAACGCGGACCCGGCCTGGCGCCGCGCGTCGGTCGCGCGGTTGAATTGGCTGTCGGCATAGGAGGCGCCGCCGATCATGGCCCGCACCCGGCCCTCGCCGTCCAGCGCCACCAGGGCCGCCTGCTGCACGCCCTTGGAGCGGTCGCGGTCGAGGATGCGGCGCACCGACCGTTCGGCCTGGGTCTGCAGGGTCAGGTCGAGGGTCGTCTCGACGATCATGTCCTCGGTCGGCTCGCCGACCAGTTCGCGGATCTGCTTGTCCAGCCAGTCGATGAAATACTGGGCGTGCTGGGTGGCCAGGGTGCGGGAGACGCGGACCGGCTCGGTCACGGCGGCGGCGCGTTGTTCGGGCGTGATGACGCCGGCGTCGACCATCTCGTTCAGCACGACGGTTGCGCGGGTGGCGGCGCGCTCGCTCTCGGACACCGGCGAATAGCGCGACGGCGCCTTCAGCAGCCCGGCCAGAAGCGCCGCCTCGCCGACGGTCAGCTGGCGGGCGCTCTTGTCGAAATAGCGCTGCGAGGCCGCCTCGATGCCATAGGCGCCGGCGCCGAAATAGACCCGGTTCAGATACAGGGCGAGGATTTCCTCCTTGGAGAATTTCATCTCCAGCCAGACCGCCAGCATCAGCTCCTGGACCTTGCGCTTCATGTTCTGGTCGGGAGACAGGAACAGGTTCTTGGCCAACTGCTGGGTCAGGGTCGAGCCGCCCTGGACCACCCGCCCGGCGCGCATGTTGGCGGCCATGGCCCGGCTCATGCCGATCGGGTCGAAGCCGGGGTGGTGATAGAAGCGCCGGTCCTCGATGGCGATGAAGGCCGCGGGCACATAGTCGGGCAGGGCGTCCAGATCGGCGGGGGGGGCCTGTTGCGTCCCGCGCACCGCGATCAGGGCGCCGTTGCGGTCCAGATAGGTGATCGAGGGCTGGCGATCGACATTGTAGAGGGTCGAGGTGTTGGGCAGGTCGCGCGCGAAGACGGCGAAGAACACGACGAGGAAAATCAGCCCCCAGACCGCCAGCACCGCGCTCCAGTACATGACGCGCTGCCACGGCGTGCGCGCGGATTTCGGGCCCGCGCCGCCGCCACGTCCGAAGTTGAAGCCGGAACCCGCCATCGAAACCTCATCAAGCCGTACCCGGTCTTAGCCGGTCGCGCCGCGCGCGGAAACGGCCCCGCACAGTTCACGCGACTGTGAGGGGCCTTTCCGCCGAAACCATGACGCTCCGGACGCCTATTCTAAAAACGCGTTCACCTCGGCGGCGAACCGGGCGGGCTGGTCCAGCATGATGAAATGGGCGCTGTCGTCGATCCGGGTCAGGGTCGCGCCGGGCAGGTTGGCGAATGAGGCGCGGTAGATGCCGTCGACCATGTCGTTGGTCATGCGGGGATCGTTGAACCGGACGTAGAGCACCGTGGTCGGCGCGGTGATCCGGCCGAGCTCCGGCCGCAGGTCGGTGACGATCAGCTCGCGGAAGGCCGCGGCGGAGACCTTCTGGTCGCTGCTCCGGCTGTCCTCAAGGGGCTTGGCGCGCTGGGACTCGGTGTTGATCATCGCGACGATCTGGGCGTCCGCCTGCGCCTGGTATTGTTCGCGGGGGGAGTTGGCCATGCCCTGGTGCATCATGTCGGCCATGGGCGTGACGCTCTCGGCCGTCGGGACCGTGCCCGGCTGGGCGAACATCGCCCCCATGAAGGGCACCATGTCGACGACCATCAGCTTGCCGACGCTGTCCGGATGCCGCGCGGCCAGCATCATGCCGATGGTGCCGCCCATGGAGTGACCGATCACGGCGGGCTTGTTCAGGCCCTGTTCGGCGATGTAGCGGGCCAGATCCTCGGCGACCGGGGCGGAGACGTCGCCCGTGGCGTTGTCCTCGGGCGGCGCGCCGGCGAATCCCTGGATGTGCACGCGATGAACGCGGTAGCGGCCCTTCAGCTGTTCGGTCAGCCCGTCCCAGACCTCGGGCGAGGAGCTGAGGCCCGGAATCAGGATGACGTCGCCGACGGGATGCTCCGGCCCGTCGACGCGGACGTGGAAACGGCCCGATTCAAAGTTGGCGTGGGCATGGCCGTGGCCCGCGGCCGCCTCGGGCGCCTGGCCATGGTCCCCGTGCGCCTGGGCCAGGGCCGGCGCCGCGGCGGCGAAGGAAAGGGCCGCGGCGAGGGCGGCGAGGGCGGTCATGGTCTTCATGGTCTGTATCCCCGGTGCGCGGGCGAAACGCCCGCTTCTGTCCCTAGTCGTCGCAGAGGGCGCGAATGGATGCAGCCGGTCAAGACTTCACCGCTGCGGCTCGCTAAACTGTCCGCATGACCCCCGCCGACAGCGCCCCCGTCTCCCCGAAATCGCCCGAGGCCAAGGCCCCGCCGACGGCCTTCGGCAAGGGATTCGTGCTGGACGCCTGGTATTTCGTCGCCCTGTCCCGCGATGTCGCCCCCGCCTCATTGAAGCGCCATGAACTGCTCGGCGAGCCGGTGCTGATCGGGCGGACCCGGGCGGGCCAGGTCTACGCCATGCGCGACATCTGCCCCCACCGCGCCGCGCCCCTGTCCGCCGGACGGCTGGTCGAGAAGCCCGGCGAGGGCGAGACCATCGAATGCTGCTACCACGGCTGGCGTTTCCGGCCCGACGGCGTCTGCGCCGCCATCCCCTCCCTGGTGGAGGACCAGCCCTATGAGGCCGACCGCATCCGGGTGCGGAGCTATCCGGTCCGCGAAAGCCAGGGGATGGTCTTCGTCTGGATGGCGTCCGATCCCCGCACCGCGCCCGATCCTGACCATGAGCCGCCGCTGTTCCCCGGGGTGGTCGGGGGCGGGGCGAAGATGGTCGAATGGATGGATTTCGACGCCCATGTCGATCACGCCGTCGTCGGCCTGATGGATCCGGCCCACGGCCCCTATGTGCATCAGCAGTGGTGGTGGCGGTCCGAGACGTCGATGCACGAGAAGGCCAAGGCCTTCGAACCGCGCGAGCACGGCTTCGCCATGGTCCGGCACGCCCCGTCGTCGAACAGCCGGGCCTATAAGATCCTCGGCGGCGCCCCGGCGACCGAGATCTCGTTCCGCCTGCCCGGCTATCGCTGGGAGCATATCCAGGTCGGCGAGAAACAGGTCCTGGCCCTGACCTGCCTGACCCCCCGGACAGAAACGAAGACGACGATCACCCAGATCTTCTGGTCCGACCACTGGGTGTTCGCGATCGCCAGGCCGTTCCTGCGCATGGGCGTCATCGCCTTCCTGAAACAGGACGGCGGCATGGTGAACCTGCAGAACGAGGGCCTGCGCTACGATCCCGCCCTGATCTGGATCGACGACGCCGACAAACAGGCGAAATGGTACCAGCAGCTGAAGCGCGAATGGATCAAGTCCCGCGCCGAAGGCCGCCCGTTCGTGAACCCGGTCAAGGCGGCGACATTACGCTGGAAAAGCTGAGTCTCCTCCCCGTCGCGGAGCGATGGGGAGGGGGACTATGCGAAGCATGGTGGAGGGGGGCCGCGCCGCGGTCCTGCCCCTCCCTCACGGCGCGAAGCCGCGCCACCTCCCCATTCGCTCCGCGAACAGGGAGGAGACGATCTTTACTGCCGGCTAATCTGCCCCGCCAGGATCACGTCGATCTGCTTGCCGATCTGCGTCGTCAGCTGCTGCATGGTCCAGCCGTCGTAGGCGGCGCGGCGGTAGTTCGACAGGAAGGCCTCGTAGATCAGCTCGCTGAGCAGACGCACGTCCGCATCCTGGCGCAGCTCGCCCTCCCGCACTCCGGCCTGCAGGGCGTCGGAGACGACCATGACCAGCGGCTTGATGGCGGTGCGGGTGCGCATCTCGGCGGCGACCGGCTGGAACCATGAGCGGGCCACGACCGCCTGGACCAGCGGCAGCTGCTCCAGCGAGCTGTGATAGCCGGCGGTCAGGGCGGCCAGCAGACGGGCGCGCAGCGAGGTTTCAGCGGCGGCGGCGGTCTTCAGCGTTTCGGCCAGTTTCGCCAGATCTTCCGACAGGACGGCCTCGAACAGTTCGGCCTTGTCCTGGAAATTGGCGAAGACGGCGCCCGTCGACATCCCCGCGCCCTTGGCGATGTCGCGAATGGTGGCGGGCTCATAGCCACGCTCGGCGAACAGGGTGCGCGCGGCGTCCAGCACCTTCTGGCGGGTGCGGACCTTGGCGGCCTGGCGGCGGTTCAGCCGGGGGGTCTCGGACTCGGCGTCGTTGGTCTTGGAGGGGGTCAAGGCGATATCTCGCATGAAACGGGTACTCACTGGGCGGCGGCGGCGGGCCGTCGTTGGAACTGGACGCCGAAGCGATGGAAAATCCGGAGCGGGCGCGAAGGCACGCAGACACATCGCCTGTCAGGCGAGAACGGGGCAATCATCACGCAACGATGACCAAAATGGGGTAGCGGGATTAACAGTCGGGATAGTCATGCGGTTAACGTCCCCGCACGGACCCTCCGCCGATGCGTCTCAGCGCCGCAGGGTGGAGCGCAGGGCGCGCGGGCTGCGGACGGCGTCGCTGCCGGGCATGGCCTCCTGAAAGATCTTGCGGAACCGGTCGCGACGCTCGTGAATCGACGCCAGCACCAGACCCATGGGCACCCCCAGATCGACGAGGGTGTTCTCGGCCAGTTGCAGGCTGGCCTCCGTGGTCTCGGGGACGGCGTCCGTGACGCCCAGGGCGTACAGGCGGGCGGCGTGTTTGTGATCCCGGGCGCGGGCGATCAGGATCAGGTCGGGCCGCAGCGAGCGTGTGGCGATGACCACCTCATCGACCTTGATCGGCGCATCCATGGTCACCACCACAGCCCGCGCCGTGTCGATGCCGCAGCGCTCCAGCATCTCGGTCCGCCCCGCGTCGCCATAGAAGACATTGGCCCCCTCGGCCCTGCCCTTGGCCACGGTGGAGGGATTGGCGTCGATGGCCAGGAAGGCCTGTCCATGCTCGGTCAGCATCTCGCCGACCAGACGTCCCACCCGTCCGAAGCCGACGATCAGCACCTGTCCGGACGTCGCTGACGGCGTCTCCAGGGCCTCGGGCGGCAGTTCGGCGACGGCCGGGGCTACGCGTTTCACCAGCCGGTCCGCGATCAGGGCCATCAGGGGGACCGTGAAAATGCTGATCGTCGCCGCCATGAGCACCGTCTGGGTGAAGGCGGGCGAGGCGATCCCCTCGACCAGACCGGCGCCCAGGATGACGAAGGCGAACTCCCCTGCGGGTCCCAGCACCAGCGCCGTCTCGATGGCGGTGCGGTTGTTCAGGCCCCACAGGCGGGCGGCGGCGTATATCAGGCCGGCCTTCAGCAGGGTCAGCATGGCGGCCAGGCCGAACACGGCCACGGGATCGGCGGCCACGGCGTCGAGGTCGAGGCTGATGCCGACCCCCACGAAAAAGACCCCGAGCAACAGGCCCTTGAACGGCTCGATCGAAATCTCGACCTCGCGTCGGAACTCGGTCTCGGCCAGCAGCAGGCCGGCGATCAGGGCGCCGAGGCTCATCGACAGGCCGGCGGCCTGGGCCGCCACCCCGGCGCCGACCACCACCAGCAGGCTGGCGGCGATGAACATCTCCTGCCCCTGCCCCCGGGCCTTGGCCCGGGCGACCGAGCGGAACATGGGCCGCAGCACCAGCCGGCCCAGCACGACCAGCAGCGCCAGACCGATGGCGGCCGGGATCAGGGTGAACAGCGCGGGGCCCAGAACCGCCGGGTCGAAATCGCCGCCGCCGACGCCGCTCCCGGCGAGCGCCGCCAGAACCGTGACGGTGATCAGGATCGGCGCCACGACCAGATCCTGGGCCAGCAGGATGGAAAAGGTCGCCCGTCCGGCGGTGGTCTTGATCCGCCCCCGCTCGGCCATCACCGGCATCACCACGGCTGTCGAGGACAGGGCCAGCCCCATCCCCAGCACGGCCGCCGAGACCAGCGGCTGGCCCATGAACACAAAGACCGCCGCCAGCGCCACCGTACAGGTCGCCACCTGGGTCAGGCCGAGGCCGAAGACCAGCTTGCGCATGGCCCGCAGCCGCTCCCACGACAGCTCCAGCCCGATCATGAACAGCAGGAAGGCGACGCCGAGCTCGGACAGGGACCGGATCTGGGTGGCGTCCGAAATGGTCAGCCACGACAGCCAGGGCGCGGCGTCCGACATCCGGGCCAGTCCGTCGGGACCCAGCAGCACGCCCGCGGCGAGGAAGCCCAGCACCGGACTGATCTTCAGACGGTTGAACAGCGGCACGACCACGCCCGCGGCCGCCAGAAAGACCACCAGATCCTTGTATTCGCCGCCGCCGCCGTGAGTCGCCATTCGTCCTCCGTCGGGGGTCAGCCTACAGGCTGAAACGCCGCCCCGTCTGGGTTTCCGTCGCACATGACAAATAATTCAGGCGACAGGACGGGCCCGGGGCGTAGGGTCGCCGACGACGCTGTCCGACAGAGAAGCGAAGTCGAGGAAATCCCCATGAAGAAATTGCTCATCGGCGCCGCGCTCGGCGCCCTGCTCCTGCCCGCGTCCGTCGCGGTCGCCCAGGTCGGCGGCGAAGATCACGGCCATGGCTGCATCGACGAAAGCTGCTCCATCTACGAGCTCTTCCAGACCCCGCCCGACGGCGGAACGGTCCTGGGCTACCAGGGCACGGAAGCGCCGAGCTACGGAACCTGGGGCTTCAACCTCGACGGTCGCGACACCTCGGTGCGGCCCGGCGAAAGCTTCATGCGCTACGCCAACGGCGCGGCGCTCGACCGGCTCCAGATTCCGTCCGACCGCACCTCATACGGCTCGTTCAATCTGCTGCGCGAGCTCTCGGACAACCGCGTCAAGGTGATGATCGACGCCCTCGTCGCCCGCACCGACCTGGTCCCCGGCTCCGACGAGCAGAAGATCGCCGACGCCTATCGCGCCTATATGGACGAGGACCGGATCGAGGCGCTGGACGCCCAGCCGCTGCAGCCCTACCTGGCTGCGATCCGCGCCGCGAACACCCATGAGGCGATGGCCGTCTACATGGGTCAGACGCAGGGCCGTGTGGGCGCCTCGATCTTCGGCACAGGCATCACCACCGACCAGAAGGCGCCGACCCGCTATGTCGTCTCGACCGGCCAGGCCGGCCTGGGCCTGCCCAACCGCGACTACTATCTGGCGGACCGCTGGGCCGAGAAGAAGGCTCTGTACCGCGCCTATGTCGAGCGGATGCTGACCATGGTCGGCTGGGAAGACCCGGCGGCCAGCGCGGACGCCATCCTCGCCTTCGAGAACCGGATCGCCGAGGCGCACTGGACGCCGGAGCAGAACCGCAATCGCGACGAGACCTACAACGAATACACCATCGCCCAGCTGGCGGCGGAGGCCCCGGGCTTCCCGTGGCAGGCCTATTATACAGCGGTCGGCGTCGGCGACGTGCCCCGCCTGATCGTTCGCCAGGACACGGCGATGCCGACGATCGCCGCGATCTTCGCGGACACTCCTGTCGCGACTCTCCAGGCCTGGGAGGCCTTCCACACCACCGACCAGGCCGCGCCGCGCCTGTCGCGCCGCTTCTCGGACGCCCAGTGGGAGTTCCGTTCGCGCGATCTGCAGGGCCAGCCGATGCAGCGCCCCCGCGACAAGCGGGGCATCAGCTTCGCCGAGGGCATGCTGGGCGAGGCCGTCGGCCGCCAGTATGTGGCCGAATACTTCCCCGCCGCGTCCAAGGCGCAGATGGAGGAGCTGGTCGCCAACCTGCGCATCGCGCTCAGCAACCGCATCAACACCTACGACTGGATGGGCGACGCCACCAAGGCCGCGGCCCAGGAGAAGCTGGCCAAATTCACCGTCAAGATCGGCTATCCGAACAAGTGGCGCGACTACTCCGCTCTTGAAATCCGTCCGGACGACCTGTTCGGCAACGGCGAGCGGGCCGGTCTCTTCCGCTGGAACTACCAGCTCAACCGCCTGAACCAGCCGGTGGACAAGGACGAGTGGGGCATGACCCCGCAGACCGTGAACGCCTACTACAACTCGACCAATAACGAGATCGTCTTCCCGGCCGCCATCCTGCAGCCGCCCTTCTTCGATCCGGATGCGGACCCGGCCGTCAACTACGGCGGCATCGGCGGCGTCATCGGCCACGAAATCGGCCACGGCTTCGACGACCAGGGCTCCAAGTCCGATGGCGACGGGGTGCTGCGCAGCTGGTGGACGGCCGAGGACCGGGCCAATTTCGACGCCCTGACGGCCCGCCTCGGCGAGCAGTACGGCCAGTTCGAGCCGCTCCCGGGGTTCCGGGTCCGCCCGGCCCTGACCATGGGCGAGAACATCGGCGACGCCGCCGGCAACGCCGTCGGGCTTGAGGCCTATCACCTGTCGCTGAACGGCCAGCCCGCGCCGATCCTCGACGGCACGACCGGCGACCAGCGCTTCTTCTACGGCTGGGCCCAGGTCTGGCAGTCGAAATATCGCGACGACGCGCTGAGGCAGCAGATCGACACCGACTCGCACAGCCCGGCCGAGTTCCGGGTGATCGGCCCGGTCCGCAACGTCGACGCCTGGTACGACGCCTTCGACGTCCAGCCCGGCGACCGCTACTACCTGGCCCCGGCAGACCGGGTTCGCATCTGGTAGGACAGGCCTGAAAGACGGGAAGGGGTCGGAGCCAACGCTCCGGCCCCTTTCTTGTGGCCACTAGCCACTAGCCACCGGCGCGCAGCGCCAGGCTCCAGGCGCAAAAAAGCCCGCCGCGGGGGATACATTCGCGGCGGGCTTTCTTTCGCTCTTTGACGAGCGGACGTTTCCTCCCCGAAACGCCTCCGGGCCGCTGCTGCGCCGAAACGCTGCGCTTCCCGAGTACGTCAGAAAGACGACATTTACCGTCTCAAGTCAATGAACGGGCGGGCGAAACCCGGATTTTTCAAGACTTATCAGTGATAACTCACGAAGCTGTGCGCGCCTGTTTGACGATCCGGGCGACGGTGGCGACCAGCTCGGATCGGGGGACGATCTGCTGGCCCGGGCGTTCGGATTTCCAGGCCTCGTTGTCGCTGACGCCGGCGGCGAGCGCCCGGCCGGCGTCCAGATCCTTGACCGTGACCTGGCCGGCCGCGATCTCGTCTCCGCCCAGGATGACGGCGGCCGGCGCGCCGCGGCGGTCGGCGTATTTCATCTGCGCCTTCATCCCGGCCCGGCCCAGATAGAGCTCGGCGGCGACGCCGGCGTTGCGGAGTTCGGACACGGCGTCGAGATAGTGCTGCATGTCGGCGTCGGAAAAGACGATGACCACGACCGGCCCGCGCACCGCGTCCTCGTCGCCCCGTCCGGCGGCGCGCAGGGCCGAGGCCAGGCGCGACACCCCGAACGAGAAGCCGGTCGCCGGCAGCCGCTCGCCGGTGAACCGCGCCACCAGATCGTCATAGCGTCCGCCGCCCCCGATCGAGCCGAAGCGCACGGCCCGGCCCTTGTCGTCGACCGTGTCCAGCAGCAGCTCGGCCTCGAACACGGCGCCGGTGTAATATTCCAGCCCGCGCACGATGGTCGGGTCGAAGCGGACCGCGTCCTGGCTCACCTTCATGGCGTTCAGCGCGGCGTCGATGGCGGCCAGCTCGGTCAGGGCCGCCTCGCCGATCTCGCCCAGCCCCCCGACCCGCGCGACGGCGTCCAGCGTCCCGGCGCGCGTCAGCCCCTCGTCCGCCACCGACGACAGGAAGCCCTCGATCGTCGCGATCACGCCGGCCGGCAGACGCGCCCCCCGGGTGTAGTCGCCCGAGTCATCGAGCCGGCCCTCGCCCAGCAGGGCGGCGACGCCCTCCCAGCCCAGCCGGTCGAATTTGTCGATGGCCCGCAGGGCGGTCAGCCGCTGGCCCGCATCCTCGATCCCGCCCGCCTGGAACAGGCCGTCGAACAGTTTGCGGTTGGAGACGCGCACCACCGCCTGACCGGCGTCCAGACCGGCCGCGCGCAGGCCCTCGCAGGCCATGGCGATGATCTCGGCATCGGCCTCGGGCCGGTCCGAGCCGACGGTGTCGGCGTCGCACTGGACGAACTCGCGGAACCGCCCCGGGCCCGGCTTCTCGTTGCGCCACACCGGGCCGAAGGCGTAGCGGCGGAACGGCTTGGGCAGGGTCTCCCACCCCTGGGCCGCGAACCGGGCCAGCGGCGCGGTCAGGTCGTAGCGCAGCGCCATCCACTGGTCGTCGTCGTCCTGAAGGGCGAAGACCCCCTCGTTGGGACGGTCGGCGTCCGGCAGGAATTTGCCGAGCGCATCGGCGTATTCGAACGCGCCCGTCTCCAGCGGCTCGAAGCCCCAGCGCTCATAGACCTCGGACACCCGCTGCACGAGACGGCGCTCGGCGATCAGGTCGCGACCGCGACGGTCGGCGAACCCCCGCGGATTGCGGGCTTCAGGGCGGGCGGGAGCGGCGGCGTCGGTGGTCATGCCGCGTCTTTAGAGGGACAAGGGATTAGGGACCAGAGGTTAGGGCGGCGACGGTGCGGTGCGATGCGTCCCTCTTCCCTGATCCCTGACCCCCGACCCCTCAGGCCTTCCTCAGCGGAACCATCCGCTTGTACGTCAGGCAACGCCAGGCCCATTCCAGCGGGCCCAGCTGGAACACCGACAACCACAGCGGCGACCAGATCAGCTGCGCCGCCCAGACCCCGCCGATGATAATCCACATCTCGGGCCAGCCGATCTGGCCGTACCAGCCCAGCCCCCGGCCGCCGTAGAAGATGGTGGTCATGATCAGGGTCTGGCTGAGGTAGTTGGTGAAGGCCATCCGCCCGGCGCAGGCCAGCGGCGTCAGGATCAGCTTCAGCCCGAACCGCGCCAGCAGGATCAGCAGGCTGGCGTAGCCGAGCGAAATGAAGGGGGCGAGGAAGCTGTTGTACGGCTTGGTCATCGTCTCGATGAAGGGGAAGCCCGCCGCGATGAAGGCCGAGGTCTCCTGCCAGACCAGCCACAGCGATCCGCCCCCGGCGGCGATGAACAGGCCATAGACCCAGGCCGGCGAACGGCCGGCCAGGAAGCCTGACTTGAACAGACCCATGCCGATCAGCATCAGGGCCGACGTCGCCGGCAGGAAGAAGATCAGCATGGCGGGGGCGGTCTGCAGCCAGTTTCTCACCTGGGCCAGGCTGACCGACAGGGCGTCGCCCTGGAAGGCCGCGATCGACCGGGCCAGCTTGGCCGGGTCAGCGCCCCAGCCGGAGCCTTCCATCGCGCCGGCCAGAGCTTCCGGAGGGGCGAAGGCCAGCAGGGACATCATGCCCACATAGAGGGCCGAACAGATCAGGTTCAGGCTGACGCCCGCGATCAACAGACTGCGGGCGCTCCACGACCGCACCAGCATCACGAACAGGCCGGTCCAGGCGTAGAGCAGCAGGATGTCGCCGAACCAGAAGGCCAGACCATGGATCAGGCCGAAGACGGCCAGCCAGAACAGGCGGCTGCGCAGCAGCTTGCCCCGCGCTGCGTCCGCGCGTTCGCCGCCGATCAGGAAGATCGAGACGCCGAACAGCATGGAGAACAGGGTGCGCATCTTGTCCTGGAAGAAGACGTGCATGATCTGCCAGGCCTGCGCGGCCTCGGCGTCGAAGCCTGTCTGCAAGGGCGGATTGGACACGACCGCCCAGGGCCAGGCGAAGGTCATGGCGTTGACGGCCAGAATGCCCAGAACGGCCAGACCGCGGACCATATCCAGACTGAACAGGCGATCCGACGTGGCGACGGGCGCCAGTTTCGCGAGCGGCGCGGGCGCCTCGGCCCCGGTTGTTTCGGCGACGGCCATGACATCTTCCCCCATCCGGCAGGGGCAAGCTTGGCCGAAGCGGCGCGGTCTTGAAACTGAATTCTGCGTAACGGCCCGGCCGGGCCGGAGAGCGTCAGGCTTCGTCGGGTTCGCTCATCAAGCCCAGCCGGTCCCGCACCTCGGGCTGAAGCCTGAAGGCGATGAAGGCGGCGCACAGGCCCGCCCACAGGGCATAGCTGACCCCCACCATGACGGCGACGGGAAGCAGGCCGACGCCATAGATGAGCAGGGTGGTTTCCGTGGCGCCCGCGGCCTGGGCGATGCCGCCCGCCTCGAACCAGCCGAAGATGCACAGGATGAGGGCGAACAGCGCCTGAAGCCCGGCGGCCAGCAGACCGCCGTAGAACATGAACCGCCAGACCACGCCCAGCCGCGTCGACGGCCGTCCGGTCCGCTCACGCTCCCGCCGCAGCAGCCACAGGCCCGCCGGCACGGCCATCAGCCCGATGACCAGGGCCACCAGCCGCGGATCGATCTCCATCGACGGCGCCCAGTTGTTCGGCGGCCAGATCAGCAGGGTGATCGGGATCGGCGGCCACAGGGCCCCGGCGAGCGCCGCCAGCACCAGCCGGTGCGGCTCCCGCCGCCAGGCCACCCGCTCCTGTCCGGGGAAGTCCTCGGCTCTTTCCGGGATCGGGATCATCGCGCCGGACTCACCGCGTGGGCGCCGGCGTGTCGCCGGAATAGTCGTAGAAGCCGCGCCCGGACTTGCGTCCCAGCCAGCCGGCCTCGACATATTTCACCAACAGGGGACAGGGCCGGTATTTGGTGTCGGCCAGGCCCTCATGCAGCACGTTCATGATCGCCAGAACCACGTCCAGCCCCATGAAGTCCGCCAGTTCCAGCGGCCCCATCGGATGGTTGGCGCCCAGCTTCAGCGCCTTGTCGATCGAGGCGACGTTCCCGACGCCTTCGTACAGGGTGTAGATCGCCTCATTGATCATCGGCACCAGGATGCGGTTGACGATGAAGGCGGGGAAGTCCTCGGCGTTGGTGGTGGTCTTGCCCAGCGACTCCGCAAAGGCCACCGCCGTCTCATAGGTGTCGGCCGAGGTGGCGATGCCGCGCACGATCTCGACCAGTCTCATCACCGGCGCCGGCTTCATGAAATGCAGGCCGATGAACCGCTCGGGCCGGTCGGTGACCGAGGCCAGCCGGGTGATCGAAATCGAGGAGGTGTTGGACGCCAGCAGGGTGTCGGGCCCCAGATGCGGGACCAGTTCGGTCAGTATCGACTTCTTGACCGCCTCGTCCTCGACCGCCGCCTCGATGACGAGATCGGCCCGGGCCGCGGCGGCCAGCGAGGATGCGGCCGTGATGCGCGAAAGGGCGGCGTCGGCCGAGGCCGGGTCGATCAGGCCGCGATCGATCTGGCGGGCCAGGCTGGCGGCGATGGCGGCCTGGGCCTGCGGCACGCGGTCCGCGGCGGCGTCGTACAGCAGCACCTGATAGCCGCCGGCGGCCACGGCCTGGGCGATGCCTGCGCCCATCTGGCCTGCGCCGACGATGGCGACGGATCGGATCGTGGTCATGAATTCCGGTTGGCTGGCGGGCGGGAGGCCCGGTCGGAGCGGCACCTTAGGACCCTCGCCGGACGGTGCAAGGCCCGATGACAGGCGGTCGGTCAGTAAGCCCCGAAGAGTGTCAGAAGCGCCGCGTGCGAGGCAGGCAGGAGATAGACCCGCACGCCGTGGATCAGGATCAGGACGATGATCGGCGTGATGTCCATGCCGCCCAGGGACGGAATGACCTTGCGGAACGGCAGCAGCACCGGACCGGTGACCCTGTCGAGGAAATCCGCGAGCTGGTTCACGAACCGATTGCGATGGTTGATGACATCAAAGGCGAACAGCCAGCTCAGAATCGCGCTGACGATGATGGCCAGCACCAGCAGCCCCAGCAAGGCATCGATGACGAAGAAGATGAAACCGATGATCGCCGCCATGCTTTCCGATGCTCCCGAAACCTGATCTGTCCCGCTTCTACCTTGACCGCGCCGTCCGTCCAACGATTCCGGCGTCGCAGGCCCCGGCTGCGCCAACCCCGTTGACACTCCCGCCCCGCCCCTCGTATGTCGCGCCCTCGCCTGCGCCCCATTGTCCAACGGGGTAAGGGGGGCCGTAGCTCAGTTGGTAGAGCGCGTCGTTCGCAATGACGAGGTCAGGGGTTCGACTCCCCTCGGCTCCACCACCCTGCTTCGCGCGGCGCGCTTCGCAGGGCAGGCCCGGTAGCGCGAAGCAGGATGCCCTTCTGTGGCCGTTTCCCACGACCCATCCCCCGTCCGCGTCGCCGCCCTCTACCGGTTCGCGGCCATCGCCGACTGCAAGGCCGTGCGCGCCCGGCTCGAGGCCCTGTGCCGCCCGGATGTGCGCGGCACCCTTCTGGTCGCGCATGAGGGGCTGAACGGCACCATCGCGGGACCCGAAGCCTCCATCGACCGGGTGCTGGCGGAGATCCGCGCCCTGCCCGGCTTCGCGGCCCTCGAGGTGAAATTCGCGGACGCCGCCGCCATGCCGTTCCACCGCATGAAGGTCCGGATCAAGCCCGAGATCGTCACCATGGGGCAGCCGGATCTCGATCCGGTCGCCAACGCCGGGACCTATGTCGCGCCCGCCGACTGGAACGCCCTGATCCGGCAGCCGGACGTGGTCGTGATCGACACCCGAAACGACTATGAGGCCGCCGTCGGCGCCTTCGAGGGAGCGATCCAGCCCAATACGCGGGCTTTTCGCGACTTCCCCGACTGGTTCCGGACCGAAGGCCGCGCCCTGCTCGACGGGCCGACGCCGCCGAAGGTAGCCATGTACTGCACCGGCGGCATCCGCTGCGAAAAGGCCACCGCCTTCCTCAGGGCCGAGGGCGTGCAGGACGTCTTCCATCTGGAGGGCGGCATCCTGCGCTATCTCGAGACGACCCCGGAGACGGACAGCCTGTGGCGGGGCGAGTGTTTCGTCTTCGACGAGCGGGTCGCCGTCGGCCACGGCCTGACCCCGGGCAGCCACAGCCTTTGCCGGGGCTGCCGCATGCCGGTCAGCGAGGCCGGCCGGGCGTCGCCGCGTTATGTCGAGGGGGTCTGCTGCGACCGCTGCGCCGACAGCCGGACCGAGGCGGACCGCGCCCGCTATCTCGAACGGGCGAAACAGGTGGAGATCGCCGCGCTTCGCGGCCTGGCGCACATCGGGGCGGTCCAGACGCCGTCCGAAGACTGACTACTGGTCCTCGTCGAATTTCCGCTCGACCAGCTCGGCCAGGGCGGCCACGGCGGCCTCGGCCTCCGCGCCCTCGGCGGAGATGTCGATGGTGCAGCCGTTGCCGGCGCCCAGCATCAGCAGGCCCATGATCGACAGGGCGTTCACCGTGACGCCGTCACGGGTGACATGGACCTCGGCGTCGAAGGTCGAGGCCAGTTTGACGAATTTGGCCGAGGCGCGGGCGTGAAGGCCGCGGGTGTTGCAGATGTTGGCCGTGGCGCTTGCCGTCATTTCTCGCCCTGAAGCACCCAGCTGGCGACCGAGATGTATTTGCGACCGGCGTCCTGGGCATGGGCGACGCAGGCTTCCAGCGGTTCGCGGCCGCGCACGCTGGCCAGTTTGATCAGCATGGGCAGGTTGAGCCCGGCGATGACCTCGGCGCGGGTCTCTTCCATCACCGATATGGCCAGGTTGGACGGCGTGCCCCCGAACATGTCGGTCAGCAGGATGACGCCGTCGCCGTCGTTGACGGCCGCGGCGGCGTCGACGATGTCGCGGCGGCGCCGTTCCATGTCGTCCTCGGGCCCGATGCAGATGGCCGCGACCCCGCGCTGGGGTCCCACCACATGCTCCATGGCCGCGAGAAATTCGGAGGCCAGGCCCCCGTGGGTGACGATCACCAAGCCGATCATGAAGGCTTCACCAAGACTTTCGCCCCCGCGTCCGGCCGCCCTTGAGCGCGCCGCAAGCCGGGCGGAATAGCCCAAGTCCGCGCCGGGTTAAAGCGGGGCGATGGCCGCCGCGACCTTTTCGACCGCCGAGGCCTCAAATCCCCTCAGCCGGAGCAGCGGCACGCACCGGCCCGCGAGGCGCCGCTCATCCGGGTCCGGCAGCCGCTCCGGAGTCGGGTCTGTCAGCTCGACGGCGAGGACCAGCCGCACCACGCCCTGCACGCAGGCCCCGATGATCCCGAGGCCGCGGGCCTCGATTCGTCCCCGGATCGTATCCGGCGCCGTGGCGTAGAGCGCCTCGCCCGAGGCGAAGACATGGACATAGTCGTCCGCCACCAGCCGCCAGCCGCGCCCGATCAGCCGCAGCGCCAGGTCGCTCTTGCCCGCGCCCGACGGTCCGCTGATCAGGATGGCGCGCCAGCCGATCCCGGGTCGCCATTGCGCCACGGCGGTGGCGTGCAGCGGCTGGGCGGCGGTCATGTGCGCCGGCCCGATCCCGGCGCCGCGGGCAGGGCGACCTCGAAGCGAGCGCCGGCGACGCCGCCCGCCGCATCCGGCCGGTTGGCGGCCCGGACATGGCCGCCATGGGCCTCGACGATCTGACGCACGATCGACAGCCCCAGCCCCGAATTGGCCCCGAACGCCGTGCCCCGCGGGCGGGCGGTGTAGAACCGTTCGAACACCGTCTCGAGATTCTCCGGCGGAATGCCCGGCCCATCGTCATCGATTCGCACGCGAACCGGCCGCTCCGGATCCATATCGTCGCGGCCCAGCGACAGCCGCACCACGCCGCCGGGGGGGCTGAACGAGCGGGCGTTGTCGATCAGATTGCGGAACACCTGCCCCAGCGGCCCGTCGCGGCCCATGATCTGGACGTGACCGCCGGTCGGGGCCTCAAAGGTCACATGCGCCTCGCCCGGCTTCAGCCCGGCCTCATAGACGCCGACGATCTCGGTCAGCAGCTGGGTCAGGTCGATGGCGCGCGGCCGGTCGCGGTTCAGCTCGGCGTCCAGCCGCGAGGCGTTGGAGATGTCGGTGATCAACCGGTCCAGCCGCCGCACATCCTGTTGCAGCAGATTGGTCAGCTTCTCGCGCTGGGCCGCCGTCTTGACCAGCGGCAGGGTCTCCAGCGCCGAACGGATCGAGGTCAGGGGATTCTTGATCTCATGAGAGACGTCGGCGGCGAAGGCCTCGATGGCGTCCATCCGGTCCGACAGGGTCTCGGTCATCGTCTCCAGCGACCGGGCCAGGTCGCCGATCTCGTCCTTGCGGCTTTCGAGATCGGGCAGGGAGATGGCCCGGGCCCGCTGCAGCCGGACCTCGTCCGCCGCCGCCGACAGCCGCATCACCGGCCGCGCCACGAACAGATGCATCAGCAGCGACCCCAGCAGGTTCACCGCCAGCGCCACCAGGGCGAAGGGCATCAGGGCGCGGCGCTGGGCGGACAGGGTCTCGTCCACGTCCCCGGCCTCGAGCGTCAGAACGCCCAGCACCTGTTGCACATGGCGGACGGGAATGGAGACGGACACCACGCGATCACCGCTTTCGGACGGCCGCACCGTCGCCTGCGGCTCACCGTCCAGCGCGCGTTCCACCTCGGCCGCCAGGGTCGCGCGGGCCTGCTCCAGTTCCGCGACGTTTCGGCTTTCGGCCTTGGGGTCCGGGCGCGGAAGCGGGCTGCCTGCCGGGCGCGCGGGCGGCAGCGCCTGGCCCGGAATGACTTCGGTCACCGCATAGCTGTCGGCGACGATGATGCCGTCGATGTCGAACAGACGGGCCCGCTGTCCCACGGGAATGAAATTGTCGCGCAGCAGCAGCGGCGCCTTCTCGACGTTGAACTGCGGCGTCGGTTCGCCGACCGTATATTCCTTGTCGGCCAGCACATTGGCCAGCAGTTCGGCCTGGGCGAGCAGCGTCTCCTGACGCGCCTGGATCAGGCCCCGGCTCCACTCGTTGAGCAGCAGGGCGCCGACGAACAGGATCAGCAGGCTGAGCAGGTTGAGGGCGAGAATCAGCCCGCCCAGCCGCGACCCGCCGAAGCGTTTCAGGCGTCGGCGGGGTTCAGCGTCTCCCGGCGGGAGCGGTTCAGCTTTCGCGATAGCGGTATCCAACGCCATACAGGGTCTCGATGGCGTCGAACTCGGGGTCGACCACCCGGAATTTCTTCCGCATGCGTTTGACGTGGCTGTCGATAGTGCGGTCGTCGACATAGACCTGATCGTCGTAGGCGGCGTCCATCAGGTTGTCGCGGCTCTTCACGAAGCCGGGCCGCTGGGCCAGGGCCTGGAGCAGCAGGAACTCGGTCACGGTCAGCTTGACCGGCTTGCCCTCCCAGGTGCTCTCGTGGCGGGCCGGGTCCATCGACAGCTTGCCGCGCTTGATCGCCTTGGTGGAGCCTTCGCCCGAGGGCTCGGGCTCGCCGCCGTCGGCGCCCGTGCGGCGCAGCAGGGCCTTGACCCGCTCGATCAGCAGACGCTGGCTGAACGGCTTGTGGATATAGTCGTCGGCGCCGAGGTTGAAGCCGAGGATCTCGTCGATCTCCTCATCCTTGGACGTCAGCATGATCACGGGAATCTGCGAGGTCTGACGCAGGCGGCGCAGCACCTCCATCCCGTCCATGCGCGGCATCTTCACATCAAGGATGGCCAGATCGGGCGGGCTGGCTTCCAGCGCCTCGAGGCCCGAGGCCCCGTCGTGCCAGGCCGTGACCTTGTGGCCATGGCTTTCCAGCGCCAGCGAGACGGAGGCGACGATGTTCTCGTCGTCGTCAACCAGGGTGATGTTGGCCAAGTCGGGCTCCTTGCAGACGGATCGTTCGCCATCTCAACGCGCGGCAAGCGGTACCGTTCTAAAACATCGTGGAGAGATTACGGCGCAAAACATGGGCTGCGCCGCGACAATGCGCAACGAAACCTGACCTTAAACCCTTGGCGTCATGGTGGAGGCTCAAACTGTGAGCGTTCCATGGCCGGCCCTGTCCACTACGAAGTCTATATCCGCAAGACCGCGCCGGCGCCCTGGAGTCTCCAGATGGCGACGGAGGACCGCGCCCACGCCGTCCAGACCGCCGAGGACATGCTCTCCGACGACCGCGCCGCCGCCGTGCGCGTGACGAAGGAGACGCTCGACCCGGACACAATGGAATTCAACAGCGTCACCGTGCTCACGCGCGGCGCGCCCGAGGTCCAGCGCAAGCGGGTCGTGCCCGAGGACCAGGCCGGACCGCGCTGTTCGGCGCCGCAGGATTTCTACGCCCCCCATGCCCGCGAGACGATCAGCCGGGTGCTGGAGGACTGGCTGGGGCGCAACGGCGTCACCGCCTTCGAACTGCTGCACCGTCCCGACCTGGCCGAAAAGCTGGAAGCCTCGGGCGTCGAGCTTCAGCACGCCATCCAGAAGATCGCCGTGCCCGAGAGCCAGGACGTGGGCCAGCCGGTCCATGATCTGATGCGGCACTATCAGAAACTGTCGGATCAGGCCGTGGAGCGTGTCGTCGCGGCCGGGCGGCGCAACCTCTTCCCCAGCCTCGAAGACTGTTCGATCGCCGACATCGCCCATCGCATGGCCGGCCAGCCGGATCGCGCCTTCATCATGGGCGGGGTCGTTTGCGGCGCCCTGAAGGGCCTGCGCGGCGGACGGCCGCGCCTCGACCGGCTGATGGATCTGGCGGAACGCGCGCCCATGGACGGCGCCCCCCGCGCCATGGTCATGGTGCCGATCGAACAACTGCTGTGCGAGATGCTGGGGGCCCGGACCAGCCTGGCCGACATGCTGGGGCCCTCCCTTGACCAGGGGGCCTCCCTGGCCGCCGTGGTCCGCATGGTGGCGCCGCGCGAGATCAACGCCCTGATCGCCCAGGATCCCCGACTGGCGCTGCAGGTGCCGGCCGTCGACGGCCCCGCCGCCCGTCTCGGGGCCCGGCTCGAGGCCGGTCACTTCCCCCTGCTCTCGGCCGCCCTCGCCCGCATGGTCCTGCGCGAGCTGATGAGCCCCCGCCGCCTGCGCCCCAACGACGCCGCGGGCGAGATCGACATCCTGCGCACCCTGGCGATGACCCTCACCGTCACCGCCGGTCGGCTGCTGACCCTCGACGAGGTGCAGACGGCCTTCAACGAGCGCTCCAAGGCCATCGTCACCGCCGACTTCGTCGCCGCCTACGTCAAGAGCTGCACCACCGTCCTGTGCGAGGCCGAGGCCCTGACCCGGCTGTGCGAGAACGTCACCGGGGTCGCCAACAAACGCTCCGCGGCCCGCTGGCTGTCGGCCTGCGTCGGGTCGCTGCGTTTCGAGAGCGAGATGCGGGCTCAATCGACCACCCAGACGGCGGCCCAGAAGCTGGGCGTGCTGGCCGGGCTGCAGCGCGCCGTCCGCGCCTGCGGCCTGACGGAACGGGACGATGAGGAGATCAACACCGCCATCGGCGCCGTCGGGGGCGTGGTCGAGGCCGAGGCCCGGATCGTCATGATGCTGGCCCGCTCGCCCGCCCCGCTGTTGCAGAAACTGTCGGTGCTGCTGCGCCTCGCCGCCGGGGAGACCGCGCCCCTGGGCCCGGCCGCCGACCGCGCCAAGGCCGAGGCGGTCAAACTGTTCCGCGCGCCGGAATCCCGCGCCGTCCTGTCCGCCGCGCCGGAAACCCTGGCCCCGCTGAAGGGCCTGATGCAGGCCGCCGGCCTCGCCGCCTGACAAACCCCTCGGCGCCTTGTCATCCCGGAGGCCGCGACGCGGCGATCCGGGACGCCGGAGCCCGCACACCTCTTTCTCCCGGAAGCGGCGTCAGCCTCTATCCGGGATACAGGTCAGGACGCGCGCGAACGCCACCCGTCTCCAGGACAATCGCGTTGCGATTTCCGGGAGGCTGCAGAGGAAGAGCCACCCCGTCCCGGCTCTGCGCTTCGCTTCGGCCGGGATGACAAATTCTCAATCAAAAATGTCGAAGATGCTGTCGCGCTTCTTCTTCTTGTAGCGGTAGTCGTCGTCATCGCGGCTGCGATAGCGCTCGTCGCGATAGGCGGGCTGGGCGCCCCACGGCTGCTGCGGCGGCTGCTGCGGCGGATAGGGCTGGGCCTGGGGCGGGGGCGCGGCCTGGGGCGCGGACGCCCGTCCGTCCTGGGCCGCCGAGTCCATCAGCTTCTCCAGCTCGCCGCGGTCCAGCCAGACGCCGCGGCAGGTCGGGCACATGTCGAACTGCACGCCGCCCCGCTCGAGCGTCTGCATGGCGGCGTTGTCGTTGGGGCACATCAAGAGCGGCATCGGCGTCTCCTACAGAGGTCGAACTCTAGAGCTAGGGGGCCGGACCGGTTCCGCCAACGCGGCGATCAGCCGCGCCGGCCTCAGCCGGGCGCCCCGCCGCCCGCCGCGATCCAGGCGTCGACCTGGTCTTCCAGCACGTCCAGCGGCACCGAGCCCGAACCCAGCACCACCGCGTGGAAGTCGCGGATGTCGAACCGGGCGCCCAGGGCCGCCCGGGCTCTCGCGCGCAGTTCCATGATCTTCAGCTCGCCGATCTTGTAGCTGGTCGCCTGCCCCGGATTGGTCAGATAGCGCTCGACCTCCTTGACGATGTCGCGCTCGCTGAGCAGCGAGTTCTGCTGGAAATAGGCGATCGCCTGTTCGCGGCTCCAGCGTTTGGCGTGCAGCCCCGTATCGGTGACCAGCCGGACCGCGCGCCACAGCTCCAGCGACAGCCGGCCGAAGTCGGAATAGGGGTCGTCGTAGAAACCCATCTCCAGCCCGAGCCGCTCGGCGTACAGCCCCCAGCCCTCGGCGTAGGCGCCGTAACCGCCGAAGCGGCGGAAGCGGGGAAGATCCTCCATCTCCTGCGCATAGGCGATCTGGAAATGGTGGCCCGGCGCGCCCTCATGATAGCTGATCGCCTCGATCTGGGGCTTCAGCACCTGGGTCATGTCCGACAGGTTGACGTAATAGATGCCGGGCCGCGACCCGTCCGGCGACGGGGAATTGTAGAAGGCGACCGAGGCCGTCGCCTCGCGCCACGGCTCGACCGACCGCACCTCGAGCGCCGCCTCGGGCAGGTCGTGGAACAGCCCCGGGGCCGCCGCCATCACCTGGGCGATGAAGGCGCGCGAGTCGGTCAGATAGGCTTCCTTGCCCTCCGGCGTGTTCGGATACTGGAAGCGCGGGTCCGTCTTGAGGAAGGCGAACATCTCCTGCAGCGAGCCGGTGAAACCCACCCGGGTCATGATCTCCCGCATTTCGCCGTGCAGCCGCGCCACCTCCGACAGGCCGATCTCGTGGATCTGGTCCGCCGTCAGGTCGGTCGTCGTCGAGAGCCGCAGACGGGCATTGTAGAAGGCCTCGCCGTCGGGCAGCCGCCAGACGCCGCCGTCGCGGTCCGGCATGGCGGCGGCCTGGATCTGGACCTCGGCCAGGGCCGTCAGCACGGTCTCATAGCCGCGCCTCCACTCGCCGGTCAGGGCCGCCCGGCCCTCGGCCAGCAGCCGCTCCCTGGTCGCGGCGTCGGCGTCCAGCGCGCCCACCTTCCGCTGGAAATCGGCCCAGACCGGATTGTCGGCCCCGCCGTCGAAGGGCGCGCCGGTGATGATGTTGCGGGTGTTGGCGATCGAGGGCCCGAACACGAAATGGGGCGAGATCACCCCCGCCGCGGCCCGCGCGCGCAGGGTGGTGGAAATCTCGCCCATGACCCGCTCGGCGTCGCGCAGCCGCGCCACATAGGCCTCCGCGTCGGAGACGCTGTCGACGCGGTGGTTGTTGATCATGAACACCGGCAGGCTTGTGGTCGGATTGCCGTTCGCCGCGAACTGGTAGTTCCGGTCGCGCCACCGGTTCGACAGCCGCGCCTGCTCCACCCCGTATTCGAACAGCCGCCACGACAGCCGGCTCTCGGCGCTCAGGGTCCGCGGATTGAACTGGTCGTTCAGCTGCAACAGCTGCCGCTCGGCCAGGGCCAGCGCCCGCTCGGCCGCCGCGTCGGTGGCGTCGTCCAGCCGGTCGTAGTCGGTCTTGATCCCCAGCGAGGTCATCTGCTGCGGCGACAGGGCGATCCGTTCCTGAAACGCCTGTTCAAAAAACGCCGCCAGCCGCGCGTCCTCGCTCTGGGCGGCGGCGGGCGGGGCGGCGTCCCCGGCATGGCCGGCGTGCGGGTCCTGCGCGGCGGCGGCGGACGCGCCTGCCGTCAGGGCGAGAAGGGCGGCGGACGAGACGAGCAGACGGCGCATGGAAACCCCCGGAAACACTGAGGCCGCGACCATCCCCGAGCGAGCGCCGGGGCGCAAGGGACGGCATCGCCTGAGCCGTGTCTTCCCGCCCCGTATAATCTCGCCCCTCCCGACCCTGTTTTCACCCTTCCCGACCCGCGCCCCCGGAAATCAGCCAGCGTCCCCCACAACGGCGGTAAAATGACCCGTCGCCTTCTGGGGAAAGCGGCGCGGGTCTTTGACAACAGGGTTTCACGGCGGCTCCGGCGCAGGAGCGGTCGACAGGAATGGTCAGCGGAAGGGGGCTCAACCCGCGCATTTCCGGAGCAGCGTCACGCCTTTCCGGGGAACAGTATCTTTTCGACCCTGAGAACCGGGAGCGTTCCACATTCGACAGGGGTAGTCCCCTTGTCATCCCCGACGGAGCGAAGCGGAGATCGGGGACCGGAGATGACCCCCTTGTGGACCCTCCCGGACAGCCTGCTCGGGCTGAGCCGGGAGACGGGCGGGAACCGCTCCCCTCCCTGGATTCGCGACGCCGCCCAAGGGGACAAGCCCCTGCCTTCTGTGCAGCGGCGGCCTTGCTCCCGGCTCAGCCCAAGCGGGCTGTCCGGGAAGCCGGAGAAGGAGGGTGCTTCAACCGTCCCGGATGGCCGCCTTGCGGCGTCCGGGATGACAAGGACCGCAACATCGGCGCCCCTCGGGCCTAGAACTCCCGCCAGCTGTCCCCCGGATCGCGCTGGCCCGGGTCGATGCTCTGCTGGCCCCAGGCGACGATCATCAGCAGTTTGTGGCTGCGGATGCGGAATTCGCCGGTCATCGGCACCACGGCGCCCAGGGGCGCGCCGGTCTTCGGCTCGTAGAGGAAGCCCGAGAACTCGGCCACGCCGACCCGGTCGCGGCGGCTGTAGATCGACAGTTCCGGCACCGAAACGACGTTGAAACTGTCGTTGATCGGCACCCGCATCTCGGGCAGGCCGAAGACGCGGCGCATCTGCTCCAGCGACAGGGCGCCGGCGCGCAGTTCGAACACGGCGTCGGCCTCGGTCTTGGAGGAAACCAGGGCGTAGCCGGCGTCGGACAGGGCGGCGCGGATGGCGCTGACGGCGTAGCTCGCGGTCTCGGCGCGGAAATAGGCGTCGTCCACGAAGACGCGCGAACCGGACGGGATCGGCAGGGTCAGGCCCTCGACGGCGCGGTCGGCGGCGCGGCTGACCAGCAGCTGTTCGGTGGCGGTCCGCGACGGATAGGTCTCGGAGGTCGAGGCGCAGGCGCCCGCCAGCAGGGCCAGAGCGAGGATCGGATACGCTCTCAAGATCACCAGCTCCCGGTGTTGGGCATGGAGACCCAGGGCTCGGCGGGGGCCAGGGCGGCCCCCTCCTGCAGCAGTTCGACGGAGATGCCGTCCGGCGAGCGGACAAAGGCCATGCGGCCGTCGCGGGGCGGCCGGTTGATGACCACGCCGCCGTCCATCAGCCGCTGACAGGCGGCATGGATGTCGTCGACCTTATAGGCCAGATGGCCGAAATTCCGGCCGCCGTCATAGGTCTGCGGGTCCCAGTTGAAAGTCAGCTCGACCTCGGGCGACCGCTCCGCTTCCGAGCGCGCGCGGTCCGCCGGCGCGGCGAGGAAGACCAGGGTGAAACGCCCGGCCTCATTCTCCATCCGCCGCATCTCCTGGAGACCCAGCAGGTCGCACCAGAAGCGGAGCGAGGCGTCGAGGTCGGTCACCCGGACCATGGTGTGCAGATAGCGCATGGGGATTTCCGTCCTGGGGAGGCGGGAGGCGGGAGGCGGGAGGCGGCCTCTATAGCGACGGTTCGCCGCGACCGCGACTCACGGAGGGTTTCAGCGGGTGCGCGGGCCGCCCGCGCCTGCTAGACGCCACCTTCGGCCTTTCCGGAACACATATGCTTCGCAAGCTCTACGACTGGGTTTTCGCCCTCGCCCGCAGCAAGCACGCCACGCCGGCGCTGGCGGTGGTGTCCTTCACCGAAAGCTCCTTCTTCCCCATCCCGCCCGACGTCATGCTGGGGCCGATGATCCTGGCGCGGCCGGACCGGGCGTATTTCTACGCCGGCGTCTGCACCGTCGCCTCGGTGCTGGGGGCGATGCTCGGCTACGCCATCGGCTATTTCCTCACCGATGTCGGGATGATGATCCTGGCCTGGCTGGGCAAGGCCGACACCTTCGAGGCGTCCAAGGCCCTGTTCCAGCAGCACGGCGCCTGGGTGATCCTGATCAAGGGCCTGACGCCGATCCCGTTCAAGCTGATCACCATCGCCTCCGGCATCTTCCAGTTCAACTTCCCCCTCTTCGTGGCCCTGTGCGCCGTGACCCGCGGCGGCCGCTTCTTCGCCGAGGCCTGGGTCCTGAAGCGCTGGGGCCCGGCCATGCTGGAAATGGTCGAGAAGCGGCTGGCCATGTGGAGCATCATCGGCCTGGCGGTGATTGTCGGCGCCATCGTGGCGGTCAAGATGCTCTGAGTGGCCCGTGGCTGGTGGCTAGCGGCTAGCGGCTGGTGGCTAGTGGCTAGCGGCTAGCGGCTAGCGACTAGTGGACGAGGGAAGAATTTACACAGCAGCCGCAACCGCGGAGCTCTTGTTCCATCCCGACGAGCCACTGCGCTCCTCTAACCACTGGCCAGCCACTAACCACTAACCACCCACTCGCCACTCGCTTCAGGCCCCGCTATGAACGTCGTCCGATGAGAGGCCTGTATCGACTCCTGACGCGGTGGTGGACCGCCTTCGCCCTGGCGGCCTCCCTGGCCCTGCTGGGCGCGGCGCATGCGTTCGAGCGATTCGGCGGCCTTGCGCCCTGCAACCTCTGCCTCAAGCAGCGCGAGGTTTACTGGGGCGCCGTCGCCGTCGCCCTGGTCGCGACCCTCTGGCACCTGGTCAGCCGGGGCAGCCGGGGGACGCCGCGCATCGCCGCCTTCCTGCTGGCGGTCGTCTTCGCCACCGGCGCGGTCACCGCCGTCTTCCACATGGGCGGCGAGATGAAGTGGTGGGACCTGCCCGCGACCTGTTCCGGCGGCGGCGACATCAACCTCGAAAGCCTGGCCGCCCTGGCCCTGGGCACCGGTCCGATCGAAAAGGTCGTCATGTGCGACGCGGTGACGTGGCGCTTCCTCGGCCTGTCCATGGCAGGGTGGAACGCCCTGATCTCGACCGCCCTGGCCGTGTTCAGCCTGCTCGCCGCCAAGAGGCCCAAGGATGCCCGCGCTCCCCGAAACTGAGGCTCCCGAAACGGATCCGACCGACAATCGCCGCATCCCGCTGGGCCGACCCGGCCGGGGCGCCAGCCGTCGCCGGCGCGCCGAGATCCTGCGCGTCGATCACGCCGGGGAATACGCCGCCGTCCACATCTACCGCGCCCAGCGGGCCGTGTTCGAGGGTCGCGCCGGCCGCGAGGCCGTCGCCGCGGACATGGGCGAGATGCAGGCCCAGGAAGCCGTCCACCTGGCCCGGTTCGACGCCCTGCTGAACGCCGAACGGGTGCGGCCCACGGTGATGACGCCGGTCTGGCGACTGGCCGCCCTGGCGCTGGGAACCGGCACGGCCCTGATGGGCGAGAAGGCCGCCCACGCCTGCACCGAGGCGGTCGAGAGCGTGATCGAGGAACACTACGCCGACCAGATCGCCGAGTTGAAGGACCGCGACCCGGCGCTGGCCGCCGAGCTCTCGGCCTTCCGCGACGAGGAACTGGCCCACCATGATCACGCCGTCGCCCACGGCAGCCGCGAGGCGCCCGGCTATGACCTGCTCAGCGCGGTTATCAAGGCGGGCTGCCGCGCCGCCATCAAGGTCAGCGAACGAATCTGATCTCCCGCCGGGGTTGCGAAGCCCGGCCCTTCCGGCATTATGTCGCACCCAAAGCCCCACAGGAGAGCCTGGTGTTGTTTCCCGTCGTCGTGTTCGCGTCCCTCGCATTGATCCAGCAAACCCCCGCGACCGCGCCGACGCAGCGCCCCGCGGAAACCGAAGTCGCGGCCGTTCCCGCATCCAGCGCGACGCAACCGGCCTCGGAGACCGCCCAGGTCTGCCGGACCGAGCCCGTCACGGGCTCGCGCTTCGGCCGTCGGGTCTGCCGCAGCGCGGTCCAGACCGAAGAGGACCGCGCCGCCAGCCGCGAGATGCTGCGTCAGATGCAGGGCGCCCGTACGCCGCCGGCGGGCTGACCCTCAGCGGGCGAGTCTGAGGTCGAACGCCCCGGCGCAGCCGGACTTAAGCAGAGCTGTGGACCGCCTCACGCGGCCTTCCGGCGTCGCGCCGGCGCCGCCTTGGGCTCGCCCTCGAACAGCTCGGCCAGCTTCTCGATCATCACCCCGGCCAGTTGCTCGACGTCGACGATGGTGACGGCGCGGCGATACCAGCGGGTCACGTCGTGGCCGATCCCGATCGCGATCAGCTCGACCGGCGAGCGGGTCTCGATCCCGGCGATGACCTCGCGCAGGTGCTTGTCCAGATACAGGGCGGCGTTGGCCGACTGGGTCGAGTCGTCGACCGGCGAGCCGTCGGAAATGACCATCAGGATGCGCCGAGCCTCGGTCCGGCCCAGCAGCCGCTCATGCGCCCAGGTCAGGGCTTCGCCGTCGATGTTTTCCTTGAGCAGCCCCTCGCGCATCATCAGGCCGAGGTTCTTCTTGGCCCGCCGCCACGGCGAATCCGCCGCCTTGTAGATGATGTGGCGCAGGTCGTTCAGCCGGCCCGGGTTGGCCGGCTTGCCGGCGCTGATCCAGGCTTCGCGCGCCTGCCCGCCCTTCCAGGCCCGGGTGGTGAAGCCGAGGATCTCGACCTTGACCCCGCAGCGCTCCAGCGTCCGCGCCAGGATGTCGGCGCAGACAGCCGCGACCATGATCGGCCGTCCGCGCATCGAGCCGGAATTGTCGAGCAGCAGGGTCACGACGGTGTCGCGGAAGGGGCTCTCGCTCTCGGCCTTGAAGCTGAGCGGACTGGTCGGGTCGGTGATGATCCGGGTCAGGCGGGCGGTGTCCAGCACGCCCTCTTCCAGATCGAAATGCCAGCTGCGGTTCTGCTGCGCCATCAATCGGCGTTGAAGCTTGTTGGCCAGCCGCGCCACCACCGAGGACAGGGCCGTCAGCTGCTGGTCCAGCAGGGCCCGCAGCCGCTCCAGTTCGTTCGGATCGCACAGGTTGGCGGCGTCGACGACCTCGTCATAGGCGGTGGTGAAGACGCGGTAGGCGTCGACGGCGCGGCCGTCGTCGGCCGTCTGCTGGCGATTGGGCAGGGCGCCTTCATTGACGTCCGGCCCCTCGTCCGAGGCCTCCCCTTCGGGATCGCCGGCCGAGCCGTCCGGCCTGGCGTCGCGCTCCTCGCCCTGGCTCTGGTCGTCCGCCGAACCGTCCATGGCCTGGCCTTCGCCGCCCCCGGCGTCGTCTTCCTCGTCCTGATCATCGGCGGCGTCGGGCGACTCGGGATCGGCGTCGTCCTCGCCCTGTTCGTCCGAGGCGTCGTCGCCGCGCCCGTCGCCGGGATCGAGGTCGAGCGCGCGCAGGACGTCCTTCAGCCGGTCCGCGAACATCGCCTGGTCTTCAGCGGCCTCGGCCAGGGCGTTGAGCTTGGCGCCGGCCTTGTCCTCCATGGCGGTGCGGACGAGGTCCAGCATGGCGGCGGCCCCGTCGGGGGCGCGCTGGCCGGTCAGTCGTTCGCGCACCAGCAGGGCCACGGCCTCGGCCACCGGCACCCGCTCGGCCTCGGTGGCGCGCAGGGCCCCCATCTTCTCCAGCCGCGTCAGCAGGGCCGCGCCCATATTGGCCCGCACCCCGGCCAGCGACTGCGAGCCGACGGCCTCGGCCCGCGCCTGTTCCATCGCCTCGAAGACCTCGGCGGCGCGGCTGTCGAGGGGCCGCAGGCGCGCGTGCAGGGCCTCGTCGTGATTGGCCAGGCGCAGCGCCAGCCGGTCGGCCTGGCCGCGCAGGGTCGCGCTCTCGGGCCCGCCCGGGTCGCGCGGCGGATGCGGCAGGGTCAGGACGCCGTTGGACAGCTTCGGCCCGTCGGAGCCGAACACCACCTCAAGCTCGGACTGCTCCGCCAGCGCCCGCGCCGCATGGGCAAGGGCGCGTTTGAAGACGTCGGAGGGGGTCTCGGCGGCGGCCATGGGTTTCCCTAGCCGGTCGCTATCCGTCGGGAAAGGCTCAGGCCGCGTTGGCGGCCTTGCCGGCGGCGGCCTTCAGCTTTTCCTGATGCGCGCGCATGCCCGCGGCGATCAATTCGGCGGCTTCGCCGGCGTCGCCCCAGCCCTTGACCGTGACCGACTTGTTCTTCTCCAGATCCTTGTAGCGGGTGAAGAAATGCTCGATCTGCTCGACCATGATGGTCGGCAGCTGCCGGTAGCTGGCGATGTCGGTGTAATAGGGGTTCAGCTTGTCGACCGGCACGGCGAGGATCTTCTCGTCGCCGCCCGCCTCGTCTTCCATCTTCAGCACGCCGATCGGGCGCGAGCGGATGATGCAGCCGGGCACGACCGGCGTCGGGTTCAGCACGATCACGTCGCAGGGGTCGCCGTCATCCGACAGGGTGTGCGGAATGAAGCCGTAGTTACCCGGGTAGTACATGGCGGTGTGCAGGAAGCGGTCGACGAACAGCGCGCCGGACGCCTTGTCCATCTCGTATTTCACCGGCAGGCCGCCCTGCGGAATCTCGATGATGACATTGACGTCCCAGGGCGGGTTGGGGCCGACGGGAATGGCGTCGATATTCATGGCGCGCTCGATTATTGTGCAGTGCGATACGAAAGTGGCGGGCGTGATAGGCTCGCATGGCGTCGGAAGCAAGGCGGGACGGGTTGCGCGCTATCGCTCGCGACGCGGTCGCTCGCGGCTTGAGCGCGGGCCCGACGCGCGCGACCATGGACGACGAAGGAGCATCCCATGACCCTGTTCGACTGGCTGGCTCTCGCCCTCTTCATCGTGTGCTGGCTGGGCTATGGCCCGCTTCTGACCCTGCTGGCCCGGCGCAGCGGCACGCTGAACGACGACATGCTGATCATTCGCCGGGTGTGGATGACGGCCATGACCCATCGGGAAATCCGCCTCGTCGACAGCAATCTGATGGGCCACACCATCAATTCGGGCGGCTTTTTCGCCTCGACCAACCTGCTGCTGATCGCGGCGGTGGCCAGCGTGCTGTTCGGCGGCGAACAGGCCATGGCGGGGTTCGCCTCGGTCGGCGCCGAGGACGTTCCGATGAAACTGCTGGAGGCCAAGCTGGCGCTGGTGCTGGTCTGTCTGGCGCGTGGCCTTCTGGATTTCATCTGGTCGATCAGACAGTTGAACTACGCCCTGGCCTTGATCGGGGCCGCGCCGGAGGTGCACACCGAAGCGGACCGGGCGGCGCTCGGCGAGGCTGCGGCCAACCTGCTGAACCCGGCGTTGAGCGCCTTCAGCCAGGGCGTGCGGGGCTATTATTTCGCCCTGGCGGCGGCGGCCTGGCTGTTCGGCCCGCTGTGGCTGGCCGCCGGCGTGACGGCGGTCTTCTGCCTGATGGTCTGGCGTCAGGCCGGCTCGCCGGCCGCTCGCGCCATCCGCAGCGCGCGCCGCCTGCTGGAGCGGCCCTGACGGGATTTGGGCGCTGGCGCTCGCGGCGCAGCCGCGCGCTGCCTGAGCGAATGAAAGCGGTTACATTGCGTGAACGCAGTTGCGAGATAGCTGCTTGACGATTTGTGCGCTGCAACCTAGCTTCGGTTCTGACGCCTCCGGGCGTCATGCCCTTCTGGGCGTTTCCTCCCTATAGACTTCATGCCGCGCCTTCGGGCGCGGCTTTTTTTATGTGCCGTCGAGCAGGTCGGCGATGACCCGCGCCACGCCCTTTTCGGTGCGCGACCAGCCGGGTCCCGGCGACCGGGCGGCCTCGTCGAAATACAGCGCCCGGTTCAGCTCGATCTGCACGGCGTGGAACCCCTCTGACGGACGGCCCCAGCTCTGGGTGGTCCAGCCCCCCGCATAGGGCTGGTTCAGCGCCACCCGCCAGCCCAGCGCCTCGAACGCCCGTCGCAGCCGCCGCGTCAGCTCCGCCGAACAGGACGAACCGTGCCGGTCGCCCAGAACCACGTCCGGCCCCCGCGCGCCGCCGGCCCCCTGGGTCGCCCGCGCGGGCATGGAATGCCAGTCCACCAGCACCGCCTCGCCGTGCCGCGCGCGCGCCGCCTCCATCCTGTCGGTCAGCGCCTGGTGATAGGGGGCATGGGTGCGGGCGATCCGGCCTCTCGCCTCGTCCAGCGTCAGACGCCGGTCGTACAGGGGCCGCCCATCGCCCGTGAGGCGCGGAATCACGCCGTATCCGGCCGCCGTCCGCGCCGAAATCGGCCCGTCGGCCACCCCCTCGATCAGCACCGGGTCCAGATCGGCCGGATCGCGGTTCAGGTCGACCCAGGCCCGCCCCAGCCGGGCCAGCACCACCGTCGCGCCCAGATCGACGCCGGGCGCGATCAGCCGGTCGACCAGCGCGTCCTCGGCGCTGTGCAGACTGGCTCCGGACAGGGCCGGATCGGCCCCCATCCCGGGCGGATAGACTGTGCCTGAATGGGGCGAGGCGAAGACGAAACGGCCGGGCGTTTGCGGGCGCAGAACGACGAAGGCGTCGTCATCGCTTCCCCCAGCCCCGGCCCCGTCCTGATCCATGGGGCCAGCCATAGCCTGTTTCGCCGAACCATCCACAAGACACCGCTGGCGAGGCCCGCCTGATTTTCATGGCGGGTTTACCAGTCGCGGCGTAGCGTTCCCGAAAGACGACCGGGGCGGACGACGACATGGCGCGCATTCTACTGGCGGAAGACGATCACTCGCTTCGCGGCTTCCTGACCCGGGCGCTGGAACGCGCGGGCCATTCCGTGGTCGATTGCGAGAATGGCGACGACGCCATCGACGCCCTCGACCAGGGCCCGTGGGACCTGCTGCTGACCGACATCGTCATGCCCGGCGCCGACGGCATCGAGGTGGCGCGGGTCGCCGCCGCCCGCCAGCCCGGCATCCGCATCATGTTCATCACCGGCTTCGCCGCCGTGGCCCTCTCGGCCGCCCAGGCCAGCCCCCAGGCCAAGGTGCTGGCCAAGCCCGTTCATCTGCGCGACCTCGTCGGCGAGGTCGAGCGGATGGTCGCAGCCTGAAGTCGGGGCTCGCACTCTCGGCGCCGTCGCTCGCCGCCGGGGGGCGAGACGGGATTTGACACAGACTTACCCCGGTTTCGCCCTTGCGGTCCGCGCCCTCAAGGGGTTATAGACCGCGCCTTCCCGCCCCGGAGTTCGGCTCCAGGGCCGTTTCGGCGGACGCGTAGCTCAGCGGGAGAGCACCTCGTTGACATCGAGGGGGTCACAGGTTCAATCCCTGTCGCGTCCACCATTCCTTCCTGAAACCAGCGCGAAACGCACCTGCGGCGCGGGCCGGCCATGCCCGCCGGCTAGCCAGCCGCGGTCTGCCCTCTGTCCTCGACATGCCGCGCGAGTTTCTCAAGCGTCTGGTGGCCCAGCTCGACAGCCCCGAACGCGATCCCGGCCTCGCGCCGCGCCGTGGTCGGATGCAGCTGGCGCAAGGTGACGACCGTCTTGCCGTTCGCCTGCTCATCGAAGGTGACGAGGGTTCTGAACGCGTTCGGGTCGTCGTCCACGTCGGCGCCATGGTGAAACTCGAGCAAATTCGAAGGCTCGATCCGCAGGAACACCATGCGATTGGTGTAGCGCGCGCCGTCCGGGCCGGTGAAGACAAAGCGCCACCGGCCGCCGACGCGAATGTCGATCTCCCGGGTTTCGACCCGGAACCCTTCGGGGCCGAACCACGCCGGCAGGTGCTGCGGGTCGGTCCACGCGCTGAACACCAGCTCACGCGGCGCGGCGACGACCCGTGAAAGCACGATTTCGCGGTCGTGGTCCCATCGTTCGAGAGGCCTATTTCCGGTCCTTGCGTCCGCCACTCTTCTACTCCCTTGTCTGCAGATCGAGGACGTAGGCTTCCATCCGGTCGAGCCTTGCGTCCCAGACGGCCCGTTGTTGCGCGAGCCAGGCGTCGGTCGCGCGCAAGGCGTCCGGCTGCATTTCGCAGATCCGTTCGCGGCCGACCTTTTTCGTGGCCACCAGCCCGCAGTCCTCAAGCACGCGGATGTGCTTGAGCAGGGTCGGCAAGGCCATCGGCATCGGCGTGAACAGTTCGCCGACCGCGGAAGGCCTCGCGCTCAGCCGCATCACGATCGCCCGGCGGGTTTGATCCGACAGGGCGTGAAAGACACGATCGATCGCCGGCGAATTGTTAGCCATTTGGCTTACTATAGGAGCCGACGCATCGGTGTCAAATGATCGTCCCGATCCCTTCGCCGAACCCGGGATTGACCCTGGCCGGAAACCTTTTCGTCGCTGGCGGATTGGGTTCCAATGGCACTCACCCTTGAAACCCTTCTCGAAGGTGCTCCGGCTTACGGCGTCGTGGACGCCAGGGACGGGGTCTTGCTGTACGGACGTCCCGGCCATGAGGCGGCTTTTGAGGCCCTCGCCGCGGAGGTGCTCGACGCCTCGGGTGATGATTTCGAGGTCATCCTCCTCACCGACGCCGCGGAGCGCTGCGACCGGTTGTTCGTCGCCCCGGTGGGTGAGCCCGGGCCGTTCGATCCGCGCTGACGGGATCGCGTCATCCCCGCCCCGGGATTTCCAGTCCGCGCTGAACCGCCGGCCGCGCCAGACCGCGCTCCAGCCATGCGGGGACATTTTTCAGGCTGTCGAAATCGACCAGATCGCGCGCGCCGTAGTAGCCGATCAGGTTCCGCACCCAGCCGAGCGTCGCCACATCGGCGATCGAATAGTCGCCCATGATCCAGTCGCGACCCTCGAGCCGGGCCTCCAGCACGCCCAGAAGTCGTTTTGATTCCGTGACGTAACGCTCCAGCGGACGCTTGTCCTCGTACGCCCTGCCGGCGTATTTGTGGAAGAAGCCGACCTGTCCGAACATCGGGCCGATGGCGGCCATCTGGAACATCACCCACTGCAGGGTCTTGTAGCGGGCAGCGGGATCGGTCGGGATCAGCTTGCCCGTCTTCTCGGCCAGATAGATCAGGATGGCCCCGGATTCGAACAGGGCCAGCGGCCGACCGCCGGGTCCGTCGGGATCCAGAATGGCGGGAATCTTGCCGTTGGGATTCAGCGACAGGAATTCCGGCGTCCAGGTCTCGTTCGCGCCGATATCCACAAGGTGCGGCTCATACGGCAGGCCGATCTCTTCCAGCATGATCGAGACCTTCACGCCGTTGGGCGTGTTCAGCGAATAGAGCTGAAGGCGGTCGGGATGCTGCGCGGGCCAGCGCTGCGTGATCGGAAAGGCGGAAAGGTCGGCCATGGGGGCTCCGGGCGTGAGGGGGACGCTCCGCATGTTGGAAGCCGTCCAAGGAACCGCAACAGCACGGGTGACGGAACAGGCCGGTCCGGGGTCTGGACCGACGCGCGCCCGCGATGCATTGGAGGCGGATGTCCGACCTGTTTCCGATCCCGTCCCCCGCAGATTGGCGCGTCCTGGCCGAAAAGGCGCTGAAGGACCGGCCGCTTGAAAGCCTGGTGCATCTGGACGCCGACGGCCTCGCGATCCGCCCTCTCTATGCGGCGGCGACCGGCGGCCAGCCGGTGTCCGCGCCGCGTCCGTCGGACGCCGACGGCCGGGCGTGGGACGTCCGCACCCTGGTCGAGGGCGATGACGCGGCGGCGGTCAATGCCGCGGTGCTGGCCGATCTGGAAGGCGGGGCGGCCTCGATCCTCCTCAAAGGCGCGGTTCTGGCCGATTCCGAGCCGCTGGCCCGCGCCCTGGACGGCGTGGCGCTGGAGCTGGCGGCGGTCGGGCTGGACGCCGGGCTGGACGGGCCGGAAGCCGCCAATGCGCTGGCGGTGTCCGCCAAGGGCTCGCCGCGCGCCCGGCTGATGTTCCACATGGACCCGCTCTCAGCCTTCGCCGAAACGGGCGCCGCGCCGCGCGCGATCGACGAACATCTGATGCTGGCGGCCAATACGGCCGCGCGCCACGCCGGCGCCTATCCGGAAGCGTCCTTCTTCCTCGCCGGCGGCCGGGTCGTGCATGAGGCGGGCGGCTCGATCGCCCAGGAACTGGGCTTTGCGGCGGCCAATGCGGCGGCGCTGGTCAGGGCGGCGGTCGCGGCGGGGATGACGGCCGAAGCGGCGCTGAAGGGGACGGTGCTCGGCGTCTCGCTGGACCAGGAATATTTCGACGGCCTCGCCAAGGTCCGGGCCCTGCGCCTGATGTGGCGCTCGTTGAGCCGGGCCTTCGGGTTCGAGACGCCCGCCGTGATCGAGGCCCGTTCCTCACGGCGGATGCTGGCGGCGCGGGATCCCTGGCCGAACCTGCTGCGGCTGACGGCGGCGGGCTTCGCCGGGGCGGTCGGCGGGGCTGACGCTGTGGTTCTGGACGGCCTGTCGCGCGCCAACGGCCGCTCCGACGCCTTCGCCCGGCGGCAGGCTCGCAACACCCAGGCCGTGCTGATGGAGGAGGCCCATCTGGGCCGGGTCGACGATCCGGCGGCCGGATCGTGGTTCCTCGACGCCCGCACCCGCGATCTGGCCGAGGCCGGCTGGGGCGAGTTCCAGCGCATTGAGGGCGAGGGCGGCCTGATCGTCGCCCTGCGCACCGGCGACATCCAGGACCGCGTCGCCGCCGCCCGCGCCGAACGCGAGGCGGCGCTCGCCAGCGGCGCCGCGCAGCTGGTCGGCGTGACCAAATTTGTCGATCCCGATCCCCGACCCGCGCCATTCGAGGCCGAGCCGCCCCGGCCGGCGCAGACCGGCGGCGACGCCTGCGACCCCCTGATCCCCGTTCGGCTCGCCGCCCCCTTCGAAACCCAGACCTGGGAGGCCGGCCGATGAGCGCCCCCGACTTCACCCGGGTCGCCCTCGACCTCGGCCCCACCGGCGCCGGTCCCGTGCGCGACGTCTGGAACACCCCTGAAGGCCTCACCGTCCAGACCGCCTACGGTCCCGACGCCGTCGAGGGTCTCGACTTCATCCACGGCCTGCCCGGCATCGCCCCCTATGTCCGGGGCCCCTATCCGACGATGTACGCCGGCAACCCCTGGACCATCCGCCAGTACGCCGGCTTCTCGACCGCCGAGGCGTCCAACGCCTTCTATCGTCGCAACCTCGCCGCCGGGCAGAAGGGGCTGTCGATCGCCTTCGACCTGGCCACCCATCGCGGCTACGACAGCGACCACCCGCGGGTGAAGGGCGACGTCGGCATGGCGGGCGTGGCCATCGACAGCATCTATGACATGCGCACCCTGTTCGACGGCATCCCGCTGGACCAGATGTCAGTGTCCATGACCATGAACGGCGCCGTCCTGCCGGTCCTGGCCCTCTATGTCGTCGCCGCCGAGGAGCAGGGCGTGCCGCACGCGGCCCTGACCGGGACCATCCAGAACGACATCCTCAAGGAATTCATGGTCCGCAACACCTACATCTATCCGCCCGAACCCTCGATGCGGATCGTGTCGGACATCTTCGCCTGGACCGCCGAGCACACGCCGAAATTCAACTCCATCTCGATCAGCGGCTACCATATGCAGGAGGCCGGAGCCTCCGCCGATCTGGAGCTGGCCTACACCCTCGCCGACGGGGTCGAATATCTGAAGGCCGGCGTCGCGGCGGGCATGGACGTGGACCGGTTCGCCCCGCGCCTGAGCTTCTTCTGGGCCATCGGCATGAACTATTTCATGGAGGTGGCCAAGCTGCGCGCCGGCCGCCTGCTGTGGGCCGAGGCGGTGTCGAAATTCGGCGCGAAGGATCCGCGCTCGCTTTCGCTGCGCGCCCACTGCCAGACCTCGGGCTGGTCGCTGGCGGCCCAGGACGTGTTCAACAATGTACCCCGCACCATGGTCGAGGCCATGGCCGCGGCGGGCGGCCAGACCCAGAGCCTGCACACCAACGCCCTGGACGAGGCCCTGGCCCTGCCGACCGACTTCTCGGCCCGGATCGCCCGCAACACCCAGCTGCTGCTGCAGATGGAAACCGGCCTGACGAAGGTCATCGATCCCTGGGGCGGCAGCTTCTACGTCGAACGCCTGACCCACGAACTGGCCGAGAAGGCCCGCGTCCTGATGGCCGAGGTCGAGGCGCTCGGCGGCATGGCGAAAGCCATCGAGGCCGGCGTGCCCAAGATGCGGATCGAGGAGGCCTCGGCTCGCACCCAGGCCCGCATCGACACCGGCCAGCAGACCGTCGTCGGGGTGAACCGCTACCTGTCCGACGCCGTCGACGACATCCCCATGCTCAAGGTCGACAACGCCGCCGTCCTGACCGCCCAGATCGACAAGCTGAAGCGGCTGCGCGCCGAACGTGACGAGGCGACGACGCAAGCCGCCCTCGACGCCCTGACCGCGGGCGCGAAAGGGAACGCCAACCTGCTTGAATTGTCGGTGCAGGCGGCCCGGGCCTACGCCACCGTCGGCGAAATCTCGGACGCGCTGGAAGCTGCCTTCGGCCGCCATGTGGCGACGGTGAAGACCGCCCGCGGCGTCTATGCCCGCGAGGCCGGCGACGACCCGAAGATCAGCCGCGCCCGCGACATGGTCGCCGCCTTCGTCGAGAATGACGGCGGCCCGCCGCGCATCCTGATCGCCAAGCTCGGTCAGGACGGGCACGACCGCGGCCAGAAGGTGATCGCCACCGCCTATGGCGACCTCGGCCTCGAGGCGACCGCCGGCTCGCTGTTCCAGACGCCGGAGGAAGCCGCGCGCGAGGCCGTGGAGCGCAATGTCCACGCCGTCGGCGCCTCATCCCTGGCGGCCGGCCATCTGACCCTGGTGCCCGAGCTGAAGGCCGCGCTGGAGAAGCTGGGCCGCCCCGACATCATGATCGTGGTCGGCGGGGTGATCCCGCCGTCGGACGTCCAGACCCTGATCGACATGGGCGCCGCGGCCGTCTATCCGCCCGGCTCGGTCATCGCCGACACGGCCATCGACCTGATCGAGAAACTGAACCAGCGGCTGGGCTACGCCCAGAAGACCCAGGGCCAGAAAATCTAGGGTCTGTGGTTGGCCGGCAGGGCGGCGATCTCCTCGGCGGTCAGCTTTCGGCTGACCCGCACGCGGCAGACCGAGGTCTGGGAGGTCGATCCGGGCACCACGATCCGGGCCCAGTCGTCGGTGCACAGACGCGTGCCGACCATGCCGCCGTCGGGGATCAGGGCCATGCGGTTGGCGAAATCCATGTCGGGGCACCCGCCGGCCGCGTTGAGCTCATAGACGTCCTGGCGGCCCACGCGCAGGAAGACCTGATCGGGACGGCCCTGTTCGAAATTGTCCACCTGACGGACACTGAAACACTGGCGCGCCCGCGGCGGCGCGTCGCCGGCCATGCCGCCGCTGTCGACGGGCGCGCAGGAGGCCAGAAAGGTGAGGGCGCCGAGGGCGGCGAAGGCGAGGGTGCGCATGGAAATCTCCTCGAGGGACCGGTACCTCAACCGTCCGCCTTACGGACCGGTTGCACAAGAGTTCCGGCGGTAGCGTTTCGTAACGGATCGACCCGCGCCGCCAGGTCCGCCGGCAGCGGCGACGGCGCCCCGGTCGCCAGCGCCGCGACATGCTCCGCCAGCAGGGGCGCGACGCAAAAGCCGCGCGAGCCCAGCCCGCCGAGCACGAACAGGCCTTCATCCCCGGGCACGGCGCCGGCCAGAGGCAACCGGTCCGGCGTTGTCGCGCGTGTCGCCGTCC
>NZ_BSOY01000011.1 GCF_030160755.1 Brevundimonas denitrificans | reverse complement strand
GGAATGCGGCGGCCCACGATCGGCAGGGTCACGAACTTGCCGACCAGCCCCGCATAGCGCGCGTCCTCCGGATGCACCGCCACGCCGGTGTCGCCCCCGCCGCGATGGGCAGGGTGGCCGCCGCGTAGGAGCGGAAATCGGTGAGGGTGAGAGATGTGATCATGGCGTGCGGCCAAGCCACCGCCGGAGCGCTTTGACCAACTCATCGGGCAACATGTCGAAGCCGAGATTGTACCGGCCGCCCCCCTTCAACACCTCGGGTCGCATCTTGCAGATCAGGAATCCTGATCCCGAGTAGTGCAGAACGAAGACGTCGAACGACGCAATGTCGGTTCTCCGAAGAACAAGCCTTGGTCCCCATACAGGGCGATACGCCAGCGCCTCGCGGTTCAGCTGAATCCGCTTCGGGCGGAGGATTCCGGTGGCGCTGAAAAGAATCCCGATAATTGGCACGGCGATGAAAACTGTGTCGGGCTCGGTCCCGTCAAGGGCGATCAGGGCCGTGGACAGGAAGGCGACGAAAACCCATGCGAACAGCCAGGCCCCATAGACGATCTTCGACGTTTCGATGACCGCTCCAGACCCCTCCGCCGATAGGGAGCGCGTCACACCCTCAGCGGCATCAGCACATACTGGACGCCCGGATCGCCCGGATCGAGGACCAGGGTCGGGCTGGCCGGGTCGGCGAATTTGAAGTGGGCGGTCTCGCCGGTGATCTGGCCGGCGACGTCGAGCAGGTAGCGGGCGTTGAAGCCGATCTCGAAGGGCTCCTCGGAATAGCCGATCTCGACCTCCTCGACCCCCTGCCCGGCCTCCATGTTGCGCACCGTCAGGGTGACGCGGTCCAGCTCGAAGGCCAGTTTCACCGAGCGGCTCTTCTCGGCCGAGATGGTGGCGACGCGGTCGACGGCCTGGGCGAACAGGGCGTTGTCGATGTCGGCCTGTTTGTCATTCCCCTTGGGGATGACGCGCATGTAGTCGGGGAAGGCGCCGTCGATCACCTTGGAGGTCAGGGAGGCCTGGCCGAATTCGAAGCGGATCTTCTGCGGGCTGACCATGACCTCAACCGGGCCCGAACCGTCGTCGAGCAGGCGGCGGACCTGGTCGATGGTCTTGCGCGGGACGATGACGCCGGGACCGCCGGCGGCGCCCTCGGGCGCGGGCGTCTCGGCCAGGGCCAGACGGTGGCCGTCGGTGGCGACGGCGCGCAGCAGCGGGATGCCGGCCTCGGCCACGGTGTGGAGATACAGGCCGTTCAGATAGTAGCGCGTCTCCTCGGTCGAGACGGCGAAGCGGGTCTTGTCGATCAGGCGGGCGAGGTCTTCCTTGGGCAGGGTGAAGCGCGTGCCCGAGGTGTCGGTCGACATGACCGGGAAGTCGCCCGCGGGCAGGACCGGCAGGTTGAATTTGGAACGGCCGGCCTGGACCACCAGACGGGGGTCGTCGCCGTTGTAGCTGAGCGAGACCTCGGCGCCGTCGGGCAGTTTGCGGACGATCTCGTACAGGGTGTGGGCGGGGGCGGTGATCTGGCCCTCGACATTCACCTGGGCCTCGGCCTCGTCGACCATCTCCATGTCGAGGTCGGTGGCGGCGAAGCTGAGCTTGTCGCGGCCCGCGCTGAGCAGGACGTTGGACAGGATCGGGATGGTGTTGCGGCGCTCGACGACGCTCTGCACATGGCCGAGGGCCTTGAGGAGCGCGGATCGTTCGATGGTCAGTTGCATGTGGTCTCGCCCGCCGTCAGCGACTCACAAGCCGCCGCAAAGAGATAGGGCTACGGACACTAGCGGATTGGCGGGGCGGGGCAAGGAAGGGGTAGGGGGTTGTTCACAGCCCTTCTCCCTCCCCCTCCGGGGGAGGGTGGTCGCGAAGCGACCGGGTGGGAGCGGCTCGGCGACAAGGACGCCGGCGCTTGCTTCGCCGAGCCCTCCCCACCCTGTCGTCGCTACGCGTCGACATCCCTCCCCCGGCGGGGGAGGGAGAGGCCAAGAGTCACTAACCCCTGAGCTTCCTCGTCAGCGTCTCGACGTCGCGCGCGATCTGGTCGTCCAGCGCCATCAGCTCCTCGATCTTGCGCACGCCGTGCAGGACCGTGGTGTGATCGCGGCCTCCGAAGCGGCGGCCGATGTCGGGGTAGGAGCGGGTCGTGTGCTGTTTGCACAGCCACATGGCGATCTGGCGCGGGCGGGCGACGGCGCGGGTGCGGCGCTCGGAGAGCAGGTCGGCCTGTTTGAGGCTGAAGTGATCGGCGACGGTCTTCTGGATCTCGTCGACGGTGATGCGGCGCTCGGGCCCGCCGCGCAGGGCCGAGCCGAGCAGGACCTGGGTCTCGTCGACGCTGAGCGAGGACAGACGGGCGCCGGCGACGGCGGCCAGGGTGTTCACGGCGCCCTCGAGCTCGCGCATCGAGCCGGGGGTGCGGTCGACCAGATGCTCGAGCACCTCGGCCTGGGCCTCGCCGGAGACGACGCCGAGGGCGGCGAGGGCGGCGATCCGGTTGCGGGCCACGGCCAGTTTGAGGGCCCGGTCGGCGGGCTCGACCGGGCAGGTCAGGCCCGAGGCCAGATGGCTGCGCAGGCGCGGCTCGACCTCGGTCAGGGCCATGGGCGGGCGGTCGGCCGAGAGGACGATGCGTTTGCCGTCCTCGATCAGGGCGGTCAGGGTCGAGAGCAGCTCTTCCTGGGTGCCGGCCTTGCCGCCGACGAACTGGACGTCGTCGATCAGCAGCATGTCGGCGTTGCGCAGACTGTCCTTGAAGGCCGCCATGGTGCGGTCCTGGGCGGCGCGGACGAAGGTCGAGAGGAAGCGTTCGGCGGTCAGATAGACGACCCGGGCGTCCGGTCGGAGGCGCTGGGCCTCCCAGGCGATGGCGTTGAGCAGGTGGGTCTTGCCGTAGCCATAGGGGCCGCAGAAGAAGATCGGGTTGAAATGGCCGTCGGCCCAGGCCGCGGCCTGTCTGGCGATGGCCAGGGCGAAGGCGTTGCCCTGCCCTTCCACGAAACTGTCGAAGGTCAGGCGGTCCTGCAGGCCGGCGGCGCGCACGGCGCGGGCCCCGTCGGCGACGGGCGGCACGGTGGCCATGGGGATCGGCTGGAGCGGAATGACGGCGGCGCCCTCGGCGCGGCCGGCGGCGACCTGGGAGGCCGAGGGGGTCGAGCCCATCTCGGCGCGGCAGCGGACGTCAAGGCGGCGCGACAGCCCGTCGAGACCCAGCCACAGCTCATTCATGCGGCGCAGGGCGTTCTTGCGCACCCAGTCGCGGGCGTAGGCGGTGGGGGTGACGAGGATCAGCTGGCCGGCGCCGTCGGCGCGCACGGCCGAGGGGGCGATATAGGAGCTGAAGGGCCCCTCGCCGATCTCGCTGCGCAGACGGCCCGCCGCCTCGGTCCAGATGCGATCCGGATCCGTCATCCCCGCCATTTGCGCGCTCCCCGTCATCGTCAAAGCCACCCTTGGAAACCATCAACCGACGCCCTTCTGAGACGCCTGGAACCGGGACGACTTCTCCTGTCCCGCGTAGCTGGCGCCGCGCGGGTGGGGTCGAACTCTTGAACAGGCGTCTCACGCCGACACGAAAACACGTTCCGCGCCGTCTTCATTCCGTATGGGAATGGAAGTGCGTCAGCGCCCCGAACTTACCCCCGGCGAGGGGGGCGTCAACGCTGATTCGCGACTCGATTTGCAGTTAAAATTGTTGACTCCGCTAAAGCCAAACACAGTCAACGAAAAACCGTATTTCGCCACAGACGCGAGCGCTGATCGGCCTCACAGAGGTTACCGGCGCACGTGCAAACGGCGAGGGAGCCTTCGCGCCCTCGCCGTTGGAATCGCTGATATTTACCATGACAGCCCTGTGAAAGGCCGTCCGGGGTCCGAAAAATCAGGCCGCCGCCATCTTCTTCAGCTGGGCGGCCAGGCGGCCCACTTTCCGCGAACCCGTGTTCTTGTGAACCACGCCCTTGGAGACGGCGCGCATCAGCTCGGACTGGGCCTCGATGAAGGCCGTCTTCGCCGCACCGGCGTCGCCGCCCGTGACGGCTTCCTGGAATTTGCGCAGGAAGGTGCGGACGCGCGTGCGGCGCGCCTTGTTCACTTCGGTGCGGGCAGCGATCTTGCGGATCGCTTTCTTGGCGCCGGCATTGTTGGCCATCAGTCAAACCTTACGAACGGAAACGCCGCGGAGCACGGTCCACGGCGGGGAAATCTCGAAGAGCGCGCGGCTATAGCGGAAAGGGCTTGGGGGGTCAACGCGGAGTCAACGCCAATGCGTCCTTGAGCAAGGAGAAGCAATCCGCGCACATCCACTCGTAGTCCGCGCCCTTGTCGTAGTCTGAGGTAACGGCCCAGCCGGTATGCAGGGCGCCAGATGAGACCGCCGCCTCGGCGAACGTGTCCCCGCAGCCGGCGCAGTGATCGTGATCCCACCCTTCCCGGTATCGTGTGTAGGGCTTGAAGACGAAGGCCTGGCCCCGCAGGTGCGCGGCGCTCTGGTAGCGCCAGTCGTCCTCGATCGCAGTCATTTCCCCCTGAACACCGGCTTCCGCTTCTCCACGAAGGCCGCCATGCCCTCCTTCTGGTCCTCGAAGGCGAACAGGCTGTGGAACAGGCGGCGTTCGAACTGGACGCCCTGGGTCAGGGTGGTCTCCAGCGCGGCGTTGACCATTTCCTTGTTGGCCATGACGGCGAGCGGGCTTTGCGCGGCGATCTTCGCGGCGATCTTGCGGACTTCGTCCAGCAGGGTCTCGTGCGGGACGACGCGGGAGGCGAGGCCGGCGCGTTCGGCCTCGGCGGCGTCCATCATCCGGGCGGTCAGGACCATGTCCATCGCCTTGGCCTTGCCGACGAGGCGGGTCAGGCGCTGGGAGCCGCCGATGCCGGGGGCGACGCCGAGGTTGATCTCCGGCTGGCCGAATTTGGCCTTCTCCGAGGCGACGATGAAGTCGCACAGCATGGCCAGTTCGCAGCCGCCGCCGAGGGCGAAGCCGTTGACCGCGGCGATGATGGGCTTGCGGAAGCGGGTGATGCGGTCGTGGCCGAGGGCGAAGAAATTGCCCGTGTACATCTGGGCGTAGGTCTGGTCCGCCATCTCCTTGATGTCGGCGCCGGCGGCGAAGGCCTTGTCGCCCGAGCCGGTCAGGATCAGGCAGCGGACGCTGTCGTCATGCTCGACCGCGTCGAGAAAGGCGGCCAGATCCTTGAAGAGCTGGGAGTTGAGCGCGTTCAGGGCTTCGGGCCGGTTCAGGGTCACCACCGCATAGCCGTCGGCGTGGCGTTCGATGAGCAGGGTGGAGAAGGTGTCAGACATGGGGGCGCTCCGCGTTCGGGGACTGTCTATCCGTCCCGGCCCTTCGGCGGAAGATCAGCGGCGCGGGATCAGCGCCAGCGTCAGGCCTGCCCGCAGCAGTTCCGCGCTCACCACCATGGCCAGCAGGGCGTTGGCGGCGATGACCTGGCCGCGCGCGCCGGACAGGTCGAGGCTCCAGCCGAACAGGGCGGCGAAGGCGAGAGCCGCCGCCGCCGACAGGGCCAGGCCGATCAGCAGCATAAGGGCGACATGGCTGGCCTTCAGCGCCGCGTCCAGGGTCGGGCCCTCGTCCAGCACGCGGGCGCGGCGGCGGAAGAGCCAGGCGATCAGGCCGGTGGCCACGGTCTCGGCGAGGACGATCACGGCGAGGGCGCCGAGGAACCACAGGGCCAGGCCGCCGGTCTCGCCGCGACGCATCTGCTGCAGGAAATGGCCGAAATAGACGCCCCAGACGGCGAGGCCGACGAGGAGGCTGATCCAGAGGTGGGTGCGGCGGTGGGTCATGGCCCGCTCCTTACCGCGTCAGCCCGACCATGTCCGCCAGCTTGAGGACGGTGTTCCAGTTTCGGCCGGTGCCCATGCCGAGCAGGCGGGGCGTGGCCTTCTTGAAGATGCCGCTTTCGCCCTGTCCGTTCGGAAACCAGAACCAGAGGACGTCATCGATGGCCTCGACGCATTCGCCGCCCTCCGCCAGTTCGCGGCAGGCGTCGAGGGCGCCGGCCCTGATCCCGTCCTTCATGACCATGGCCACCACCCTGGCCGGATGCGCGGCGGCCTCGTCGGGAAAGGGATTGGCGGCGACCAGGCTCGCCCACTGGTCGGGCGTGCGGACCATGGCGGCGACCTTGAGGCCGAAGGTCTTCTCCATGGCGGCTTCGATGTCGTGCTCGAGGGCGTCCGTCGCCTTGCCGCTCTCGACGACGAGGTTGCCGCTGGCGAGGAGGGTGCAGGGATTCTTCAGCCCCATGTCGGCGGCCATGGCGCGCAGGTCGGAGACCGGGGCGCGGACGCCGCCGGTGTTCATGCCGCGGAACAGGATGATGCGGTGGGTCAAGGAGGAGTGGCTAGTGGCGAGTGGCTAGTGGCTAGTGGCTAGTGGTTGGTGGAGCCGGGGTAGTGGATCAGGCTACTCTCCACTAGCCACTCGCCACTAGCCACTAGCCACTAGCCACTAGCCACTAGCCACTAACCACCAAGCGTCACCGTCGCTGACACCCTGGGCACCAGAAGGTCGAGCGGCCGCCCTGCACGGTGCGTTTGATCACGCCCGAACAACCCTCCGCGAGACAGGGCTGGCCCTCGCGGCCGTAGACGTCGAAGCGGTGCTGGAAATAGCCCTGGCCGCCGTCGGCGTTGGCGAAATCCTTGAGCGTCGAGCCCCCGGCGAGGATGGCCTCGTTGAGCACGTCGCGGACCACGGCAGCGAGGGTTTCGAGGCGGGGCTTCGAGACCTTGCCTGCGGCGACCAGCGGAGAGACGCGGGCGCGGTAGAGGGCCTCGCAGACATAGATGTTGCCGAGGCCGGCGACGTTGCGCTGGTCGAGCAGGCTGACCTTGATGTTCTGCTTCCTGCCCGCAAAGGCCTCGGCGAGGCGGGCGCCGGAGAAGCCGTTGCCGAGCGGCTCGGGTCCGAGGGCGGCGAACCATGGATGGGCCTCGACTTCGGCGGTGGGGATCAGGCCCATGAAGCCGAAGCGGCGGGCGTCGGCGAAACCGACGCGGGTGGTGACGGCGTCGCGCACGGCGCAAAGGCTCATGTGTTCATGCTTGCCGGCGATGGGCGCGGCCTCCTCGAACTCGCCAAGTTGTTCGCCGTCGAGGGTGAAACGGCCGGTCATGCCGAGATGGCTGACCCATGTCTCGCCGGTCGAGAGCGGCATCAGCAGGTATTTGGCGCGGCGGTCGATCCGCTCGACGGTCGCCCCCTCCAGCCGTTCGACGAACCGGTCGGGGAAAGGAAACCGCAGGTCGGGCCGGTTCTGGCGCACGCGGGTCAGGCGCGCGCCGGTGAGCACGGGCTCAAGGCCGCGACGGACGGTTTCGACCTCGGGGAGTTCGGGCATGGGAGGGACCAGGCAGTAGGCAGTAGGCAGTAGGCAGTAGGAGCGATGAAGCAGAAACCGGTCGGAGGGAAGCTGCCGCGAGCGGGCGGCGCCCCTTCCCGCTTTCCTGCTGCCTAATGCCTACTGCCTGATGCCTGACCTTCAGGTCTTGTACCGATCATGGCACGACTGGCAGCTGGCGCGGACGACGGCCCATTGGGCGGCGAAGGCGGCGGCGTCCTCGCCAGCGGCCAGTTCGGCGAGGCGGTCGGCGGCGGCGGCGTAGTCGGCGGCCCTGGCCTCGAAGCCGGCGCGGTCGCTCCAGATTTCAGGTTTGGCGTTGGTCCGGACGCCCGCCTCGGCGCCGCTGCCGGCCGGGAAGGCGCCGGGGACCGCATGGGCCCAGCGCGACAGGGCGCGGGTCGGGAAGCGCTGGCCGGCGATCGGCTGGCCGGCGTCGATCGCCGCCTTGATGGAGCCCATGGCCACGCCCGACAGCATCATCGCCGCCTGACGCGCCTCGACCGTATCCGCCAGGGGCGAACGCGCGTCCTGGGCGCCGGCCGCGCCGCCGAGGCACAGCAGGCCGATCACGGTCGCCGTCATGATCCGCTTCATCTTTGTTCTCCCCGTTTGCGGCGAGGCTCCGCCGGGGCGAGGCGGGTGTCAATGGGAGGGGCTGGGAGGCCAGTGACTGGTGGTTAGCGGCTTGGCCGGCGCCGGTGTCGTGGCGCGGTCCGCGCCGCCCTTCCGCCGGCAGAGAAGCTGCAATCACTAACCACTAGCCACTAACCGCTTTTCCGGCTTACCTCCGCCCAAAGAGGGAGAGGAACCCGGATGACCGATACACCCGCGAGGGCGCCCGTGAGCGGCGTCAAGCGTATCGAACTGACCCTGCGCGCCCTTGTGCTGGGCTGTCTGCTGGCCGTCGTGTTCACCGCCGCCAACACCTATCTGGGCCTGAAGGTCGGGCTGACGTTCGCCTCGGCCATCCCGGCGGCCGTCATCTCCATGGCCATCCTGCGGATGTTCAAGGACTCGACCATCTGGGAGAACATGACCGTCCAGACCGTGGCCTCGGTCGGCGGAGCCATGAGCTCCATCATCTTCGTCCTGCCCGGTCTGGTCATGGTCGGCTGGTGGCTGGAGTTCCCGTTCTGGGAGTCGGTGCTGATCTGCGTCTTCGGCGGCGTGCTGGGCGTGACCTTCTCCATCCCTCTGCGCCGCGCCCTCGTGGTCGACGCCGGCCTGCCCTATCCCGAGGGCGTCGCCGCGGCCGAGGTGCTGACCGTCGGCTCGCGCGGGGCCGAACAGACCGAGAGCGCCGTGCGCGAGAACGCCTCCGGACTGTGGGTCGTGATCTGGGGCTCCATCGTTTCGGCCGGCTACGCCCTGCTGGTCGCCGGGCGGGTCTTCGCCGGCGAGGCGGCGCGGTTCGTCAAACTGCCGGCCTCGCTGGGCGGCGGCGCCACGGGCATCGGCTTCGGCATGCAGTTCGCCCTGCTGGGCGCCGGGCATCTGATCGGCCTGAGCGTGGGCCTGGCCCAGCTGTTCGGCCTGATTCTGGCCTGGGGGATCGCGGTGCCGATCCTGACCTCGCCCGAAACCATCGCCTGGCTGACGGCCAACGGCATCCCGTCCATCGCGACGACCCTGCCCGCCGGCGTGGGCGCCGAGGAGCTCGCCACCACGGTCTGGCGGCGCGAGGTGCGATTCATGGGCGCCGGCGTCATCGGCGTCGCCGCCATCTGGACCCTGATCAAGCTGTCGGGGCCGCTGATCGGCGGCCTGACCTCGGCCCTGGCCGCCAACCGCCGCCGCCAGAGCGGAGAGGTGCTGGACCGGACCGAGCAGGACATTCCGATCAATATCGTGGCCGGCCTGTCGGTCGCCTGCCTGATCGGCATCGGCTTCATCCTGGCCTGGTTCGCCCAGGGCAATCCGACCCTGGCGAGCTCGACGGCCCTGCTGGTCGGCGGCGGCCTGATCTATGTGGTCTTCATCGGCTTCGCCGTGGCGGCCATCTGCGGCTATATGGCCGGCCTGATCGGCTCGTCCAACAGCCCGGTGTCGGGCGTGGGCATCCTCGCCATCGTCATCGCCTCGGTGCTGATGCTGGGCGTGCTGGCCCTGGCCGGCCTGCCCGCCGATCCGTCGGTGGTGGCCTTCGCCCTGATCGTGACCTCGGTCGTCTTCGCCGTGGCCGTCATCGCCAATGACAACCTGCAGGACCTCAAGACCGGCCAGCTGGTCCAGGCCACGCCATGGCGGCAGCAGACCGCCCTGATCGTCGGCGTCGTCGCCGGCGCCGTGGTCATCCCGCTGATCCTGAACCTGCTGAACAAGGCCTTCGGCTTCGAGGGCGGACCGGTCGGCATCGCCGACGAACCGCTGGCGGCGCCCCAGGCGACCCTGATCTCGGCCCTCGCGAGAGGGGTGATCGGCGGCGACCTGCGCTGGGACCTGATCGGGCTCGGCGCGGCGATCGGCGTGGTCATCATCGTGCTGGACGCGGTGCTGAACGGCGCCACCAGGGGCAGGATGAAACTGCCGCCGCTGGCTGTCGGCATCGGCTTCTACCTGCCGGCCGCCGTGACCACGATGCTGGTCGTCGGAGCGGTCTGCGGCTGGGTCTACGACAAGGCGATCAAGAACACCCGGTTCGCCGACGTGGGCCGCCGGATGGGCGTGCTGCTGGCGTCCGGCCTGATCGTCGGCGAGAGCCTGTTCCTGGTCATGACGGCGGGGGTGATCGTGTCGACCGGCAATGACGCGCCGTTCGCCATGCTGCCCGAGGGTTCGACCTGGCCGGCGATGCTGGCGGGGATCGCGGCCTTCGCGGTGCTGACCCTCATGCTCTACGGCTGGGTGCGGAACCGGTCGGCGAAGGTCTGATCGCCTTCGCGCCGCCCTTTTCCTGAGGCATAGAGCCGCCGTTACGCCGGTGCGTGTTCGTCACGCACTGGCGTTTCCGCGTGCGCCCCTGTAAGAGGCGCGCGCTCCCCGCACCGTCGCCTGAACCCAGCGGCCGCCCCAACGTTTCGACCGGGCCGGCCGCCTTGCACGTCTGATAGTCAAATGAATCTGCGCAACGTCGCCATCATCGCCCACGTCGACCACGGCAAGACCACGCTGGTGGACCAGCTTCTGGCCCAGTCGGGCGTCTTCCGAGCCAATGAGGCCCAGTCCGAGCGGGCGATGGACTCCAACGACCAGGAAAAGGAACGCGGGATCACCATCCTGGCCAAATGCACCTCGGTGCTGTGGCACGGCGAGACGGGCGACACCCGCATCAACATCATCGACACCCCCGGCCACGCCGACTTCGGCGGCGAGGTCGAGCGCATCCTGGGCATGGTGGACGGCTGCGTCCTGCTGGTGGACGCCGAAGAGGGCGTCATGCCCCAGACCAAATTCGTGCTGACCAAGGCGCTGAAGATGGGCCTCAAGCCGATCCTCTGCATCAACAAGGTCGACCGGCCCCACGCCGATCCCGACAAGGTCCACAACGCCGCCTTCGATCTGTTCGCCGCCATCGGCGCGACCGATGAGCAGCTGGACTTCCCGCACATCTACGCCTCGGGCCGCGCCGGCTGGGCGACGATGGATCTGGACAAGCCCAGCGACAATCTGAACGCGCTGTTCGAGCTGATCGTCAAACACGTGCCCGAGCCCAAGGTCGTCGAGAACAAGGACAAGCCGTTCCAGATCCTGAACGTGCTGATCGAGAGCGACCCCTTCCTGGGCCGCCTGCTGACCGGCCGGATCGAGAGCGGCAAGGCCGTTCCGGGCATGGCCATCAAGGCCCTGTCGCGCGACGGCAAGATCATCGAACAGGGCCGCATCACCAAGGTGCTGGCCTTCCGCGGCCTGAAGCGCCAGCCGGTGGACAGCGCCGAGGCCGGCGACATCGTCGCCATCGCCGGCATGTCCAAGGCCACGGTGGCCGACACCCTGTGCGCCCTGGAAGTCACCGACGCCCTGCCCGCCCAGCCGATCGATCCGCCGACCATCTCCATGACCGTCTCGGTCAACGACAGCCCGCTGGCCGGCCGCGAGGGCGACAAGGTCCAGTCGCGCGTCATCCGCGACCGCCTGCTGAAGGAGGCTGAGGCCAACGTCGCCATCCGCGTCACCGAGACCGGCGGCAAGGACGCCTTCGAGGTCGCCGGCCGCGGCGAACTGCAGCTGGGCGTGCTGATCGAGAACATGCGCCGCGAAGGCTTCGAACTGTCGATCTCGCGCCCCCGCGTGGTCTATCAAACCGGCGAGAACGGCGAGCGGCTGGAGCCGATCGAGGACGTCGTCATCGACGTCGACGACGAATACACCGGCGTGGTCATCGAGAAGCTGTCGGCCCGCAAGGCCGAGCTGAAGGACATGGGCCCGTCGGGCGCCGGCAAGACGCGCCTGACGCTGAAGTCGCCGTCGCGCTCGCTGATCGGCTACCAGGGCGAATTCCTGACCGACACGCGCGGGTCGGGCGTGCTGAACCGCGTGTTCAGCCACTATGAGCCGCACAAGGGCGCCATCGAGGGCCGTCTGAAGGGCGTGCTGGTCTCGAACGGCGACGGCGAGACCGCCGCCTTCGCGCTGTGGAACCTCGAGGACCGCGGCATCATGTTTGTCGGCGGCGGCGAGAAGACCTACCAGGGCATGATCATCGGCGAGAACGCCCGCTGGGACGACCTCGACGTCAATCCGATGAAGGCCAAGCAGCTGAACAACATCCGCGCCGCCGGCAAGGATGAGGCCGTGCGCCTGACGCCGCCCCGCCGTCCGTCGCTGGAACAGGCCATCGCCTATATCGAGGAGGACGAACTGGTCGAGGTCACGCCCAAGTCGATCCGCCTGCGCAAGGCCGTGCTGAACCCCTCGTTCCGCAAGAAGCGCGTCCGCGAGGAATAGGGCAGTCTCGCTGGGCCGCCGATGTGGCGGTCCGCGAGCGGGAATCGGCCAAACCGGGCAGACCCAAGGTCATTTCGGGGCGGACGAAACAACGCCCCGCTCATGGTGTTAGCCATTCGGTGCGAGCCCTCCCCGCTCGCGTAGACAAGGCAGACATCATGCGAAAGACCGCGCTCCTTACTGGCGTCGCCGGCCTGCTCCTCATGACCGCTCCCGCGTTCGCCCAGGACGGCACGGCCCCGCAAACCCAGGAACCCGCCCCGGCCGCCGCCGCCCAGCCCGCCGCTGAGCAGCCCACCCTGACCCTTCAGCCCGGCTCCGACGTCAAGGGTTCGGACGGGACGGTGCTGGGCCAGCTGGAAGGCGCCCGCAACACTGAAGCCGGCCAGGAACTGACCGTGCGCGGGGCCGACGGCGTTCTGCGCGGCGTCCCGGTCTCCGGCGGCGTGCGCCAGGACGGCGAAGGCGTCGCGGTCGGCTGGACCAGCGCCCAGTTCACCGCCGCCCCGTCGATCACCGACTCGGCCGCGGACGTGGCTGAACCGGCCGCTCCGCCCATGCCGGAAGAGCCGGCCGTGACGCCGTCGACCCCGACGCCGTCGATTCCGGCCGCGCCGGACGCAGCTTCGAAAGCGGCCGCTGCGCCGGCCCCCGGTGAAGGCGAAACGACCACGCCGGACAAGCCCGGCGCCTGATACCGGCGCACCGGACAAGAAAAAGGGCGGCTCCGCGAGGAGCCGCCCTTCGTCGTTTCAGGCGTTGTGTCGCTTAGGCGCGACGCTTCACCAGACCCAGCAGGAACAGCAGCAGACAGGCGCCGAGGAAGGCGACCAGCAGGGTCACGACGTTGAAGCCGCCGACCGGTTGTCCCAGCAGATTCTCGGCGATGAAGCCGCCGATCAGGGCGCCGACGATGCCCACGATCAGGTTCGTGACCAGGCCGTGGCTGCGGCCCATGACTTTTTCAGCCAGCCAGCCGGCCACAATACCGATGACGATCCAGCCAATGATTCCCAAGCCCATAGTGTCTCTCCTGACATTCCCAAGCGCGATCGCTCTGTCGCGGTAATGCGCTGGTGCGGCAACGGTTGCGCGTCCGGTCGCAAAACGCTGCTCATTGACAATCCCCCGTCACGCGAGCGCGGCATGGTGCTTGCCACTTGAAGGGCGAGCCGTCCCGCTTCGGGACAGCCCGCCAACAAGGGGAAATGGGGCCATGGCCACCGATATCGACCTTCACCTGGGCCGCCGCCTGCGCCGTCGCCGGCGTCTGCTGGGCCTGACGCAACAGCAGCTGGCCACCCAGGTCGGCATCCGCTTTCAGCAGATCCAGAAATACGAGTGCGGCGCCAATCGCATCTCGGCCGCGCGTCTGTGGCAGTTGTCCGAGGCGCTGGAATCGCCCGTCAGCTACTTTTACGACGGTCTGGAAGAAGCCATCGAGCGCCGGGAGGCGGCCAACCAGGGCGGCGAGATGTTTTCCCGCAAAGAAACCCTCGACCTGATCCAGGCCTATTATCAACTGGGCGAGCGCCCGCGCCGCCGCCTGCTCGACCTCGCCAAGTCGCTGCACGCCGAGGGCGACGCTGCGTGAAGAAGTGGCGAGTGATTAGTGGCTAGTGGCCAGGAAATGGCGTAGCGGCGCCGGCGGTACGAAGCCGGGGCTGGTCCTGCGCGACCCTAGCCACTAGTCACTGGCCACTAACCACTGGCTTGCCTTCCATGACCGAGTACGAACTGTTCGCCATCGACCTGGCCCGCGAGGCCGCCCGCGTCTCCCTGCCGTATTTCCGCGGCGCGTATGAGGAGGCGGACAAGGGCGGCCCCGGCGCCTTCGATCCGGTGACCCAGGCCGACCACGAGGCCGAGGCGGCGATCCGCAGACTGATCGCGGCCCGCTATCCCGACCATGGCGTCATCGGCGAGGAATATGGCGAGGACCGGCCGGACGCCGATCACGTCTGGATTCTCGACCCCATCGACGGCACCCGCGCCTTCATCGCCGGCCTGCCGCTGTGGACCAATCTGATCGCCCTGCGCAGCGAGGGCCGGCCGGCCGTCGGAATCATCGGTCAGCCGTATCTGGATGAAATCTTCCTGGGCGGTCCCTCGGGCGCGCGCCTGCTCAAGGGCGGGACGGAGACGCCTCTGGCCGTGCGGTCCTGCGCTCGCCTGACCGAGGCGCTCATCGCCACCACCGATCCCGACCTGTTCACCGGCGCCGAACTGGGCGCCTGGACCCAGGTGCGGGCCGCCGCGCGCCTCGCCCGTCTCGGCTGCGACGCCTATGCCTACGCCATGCTGGCCGCGGGCCGGATCGACCTGGTGGTCGAGAGCGGGCTCAAGGTCTGGGACTGGTCGGCCCTGGCGCCGGTGATCGAGGCGGCGGGCGGCGCGGTCTCCAACTGGCGCGGCGAGACGCCGGACGGAAGCGGCCAGATTCTGGCCGTGGGCGATGTCGGCATCCGCGAGCAGGCCCTGGTGACGCTGAGGCGCGCGGCGCTGTAAAATTCCGTTGGGTCCCGGCTTTCGCCGGGATGAGCGGAATTCAGGAATCAGGCCGCTTCGTTCGGCTCGGACGCGCTGACCGGCTCGGGCGCCGGGGGAACCGCCACCGGGGACAGGTCCTCGACCGGCGAGACATAGGCCCCCATGGCGTCGAACTCGTCGAGGAAGACCGCGCGCATGTCGTCGGCCTCCATGATGATCTCGTGCTTGGCGCCGGGAATCTCGACGTAGCGGCCCCGGCCAAGGCGTTTGGCGGCCCATTTGTTGGTCTGTTTCCAGACGCGGTCGTCCTCGGCCGCCTGGACGATGGCGACAGGGATGCGCACCGCCTTCAGCGCCTTGGGCTTCAGCGAGCGTTCGCCGGCGTCCAGGGCGAAGGCCAGCCAGCCCCAGGTCGGGCCGCCGACCGCGAGGTGCGGGCAGGCGTACAGCTGCTGCCGCCACTGTTCGTAGCGGCTTTCGTCGGACGTGAGGGCGTCCTTCTCGAAGGTGTGGTCGAACGGATCGTCGGCGTCGTCGAGCACATAGTCCCCGGCCTTGCCGTGGCGCAGGTTCCAGCGAACGGCCAGTTTGACCGACCACATCGACCGCTTGCCGGTCTTGATGCGCAGCATGGGGCTGGACAGGATGGCGCCGGCGAACCGGCTCTCGCCGCCCTCGAGCGTCATGAGGTTCAGCGTCCCGCCCATGGAATGACCGACCATGACCCACGGTTTGGGCGCGCGCGTCTCATAGGCGTCGAGCAGGCGGGCGTAGTCGTCGAGGAATTCCTCGACCGCACGGGCATGGCCCTTCAGCCGATCCGGCAGCAGACGGGCGGAAAGCCCCTGGCCGCGCCAGTCGTGGGCCAGGACGCACCAGCCGCGGGCGAGGAAATTGCCGATGAGCTCATAGTATTTCTCGATCGGCTCTGTGCGGCCGGGGCTGACGACCACGGTCCCCCGCGGCTTTTTCGCAACCAGGGTGGACGGCGTCCAGAAGGCGGCGCGCAGGCGCAGGCCGCCGGCGCCGCGGAACCATTCGCCCACGCCGCCGGGAGGCGCGGACGCGCCCGGGACCCCCATCAGGGGCGCATTGGCGGCATAGGCGGCGGCTCGGTTCACTCTGGCTTCCTGAATCTCAAGGTCATGCGGTCACTCTCGCCGATCTCATCGTATTTCGACCGATCGAAGGCCGGATTCGGCGGCGAACCGCGCGGCGCCGTCAGCCCCATGGGCGGCAGGGTCTCGACGCCGAACGGATGATCCTTGGTATCCCTTTCATTCGCGTTGATTTCCGAGGCGGCGACAAAGGCGAAACCCGCTTCCGCCGCCAACTGCTTCACAAACGCCTCCTGGACGTATCCGTTCGCAGCCGCGGGATCCTGATCCTCTTCCGGGCCCAGGCGATGCTGTTCGATACCCAGCACCCCGCCGGGACGCAGGGCGGCATAGGCGTCGGCGAAGGCCTTTTCGGCGATTCCGGCCGCCATCCACGCATGGATGCTGCGCATGAACAGGACCATGTCCGCCGAGCCCGCCGCCGTCACCGGACCGGAGGTCGGTCCGAAGGCGGAAAGCTCGATTTCGCCGTACAGGCGGCGATCATTGGTGAACCGCTGCTGGAAGGCGGCCATCAACGCCACCTGGGACGGGTCGGCGCCCGGCCCGGTCTGGAAGCCCGCGGCGACGTATTTGCCGGCGCCTTCGGCGAGGTAGGGGGCGAGGATTTCCGTCCACCAGCCGCTGCCCGGCCAGAATTCGACCACCGTCATGCGCGGCTGAAGGCCGAAGAAGCGCAGCGTCTCCATGGGATGCCGGGCGGCGTCGCGAACCTTGTCCTGGGCGCGCCACGGGCCGGCCACGGCCCATTCCAGCGAGCCCTGGGGCGGCCCGTCAGGCGTGGGCGGGGGTTCGGCGGTCTTTTCCTTGCGGCCGCAGGCGGCGAGACCGGTCAGCGTCAAGGCCGCAGCGCCGGACAGTACGCCCCGACGCGACAACGGCAGCCGCCATCCCTGTCTCGAATTAATCATCCAGTTCCCCTGGAGGCCGATCCTGCACGTTTCAGACCAGCCGCCCAACGGCTGGCCTTAACCCTGTTCCCAAGCCCGGTCAAAACGGTTCCCGGCCCGGGCGGACATCATCCCGGCTTGCGAAATCGCAGGGTCATACGGTCGCTTTCGCCAATGGCGTCATACTCGGCGCGTTCAGCCTCCGTCAGGGGCGTGGGCCGGTCGGTGGCGTTGTTGGCGCGTGGGGCGCTGGTGCGGACCGGCGGCAGGGTCCAGACGCCAAAGGGATGGTCGTGATCATCCCTGGGATTGGCGTTCAGCTCGCTGCGGGCCTCGAGCACGAAGCCGGCGGCCTGGGCGGCCCGGATGACATGGCTTTCCGGCATATAGCCGGTCGGGGCGGTGACGTCGGGGTTGAGGCCGTCGACGCTGCGGTGCTGTTCGACGGCCAGCACGCCGCCGGGCTTCAACGCCTTGAAGAAGGCCTCCAGATAGGGGCCGGTCCGCTGCGGATTCGAGCGGTGCCAGTTGTGGAAGGCGCGGGCGACCACGATCATGTCGGCGGTCCCGTCCTCGACGCCCATGCTCTCCAGCGGGCGGCTGACCGCCACATAGGTTCCGCCGGTGGCTTCGGCATAGGGCTGCAGGATGGCGCTCCACCAGCCGCCGCGGCCCGGCTCGATCTCGACAATCGTCGATCCGGGGGTCAGGCCCCAGAAGGTCAGGGTCTCGAACGGGTGGCGATAGACGTCGCGCGCCACATCGGCGGCGGGCCGGGCGGCGGAGCCGATGGCGGCCTGGAGCGCCGTGTCTTCCTGCAGCACCGGCGGCGTCATGGCGGCGCGGCGGACCGTGCGCTGCGCGGGGGATTCATCCAGCGTCGGCATGGCGGGCAGGGTCTGGGCGGCGGCCAGGGCCGGCAGGGCCAGCGCGGTCGTCATGACAAGGGCGAGCAGGCGCATCGATGGTCTCCTGGGCGAATTTCCGGCGAACCCTAAGGCGTCTGGGGCGGGGGGCAAGCCATGACGACCGACCGGCGACAGATTGGCGCGGGGGCGGCGCCCCTTGACGGTTTCACAGCGCTTCCCACATCGGCTTTGAGGCCGCCGATTTCGGGGCCTCCAGACCGGACGGGGCCGATCATCGGGCCGACCGGGCTGAACTCCCACCGCCGTCCCGGGCCAAATCGCTGGGACGGTTCAACCTTGCTGATCCTCAGGAGGATGACCCATGCGTACCTATGATTTCACCCCGCTGTACCGTTCCGCCGTCGGCTTCGACCGTCTGGCGGGCCTGCTGGAAAGCGCCGCGCGCACCAGCCAGGAAAACGGCTGGCCGCCCTACAATATCGAGACAACGGGCGAGAACGCCTACCGCATCGAGATCGCCGTCGCCGGCTTCAAGCCGGATGAGCTGACCCTCGAGGTCAAGGAGAACCTGCTCACCGTCACCGGCCGCAAGACGGCCAATGACGACGCCGGCGCCGGGCGGACCTATCTGCACCGCGGTCTGGCCGAGCGCGACTTCGAGCGCCGGTTCCAGCTGGCCGACTATGTCGTGGTCAAGAGCGCGGACCTGGCCGACGGCCTGCTGTCGATCGAACTGGCCCGCGAACTGCCGGAGGCGCTGAAGCCGCGCCGCATCGAGATCGGCGTTCCGGCCTCGGCCAAGCCGCTGATCGAGGGCAAGAAGTCCAAAGCGGCCTGAGGCCTCACAAGACCCGCCTCAAGAAGCGAGCCTCCGCGAGGCGAGCGTCAGGCGAGCAACCGAGGGGCGGCGTTCGCGTCGCCCCTTTTTCGCGCGCGGGATCAGGCGGCGATGGCGGCCCGCGACGAGAGCGCCATTCGCTGCTCATCGGTCAGTGAGGCGGCGTCGATCCGGGCGCCCGAAACATCGGCGCCGTCCAGCCGGGCCCCTTCGAGATCGGCGCCCTCCAGTCGGGTGAAGCGAAGATTGGCCTCGATCAGCATGACCGGCATCGAGCGGTCCTTGCCGAGCGCCAGGGCCGCCAGATTGGCGCCGCGCAGGTCGGCCTTGTTCAGCAGGACGCCGTTCAGGCGCGCGCCCCTGAGGTCGGCCCCGCGCAGGTCGCAGCCGCGCAGATCCGCCCCTTCCAGCCCCGCGCCCTGAAGGCCGACGCCCCTGAGGTCCATGCCCGCGAGGCAGGCGTGTCGGGCGCTGAGGCCGGGCAGCCGCAAGCCCTTCAGACGGTCGCCCAGCGGACGCAGATCCTCGCCGTCGAACATCGCCGGTTGACCGAATACGCCGCCGCTTTCGGCCCAGGCGTTGGCGTCCAGCGCCCGTTCCGCCAGACCTTCAGCGCGGGCCCGGGCGTCGACGCTCGGACTGCGGAGCACGCCGGTCATGTCTGTGCGCGTGATTTTGGCCCGTTCAAACGCCACCCCGGTCAGGATCGCCCCCGTCAGGCGCGCGCCCTCCAGATTGCAGCCGTCCACCGAGGCGTTTTCCAGCATGGCGCCGGTCAGATTGGCCTCCTTCAGGTTCGCTCCGGTCAGCATGGCGCCGCGCATCGAACAATCGGAGAAGTCCGCCTTGACCGCGTTGAGTCCGTCGAAATGGATCCCGTCGAGGGTGGCGCCGGCGAAGGTCGCGCCGTCGGCGATGCCCTGGCGGGTCTCGTGCCTGACCGCCGCCAATCCCTTGGTCGCGTGGGGCACGGCGATGACGCCCTCGCGGAAGTCGGCCCGGGTGAGGTCGGCGTTCATCAGGCTGGCGCCGCGCAGGCAGGCGCCGCGCAGGTCCGCCCGCACCAGCTGGGCGCCGGTGAAGTCCGAGCCTCGCAGGTCGGCGCAGAACAGCACGGCGCCGTTCATTCGGGCCCCGACGAGTTTGGCGTTTTCCAGCGCGGAGCCGGTGAAGTCGGCCTCGGCCAGGTTGCGTCCCGACAGGTCCAGCCCGTTGAGGTCGACGAATTTCAGCGCCAGCCGGCGCCCCCCGGGGCGGCCCTCGACCAGACGCTCATGCGCCGCCATGAACATATCCAGGTCGCCCTGGGACAGAGACCGGCGAACGAAGGTCATGCAACGGCGTCCATGATCTCGAGGCCTCGCGCCCCGCTGGTGTTGGCGTCGGTCAGGTCGGCCTGGCGCAGACAGGCGCCGAACATCACGGCCCGCGTGAGGTCCGCCCCGGTCATGACCGCGCGATTGAGGTCGGCGCCCGAGAGGTCGGTTCCGCGCAGGCAGGCTCCGGTCAGGTCGGCAGACAGCAGCCGGTCGGCGCCGATCATCAACGGCCCCAGCTGGGCGCCGCGCAGGTCGGCGCCGTTCAGCCGGGCTCTCGTCAGGCGCGCCCCGCGCAGGTCGGCGCCCTTCAGATTGACGGAACGCAGGTCCGCGTCCTCCAGGTGGGCGCCCTGAAGCTGCACCCCCTCCATGTCGAGGCCGTAGAAGACCGCGCCCCGGGCCGACAGAGCCGTCAGATTGTAGCCGTGGATCGAGCGCAGCGCCCGCAGGTCGACGCCGTCAAAGACGGAGGGTCGCCCCTCCAGGCCGCCGGTTTCACACCACTGGGCGTGCTCAGCCAGCATCTCGGCGGCGGGCATCTTGCCGACCGGGCTGCCGGAAGAGCGCTCGTCGGTCAGGGCGCCGGCCATATTGGCCCCGTCCGTCCGCCACATGGCGCTCTTGACGCCGACCAGGACCGCGTCGCGGAGATCCGCGCCGGACAGGTCGGCGCCGGACAGGTCAGCGCCGGACAGGTCGGCGCCGCGGAAGCTGGCCTGTTTCAGGTTGGCCCGGACCATCTTGCAGTCCTTCATGATGGCGTCGGAGAAGTCCGCCGCCACGGCCACGATTCCGGTGAGTTTGGAGCGTTCCAGATTGGCCCCGGCGAGGCAGGCGCCCTGGGCCTCGGTCTCGTTGCGCGACTTGGCCTCGACGATCTTGAAGCCCAGTTTGGCGTCGGCGGCGGCGATCGTGCCCTCGCGCAGGTCGGCCTCGAACAGGTCGGCGCCGGTCAGGTCCGCGCCCCGCAGGCAGGCGCCGCGCAGGTCGGTGCGGCGCAGGCTGGCTTCGACCAGCAGGCAGTCCTGCATGTCGGCGCCGAAGAAGGTGGCGTTGTCGAGCTTGGCGCCCGACAGGTCAGTCCCGATCAGGCTGGCGGCGGCGAAATCCGCGTCGGCCAGGTTGCGGCCCTTGAGCGAGAGACCGGACAGATCGAGCCAGGCGAGGACCGCGCGGGCGCCGCCCGGCTTGGCCTGCCAAAGCCGATCGTGCCGGGCGCAGATGGCGTCCAGCTCGGTCTGGGTGATGCGCCTTCTGGCGGCTGATGGGACGGCGTTCTCCGACATGATCCCGATATGGCACGCCTCCGCTTAAGGAAGCGTTTGTAGGACCGGCCGAATTCGGCGGAACTCAGAGGGTCAGAAGACCTTGCTCGGCCAGGGCGTCGGCCAGTTCGCCGGGACTGACCCAGACGCGGGTGTAGCCGGCCTCGCCCAGGCGCTTCAGCTCGGTGGTCAGGTCGGCCTTGGCCGAGGCGGCGAACCGGGCGTCGAAGCCGGTCCCGTCGGCAGAGATCCGGACCATGGGACGGCCGGTCTCGACCCTGTGAAGATAGCCCTCGTAAAGGACCGCCGCCTCCGCCGAGAGCAGGCCGGTCTCGACCTGCAGCCCGGCCTTGGTCAGGCGATCGACGCCGCGGCCCGAGGCGAAGGGCGAGGGATCGACCGCGGCCACCACGACCCGGCCGATCCCCGCGTCCATCAGGAAATGGGAGCAGGAGGTGCGGCCCGAGGAGCGGGCGCCGCAGGGCTCCATGGTCACATAGGCGGTGGCGCCGCGCGCGCGGTCGCCGGCGGCGGGCACGGCCTGCTCCTCGGCGTGGGGCCGCCCGCCCGGAGCTGTGGCCGCCTCGGAGACGATCTCGCCGTCCCTGACGATCACGCATCCGACCGCCGGATTGGGCCAGGTCTGGCCCATGCGGTCCCGGGCCAGGGCGATGGCCCGGCCCATGAACCTGATATCGTCGGAGACCTGCTGCGGCGTGGTCATGCCCCGGCTCCGAGAGGCGGAAGCTCGGCCGCGCGCGCCGGGTCGAGATACCGCGCGCCGACAGGGTGCAGTCCGGCGTCGAGATCGATCTCCAGCGGATTGCCGGTCGGGATCTCCACCTCGACGATCCGGTCGTCCGGCACGCCGAACAGGTGTTTGACGATAGCGCGCAGGGAGTTGCCGTGGGCGGCGATCAGCACATCCTCGCCGGCTTTCAGGCGCGGGACGATCGCTTCGTCCCAATAGGGCAGGACGCGGTCCAGCGTGGTCTTCAGGCTTTCGGTGTCGGGGATGGCCTGGCCGGCGTAGCGGGGATCGCCGGCGAAATCCCATTCGCCGCCCGGGGCCAGGGGCGGGGGCGGAATGTCATAGCTGCGGCGCCAGATCTTCACCTGGTCCTCGCCGTGGGTCGCCGCCGTCTCGGCCTTGTTGAGGCCGGTCAGGCCGCCGTAGTGGCGCTCGTTCAGCCGCCAGTCGTTGATCACCGGCACATCGCGCAGCCCGGCGGCGTCCAGGGCGAGGGCTCCGGTTCGCGTCGCCCGCTTCAGCACCGAGGTGAACATGACCGAGGGCCGGAAGCCGGCCGCGGCGATCTGTTCGCCGGCGCGCCGCGCCTGGGCCTCGCCCTCGGCGGTCAGGTCGACATCGACCCAGCCGGTGAAGCGGTTGTCCAGGTTCCACTGGCTCTGGCCGTGACGCAGCAGGATCAGACGGGGCATTCGGGTCTCCGGGCGGTTGGTTGGGGGGTAGGACCGGCGGCGGCGCGGGTCAAGACGAGGAGCGGGCGATCCGGCCTCGCAGCCTTGCCGACGGCTGCGCGTTGTTGTCCGCGCGGCGCGCGGCGCCCTATAGCCGAGCTGTAACCCGCTTCTCCCAAGGCTCCCGATGCAAAAGCCCCGCTCCGACCTGCGCCCCAACACGGCCGAATACGAGACCACGCCGCTGGTCAAGGCGACGGGGTTCCGGGAATACGACGCGCGCTGGATCCTGGAGAAGGAGATCAATCTGCTGGGCATCCAGGCCCTGGGTCTGGGCCTGGCCACCTATGTCCACGAAATCCGCCAGACGCCGCGGATCGTCGTCGGCCATGACTTCCGCTCCTATTCGCTGAGCGTGAAACAGGCGCTGATCCTCGGCCTGCTGGAAGGCGGGATGGAGGTGTTGGATATCGGCCTGGCCCTGTCGCCGACGGCCTATTTCGCCCAGTTCGCCCTGGACGCCCCCTGCGTCGCCATGGTCACGGCGAGCCACAATGAGAACGGCTGGACCGGGGTCAAGATGGGCGCCCAGCCGCCCCTGACCTTCGGCCCCGACGAGATCGGGCGGCTGAAGGACATCGTCCTGAACGGCGAAGGGGTCGGCCGCCCCGGCGGCGCCCTGACCCGGGTCGAGGGCTTCCGGGAACGCTATCTGGAAGAGATCACCGCCAAGGTGAAGCTGAGCCGGCCGATCAAGGTCGTGGCCGCCTGCGGCAACGGCACGGCGGGGGCCTTTGCGCCAGAGGCCCTGCGACGGATGGGGGCCGAGGTCATCGAGATGGATACCGACCTCGACTGGACCTTCCCGAAATACAATCCGAACCCGGAAGACCACGCCATGCTGATGCAGATGGCGGCCCGGGTGCGCGAGACGGGGGCCGAACTGGCGCTGGGCTTCGACGGCGACGGCGACCGCTGCGGCGTGGTCGACGACACCGGCGAGGAGATCTACGCCGACAAGATCGGCCTGATGCTGGGCCGCGACCTGTCGGCCCTGCATCCGAACGCCACCTTCGTTGTCGATGTGAAATCGACCGGGCTCTACAAGACCGACGCGGTGCTGAAGTCGAACGGCGCGGACGTCGTCTACTGGAAGACGGGCCACAGCTATATCAAGCGCAAGACCGCAGAACTGGGGGCGCTGGCCGGGTTCGAGAAGTCGGGCCATTTCTTCTTCAACGCCCCGATTGGACGGGGTTATGACGACGGCATCGTCGCCGCCGGCGCCATCCTGGCCATGCTGGATCGCAATCCCGGCAAGACCCTGTCGCAGTTGAAGACCGCCCTGCCCGACGCCTGGACCTCCATGACCATGTCGCCGCACTGCGACGACGAGCTGAAGTATGAGGTGCTGGAGCGGATCGTGGCCGAGTATCAGGCCCTGGCCGACGCGGGCGGCTCGATCCTCGGGCGGAAGATCGTCGAGGCGATCACTGTCAACGGCGTGAGGGTGCACCTCGAAGACGGATCATGGGTGCTGGTCCGCGCCTCATCCAACAAGCCGGAGCTGGTGGTGGTGGTCGAGAGCATGCGCTCGGACGCCGACATGCGCGCACTGTTCCGTGAAGAGGTGAAGCCGCGTCTGGCCAGATACCCCGAGATCGGGGCCTATAATCAGGAGCTCTGAAGCGATCGATGGGGGACGGGTGGTCGAGGACGTGCAGCCGGTCGTGATCGTGGGCGGCGGCTTCTCCGGCGCGATGCTGGCCGCCCGGTTGGCGGAACGCGGCGTCGCCTCCAGCCTGGTCGACCGGACGGGGGCCTTCGGACCGGGACTGGCCTATTCGACGCCGTTCGAGAGGCACCTTCTCAATGTGCGCTCCGACCGGATGAGTGCGGTGGAGGGGAAGCCGGACGATTTCGTCGACTGGCTGAAGGACAACTGCCCGCAGCATGCGGACCCGGACGGGTTCGCGCCGCGCAGGCTGTACGGCGAATATCTGCAGCACCGGCTGAACGCGGCCCGGCTGGCGCATCCCGGGATGATCGAACTCGTCACCGGCGACGTCGCGGCGGTCGAGGACGACGGCGTGCGCCTGGCCGACGGCAGGGTCTTCAGGGCTCGCGCGGTGGTGCTGGCGACCGGCAACCCCGCCCCGAAAACCGTCGGGGCAGGATCGCGCCGCGTCATCACGGACCCCTGGGCCCTGGCGGCGCTGGAACGGATCGGGCCGGAGGATGAGGTGATCATCGTCGGTTCAGGCCTGACGATGGTCGACATGGCCCTTTGGCTCGACGCCAAGGGCCGCAAGGGTCCGATCAAGGTCTTGTCCCGTCGCGGGCTGACGCCCCGGGTCCACGGCGCGGGTCACGACCATCCGCAGCCGCCGACCGGGGCCATGCTGACCGGCCCCCTGTCCAGGCGACTGGCGGAAGCCCGGCGGCTGGCGTCGGACGGCGGATGGCGCGGCGTAATGGAGGGGCTGCGCCCCGTCACAGCGCGCCTCTGGGCCGAGGCGGACGCGAAAACACGCGCGCGCTGGCTAAGGCATCTGCGTCCATGGTGGGATGTTCACCGCCATCGCATTCCCGCCGGAGTCGACGAGACCATGAGCCGGCTGGAGGCCGCCGGCCGTCTCAGCATCACTGCGGGTCGGGTGGAGCGGATCGAGGCCGGGGCCGGCGGCGTGACGCTGCATCTGCGTCCGCGTGCAGGATCAGCCCGGCCCCCGATCACCGGCCAATGGCTTATCGACTGCACCGGTCCCGGCCATGCGGCGCTGGACGATCCCTTGACCGGCGCCCTGATCAGGGCGCGCCGGGCGCGGCTTGATCCCGTGGGCATCGGGCTGGATCTGGACGCGGAAGGCCGGCTCCTGACCGCCGATGGGTCGCCCGACGTCCGCCTGTTCGCCCTCGGTCCTCCCGCTCGCGCCGCCTATTGGGAAACGACCGCCGTGCCGGATATCCGCAAGCGGATCGAGGGGCTGGCGGACCGGCTGGCCCGGGTTCAGACCGGACCTCAGGCCAGCGCCAGCAGGTAGATCAAACCCAGCGCCAGACCCGTCAACGCCAGCAGCGACAGAATCACCACCGAAGCGATGCGGACCCCCGACCGGGCCACCGCCCGTGCGTCGGTGCTGAGCCCGAGGGCCGCCATGGAGAGCACGGTCAGGACGGTGGCGGTCTGCGCCAGCATCGGCAGGATGGCGGCCGGAATCAGGTCCAGCGAGCGTGCGAGCATCATCAGCAGGAAGCCGATGATGAACCACGGGACCAGTTGGTGCGGGGCGACGCCGCGCCTTGGTGACATCGCGACCGCCTCGTTCTCGCGACGGCGAAAGGCTGTGAGGATCGCCAGACCGAGACAGACCGGCCCCAGCATCAGCACCCGCACCAGCTTGATCAACGTCCCGGCCTGGGTCGCCACGGCGCCCACGGGCATGGTCGCGGCCAGGACCTGGGGCACGGCATAGACGGTCAGGCCGGCCAGGACGCCGTAGCGGACGTCGCCGAGTTGCAGCGCCGCTCCCAGCAGGGGCAGCAGCAGGACCACCCCCACGCCCAGCACGGCGGTGAAGGCGATGGCGGCCGAGACGTCCTCGGCGTCGGCGTCGATCACCGGGGCGACCGCGGCGATGGCGGAATTGCCGCAGATGGCGTTGCCGCAGGCGATCAGCACCGCCATCCGGTGCGGCAGACGCAGCAGTCGCCCGATCGCGTAGCTGACGGCCAGCGCCAGCACCACGACCACCGCCGTCCCCGCCAGCAGGCCGGGGCCGATGGCCATGACGGTGGCGGCGCTGACCGAGGCGCCGAGCAGGACCACGGCGATCTCGAGCAGGGTGCGGGCGCTGAACTCGACGCCGGGGCGGAAAGCCGCGGGCGGCGTCCAGACGCTGCGGATCGCCGCGCCGATCAGGATGGCGAGGACGATGGCGTCGATCCAGCCGCGGCCCAGCAGCCGCAGCTCCAGCGCCTGGATGGCGACAGCGGCCAAGGCGACCGCGGCGCAGGCGGCGAGGCCGGGGATCAGGGTCAGGACGCCGGGGCGGCGGGCGGGAATCATCGGGCCAGACTGCGCCGGACGGGCGGCGGGTTCCATCGCTGAGTTTGACGGCGACGTCAGCCCACGATTGGCGGGGCCTCGCGCCAGCATGGCTCAAGATCGACTTGCAGGCTGTCGGCCCACGCCGCGAGCGGCGTGTTCACATTGCCGCTGAAGCTGAGCGAATACCCGGTCGCTCCCCGCCACGCCGGCCAGCGGGTCCAGAGTTCGTAGTTCACGCCGTCCAGCACCATGTTCAGGCCGCCATCTTCACCGACGCCCCAGAGGTCGATGCGGGGTGGCGGCACCGCCTCCATCCGAAGGAGTGCGGGCTCCAGCGCCTCGCAGGTGGAGGACGTCGCCCATTGCGCACCGTCCACGGTTCGACTGGCCTTGCGGATCGCATAGCCGCGCCGTCGGCCCGCGACGCCGTGAGGTTTGTCCCAGAAGCTGTAGACGCTGTAGCTGTCGGCCGGGCGCCCGAAGGCTCCGCTCACGAAGAGCACCGCCACGGGATCGTTGGAAGACAGCCTGGTCTCGCGCGCCGCCCGTCGAAACGCGTCCTCTTCCTGCGCCGCCGCCGGCGTCGCCAGCACCACGGCGCCGGCGAGGGCGATCGGCCAGGACATGCCCCTAACCCGCCGCCTTCACCGCCGCGACCACATCCGCGACGACCGACTTGACCAGTTTGGCGTCGTCGCCCTCGGCCATGACGCGGATCAGCTTTTCGGTCCCCGACGGCCGGACCAGCAACCGCCCCACGCCCGCGAGCCGGGCCTCGGCGTCGGCGATCGCGGCCTTGACCCCCGCGTTCTCCAGCGGCTTGCCCGAGGTGTAGCGGACGTTTTCCAGCTTCTGCGGCACGGTCTCGAACTGTTTGGCCAGGTCGCTCATCGGGCGGCCGCTCTCGACCAGAACCGCCAGCACCTGCAGCGCCGACATCAGGCCATCGCCGGTGGTGGCGTGGTCATGCAGGATGATGTGGCCCGACTGTTCACCGCCGAGGTTGAAGCCGCCCTCGCGCATCCGCTCCATGACGTAGCGGTCGCCGACCTTGGTCCGCTCCAGCGTCAGCCCGGCGGCGTTCAGGGCGCGCTCCAGGCCCAGATTCGACATGACGGTGGCGACCACGCCGCCGCCGACCAGCTGGCCGCGACGCGCCCAGTCCAGGGCGACCATGGCCATGATCTGGTCGCCATCGACGACCTTGCCCTTCTCGTCGCAAATGATCACCCGGTCAGCGTCGCCGTCGAGGGCGATGCCGATGTCGGCGCGGTAGCGTTTGACCGCCTCGGCCAGGGTCTCGGGATGGGTCGAACCGCAGTCGGCGTTGATATTCAGGCCGTTGGGCTCGACGCCCACGGCGCAGACTTCCGCCCCCAGTTCGTACAGCGTGGTCGGCGCGACCCGGTAGCCGGCGCCGTTGGCGCAATCGACGGCGATGCGCAGGCCCTGCAGGCTGAGACCCTTGGGGAAGCTGGCCTTGGCGATCTCGACGTAGCGGGCCTGGGCGTCGTCGATCCGCTTGACCCGGCCGAGGGCGTCGGGCGGCGCCAGATCCGCGTCAAGCGCCTGATCCATCATCGATTCAATCTTCAGCTCGACCGCATCCGACAGCTTGTAGCCGTCCGGGCCGAACAGCTTGATGCCGTTGTCGAGGTAGGAGTTGTGCGAGGCCGAGATCATCACCCCGATGTCAGCCCGCATCGAGCGGGTCATCATCGCCACGCCGGGCGTCGGCAGCGGCCCGAAGGTGCGCACGTCCATACCCGCCGACGAAAAGCCCGCGACCAGCGCCGGCTCGATCATATAGCCTGACAGGCGCGTGTCCTTGCCGATCACCACCAGGTGACGGCGATTGTCGGCCGACATGAACAGACGGCCGGCCGCAAGACCGACGCGCAACGCCACTTCCGGCGTCATCGGCCAGGTGTTGGCGCGACCGCGAATGCCGTCGGTTCCGAAATATCTGCGTTCGCCCAAGACGTACTTCCTTTTGGGGAGCGGGGCCGCAGAAACGTTGCGAAACCGCTTTTCAAGTGTAATTCCCGGACATTCTCGCATACATCGCGCCCGGCGGGACGGTGACTTAGACTGTCCGGGGGACGTGCGCAAAGCACGTGGATTCAGTTTTCAGGGATATTAGTCCATGTGCGGCATCATTGGTGTGACGGGCGTCGGTCCGGCGGTTCCCCGCCTGATCGACAGTCTGAAACGGCTGGAATACCGGGGCTATGACTCGGCCGGCGTCGCGGTGCTTGTGGACGGGCGCATCGAGCGCCGTCGGGCCAAGGGCAAGATCAGGGAACTGGAGGCGGTGTTGCTGGCCGAGCCGCTGGCCGCCACGATCGGCATCGGTCACACCCGCTGGGCCACCCACGGGGCCCCGACCACGGCCAACGCCCATCCGCACAAGGCCGGGCGCGTGGTCCTGGTTCACAACGGCATTATCGAGAATTTCGCCGAACTGAAGGCCGAACTGGCCCTCGAGGGCCGCATCTTCGAAAGCCAGACGGACACCGAAGTGGTGGCCCATCTGCTGGACCGCGCGCTCGAGAGCGCCAATGATCCGCTGGTCGCCTTCAAGGGCGTGCTGGACCGGCTGACCGGCGCCTATGCGCTGGCCGTCCTGATCGAGGGCGAGGACGGACTGATCCTCGGCGCCCGACGGGGCAGCCCGCTGGTGGTCGGCTGGGGCGAGGGAGAGATGTACCTCGGCTCGGACGCCCTGGCCGTCGGACCGTTCACGACCCAGATTTCGTATCTCGAGGAAGGGGACTACGTCGGTATCGACCGGACCGGCGCCCGTATGTTCGACGTCGATGGCCATGCGGTCGAACGAGCGATTGTCCAGGTCTCCGCTTCCTCGGCCATGGTCGAGAAGGGCGAGTACCGGCATTTCATGGAAAAGGAGATCCATGAACAGCCCGACAGCGTCCAGCGCACCCTGTCGCACTACCTCGATTTCGTGAACGGCAAGGCCAAGACCGATTCCGCGGATTTCGCCGCCATCGACCGGTTGCAGATCATCGCCTGCGGCACCGCCTTCTACGCCGGCCAGATCGGCCGCTATGCGTTCGAGAAGCTGGCGAACCTGCCCTGCGACGTCGAGATCGCTTCGGAGTTCCGCTATCGCCAGCCGGCGCTGACGCCGGGGACGCTGGCCGTGGCGGTCAGCCAGTCGGGCGAAACCGCCGACACCCTGGCCAGCCTGTCATGGTGCAAGGCCAAGGGTCTGCGGACCGCCGCCCTGGTCAATGTCCATTCCTCGTCGATGGCGCGCGAGGCCGAGACCCTGTGGCCGACCCATGCCGGGCCCGAGATCGGCGTGGCGTCGACCAAGGCGTTCACCGCCCAGGTCGCGGCCCTGCTGGCGCTGGCCGTGGCGGCGGGCGTGCAACGCGGCGTGATCGACGCCGGGCGCGAGGCCGAGCTGGTCAGGGCCCTGTTCGAGTCGCCGCGCCTGATCGCGGAAGCCATGTCGATGGAGGACGACCTGAAGGCCGTCGCCGCCGATATCTCGAAGGCCACAGACGTGCTGTTCCTCGGCCGTGGGGCCATGTTCCCGCTGGCCATGGAAGGCGCGCTGAAGCTGAAGGAGATCAGCTACATCCACGCCGAGGGCTATGCCGCCGGCGAGCTGAAGCACGGGCCGATCGCCCTGGTCGACGAAAAGACGCCCATTGTCGCGCTCGCCCCGCTGGACGACGTGTTCGAAAAGACCGCTTCCAACCTGCAGGAGGTCGCCGCCCGCGGCGGGCCGGTGATCATGATCGCGCCGAAGTCCGCGCCCGATCCGCATGGCGCCGGCATCCGCCGCGTCGATGCGCCCGAGTGCCACCCGCTGATCGCGCCGCTGGTCTATGCCATCCCGGTGCAGCTGCTGGCCTATTATACAGCGGTCCAGAAGGGCACGGACGTCGATCAGCCGCGCAACCTGGCCAAGTCGGTGACAGTGGAGTGATCGCATCCGGACGCGAATGCGTTACGCTGCGGCGTCTCGCTGTTCAGGATCGCCCATGACCGTTTCCGCCCGCCGCCTTCGCAAGGCCGTCCTGCCCGTTGCGGGTCTGGGCACCCGGGTCCTGCCCGGCACCAAGACCACGCCGAAGGAACTGCTGAACGTCGTCGACCGGCCGATCCTCAGCTACATCGTGGAAGAGGCGCGCGAGGCCGGGATCGAGCACATCGTCTTCGTCACCGGCCGCTCCAAGGGGGCGATCGAGGACTATTTCGACCACCAGATCGAACTCGAGGCCCAGCTGCTGGCCAAGGGCAAGACCGACATCCTCGACGCCATGATCGCCGAGCTGGCGACGGCGGGCGAGATGAGCTTCACCCGGCAGATGCAGCCGCTGGGCCTGGGCCACGCGGTCTGGTGCGCCCGCGACATCATCGGCGACGAACCCTTCGCCGTCCTGCTGCCCGATGTGATCGTGGATTCCCAGCCAGGCGCCCTGAAACAGCTGGCCGAGGTCTATGCCGAGGTCGGGGGCAATGTCATCGGCGTCGAGGCCGTGCCCGAGAGCGAGACCCACAAATACGGCATCGTCGATCCCGAGACCCGCGACGGCCGCCACATCCGCATGAAGGGGATGGTCGAGAAGCCGCCCCGCGGCGAGGCGCCGTCCAACCTGTCGATCTCGGGCCGCTACATCCTGCAGCCGGAGATCTTCGGCATCCTGGAGACCCAGCCCCGCGGCGCCGGCGGCGAGATCCAGCTGACCGACGGCATGGCCCGGCTGATGAAGGACCAGACCTTCACAGCGGTCGAATACGAGGGCGTGACCCACGACTGCGGCGACAAGATCGGCCTGTTGCGGGCCAATGTCGCCCTGGCGCTGAAGCGGCCGGATCTCGGAGAGGCGGCCCGCGCGGCCATCACCGCCCTGCTGTAGTCACCCGTCGTTGGGCAGGCGCGTCGCGCCGCCGGAGATGCGGCAGACGTGGTCATTCTGCGGACGGCCGCTCTGCTGGCCGGTCGGGACGAGGATGCCGCCACGCGCCTCGCAGCTGTCTGACAGCCGGCGCAGTTCGTCAGCATAGTGGCTGGGGCCCGTGGTCGGGGCGCAGGCGGCGAGGGCGAGCAGAAGGGCGACGGGGGCGGCGACGGTCAGGGGACGCATGGCGGGGGCTTCCTTGCGATGGAGTCCCTCAAGTAAACGCCTGAAGCCGCATCCGTTCAACCGCCTCGATCAGACGCTCCAGATCATCGGGCGCAGACAGGCGATGGTCGCCGCCCTCGATCAGGTCGAGACGGACGTCCCCCCCGGTCAGACGCTCGACCAGGGCCGTGGCGTGCCTCCAGGGCACCACGTCGTCAGCCCGGCCCTGAAGGATATGAACCGGCGCGGCGATCGGCAGGGGCGCGCCCAGCAGCAACCAGTCCCGACCTTCCTCGAACATGGCGAGCGTGAGGACGTATTCGCCGAACCCCTCCTCAACGATGGTGATTTCGCCGTCGCGCAGGATGGTTTGGCGCTCGTGGTCGGCAAGGCCGGGCCACATCAGCCGTTCGGTGAAATCCTGGGCCGGATTGATCAGAACCAGGCCGGCCATCCGCCCCGGTCGCGCCAGGGCCGCCAGCAAGGCGACCCAGCCGCCCATGGAAGAGCCGACCAGAACCACCGGTCCTTTAAGGCTGTCGATCATGCAGATCGCATCCTCGCGCCAGCGCCCGATCGTCGCCTTGCGCCAGTCGCCGGACGACCGGCCGTGGGCGAAATGGTCGTAGCGGACATAGTCCCAGCCGCGTTCACGGGCCGCGGCGTCCAGCGCCATGGCCTTGGTTCCCTCCATGTCGGAACGGAAGCCGCCGATCCAGACCACGGTCGGGCCTTCGCCGTCGACCCGGCGGTACGCCAGGGTCTCGCCCCCCCGGCAGGTCAGATGCTGGATGTCGTCCAATCGCGGCTCCTCTCGCGAAAGTCCTCATGGACTGATAGCGAACCGGGGAAAGCGAAGCGAAGGCCAAAAACGCGTGACAGATACCAGAACTGCCAGGAAGGTCCTGTTCGTCACTTCTAACCGCATCGGCGACTGCGTCATATCCTCCGGCGTGATCCGCGAGATCGCCCGGCAGGTTCCGGGCGCCCGGATCACCGTCGCCTGCGGCCGGCCGCCGGCCCCCTTCTTCCGCTCCGCGCCGGACGTCGAGCGGGTCATCATCCTCGACAAGAAGAAGCTGGCCGGACACTGGTTCGACCTTTGGCGTCAGGTCGTGGGCACGCGCTGGGACCTGGTCATCGACATCCGCGGCTCGGCGCTGAGCTGGCTGATCCCGGCGAAACGGCGCGTGGTCTACAATCGCGGCTGGGAGACGGGGCTGCGCAAGGTCGAGATGGTGTCGCGCATGATGGGCGCGCCGGACCCGCTGGATCCCGAAATCTTCCTCGACGCACAGGCTGTCGCCGACCGGCAGGCGGTGCTTGATCCGCAGCTGGCCGGCGGAAGCGGTCCCGGTCCGATCATCGCCCTGGCCCCGATCGCCCACCAGCCGGGCAAGAGCTGGCCGGCCGAGCGCTGGGGCCAGCTGGTCGAGAAGCTCAAGGCCGAGCCCCGGTTCGACGGCTGGCGCTTCATGGCCGTGGGCGGACCGGGCGACCGGCCGCCGGCGACCCCGGCGCTGGAGGCCGCCGGCCCCCGCGGCATCGACTTCATCGGCAAGGGCGACATCCTGGCCTCGGCCGCCGCCATCGACGTCGCCGACCTGTTCGTGGGCAATGATTCCGGCCTGATGCATGTCGCCGCCGCCCTGGGCCGCCCGACGCTGGGCCTGTTCGGCCCGACCGAGTGGTGGCTGTACGGCCCGTGGGGTCCGCGGACCCGCACCGCCGCCTCCAACGAGACCCGCGGCGAGTTCGCGCCCATCGAGGCGCTGACAGTCGACCGTGTCTTTGAGGCCGTCCTCGACCTTCACGACGCCTACATCGGCGGCCGCGCGCCGCTCAAACCTTGAAGACCGGGGCTTTCGCGGTCATATAGGCCCGGTAAGGGGAACGCCGCGATCCGTCGCGCGCTCATCCTCGTCAGAACTCCGCCTCTTCGTCCACACAAGGAACCGACGCTCATTCGCCGTCCGATGAACCAGCCGCCCGTCAAGGATGGGCCGCCCATGAACCAAGATATCCGCGCGCCGCGCGTTCTGCTCATCGATCAGAACGGCGAGAAACAGGGCGTCATGCCGACGTCAGCCGCGCTGGAAGCCGCCGAAGAGGCCGGCATGGATCTGGTTCAGATCGTCTCCACGTCCGAGCCGCCGGTCTGCAAGATCCTCGACTACGGCAAATTCCGCTTCCAGGAGCAGAAGAAGAAGGCCGAGGCGCGCAAGCGCCAGAAGGTCGTCGAGCTGAAAGAGATCAAGCTCCGCCCCAACATCGACGTCCACGACTATGAGGTGAAGGCCAAGGCCATGCACCGCTTCTTCGACGAGGGCGACAAGGTCAAGGTGACGCTGCGCTTCCGCGGTCGCGAGATGGCTCACCCGGAACTGGGCATGAAGCTGCTCAACAAGGTCCAGGCCGATTTCGAGGAGATCGCCAAGGTCGAATATGCGCCGCGCATGGAAGGCCGCCAGATGATCATGATCCTCGCGCCGAAATAACGGTCGCGCGCCTCCGACTTCGAAAAGCCCCGACCGGAAACGGCCGGGGCTTTTTCTTTTGGTCGCGCCCCCTTGCAACCGCAGTACAGGGCGATGGAAAAGGATACCCGGCAAAGGGGAGTATCCGCCGTGTTCAAGCTTGGGATGAGGGCGTTCGCTCTCGCGGTCGCCGCGCTGTGCTACGCGGCCAATGCGGGCGCCTGGGCCCAGAGCCCGGCACCAGCGCCCCTTGAGGCCTATGGCGCGACCCCCGCCATCGAACTCATCCAGCTGTCGCCCAGCGGCGAGCTGATCGCCCGCATCACGGTCACCGGCGAAACGCGCTCTCTCGCGGTCACCCGGATATCGACGCGTGAGGACCTGTTCGTCGGCGATATCAGCGTCATCAAGGTGCGCGACCTGCGCTGGATCGGCGAAGGCCGGGTCCTGGTGGTGACCTCGCAGACGCGCAACATCGCCTCGCTGGGCGTGCCGCGGTCAGAACTGTTCTTCGGCCAGGTGCTCGACCTGGAGACACGGAGGGTGGTGCAGGTGCTGGACCGCACGCTGGATGTGCTGCCGGTGCTATACGGGCCCGCCTCGGTCCGCAACACCAGCGACGGCGACACCCTGTTCGTGCGCGGCGTCAGCACCACCAATGACCAGGCCAACCTACACCGCGTCGACCCCAGAACCGGACGCGGCCGCTCGGTGGCCTATATGGACAGCACGACCGACGACTATGTGCTGGACGGCGAAGGCGAGATCATCGCCCTGTCGCGCTATGATGAGCGCACCGGCCGCTGGTCGCTGCGCCTGCCCCAGGGGTCGGGTCACCGCGAGGTCTGGACGGTCGATGCCCCGGTCGACGTTCCGGCGCTGCTGGGCTTGGGCCGCACGCCCCGCACCATCGTCGTCAGCGCCGACCGGCCGGACCTCGCGCCCGACGACGCCGGGTCCGGGCCCTCCGAGGTCCTGTTCGAGGTCAATGTGGACACAGGCGAGTGGAGCCGCCTGCCGTTCGAGCACGACCCGGACTTCCTGGTGCACCACCCGAGGACCCGTCTGCTGGTCGGCGGCGGCCGCGATGAAGAGGCGGGCGTCCAGTACGAGTTTCTGGATCCGCAGGCCTCGCGGCGGTGGTCGTCCGTCGAAAGGGCCTTCAGGGGCAAGGCTCCGCGACTGGTGTCCTGGAACGACGCGCTGAGCCGGGTTGTCGTCTTCACCGACACGGGCGAGGCGGGCCAGTATCAGCTGGTCGATTTCGATCTTCGCACCGCCGACATCGTGGCGGACGCCTATCCGGCCATCGCGCCCGAACAGGTGGGCGCGGTGCGGTCGATCCACTACGCCGCCCGGGACGGGCTGGACATTCCAGGATACCTGACCCTGCCGCCGGGCGTGACCGACCCGTCGGGCCTGCCGCTGGTGGTGCTGGCCCACGGCGGACCGGCGTCGCGGGACGTGGCGGGTTTCGACTGGTGGGCCCAAGCGCTGGCCTCGCGCGGCTATGCGGTGCTGCAGGCCAATTTCCGGGGTTCGACCGGCTACGGCCGCGCCTTCCTTGAGGCGGGGTATGGCGAATGGGGCCGCAAGATGCAGACGGACCTGTCCGACGGGGTGCGCTGGCTGGCGGCCGAGGGCGTCATCGACCCCGACCGCGTCTGCATCGTCGGCGCCAGCTACGGCGGCTATGCGGCGATGGCGGGCCTGACCCTCGACAGCGAGGTCTATCGCTGCGGCGTAGCCGTCGCCGGCGTGTCGGACCTGCGCCGGATGGTCAACTGGGAGGCGGAGCAATCGCGCCACAGGAACAATCAGACCGTCCGCTACTGGAACCGGTTCATGGGGGCGGCGCGGCTCAATGACCGGACCCTGGACGACCTGTCCCCGGCCTTTCTCGCGGCCTCGGTCGACAGCCCCCTGCTGCTGATCCACGGCAGGGACGATACGGTGGTGCCCATTGAACAGAGCCGGGTCATGGCCGAGGCTCTGCGTCGGGCCGGCAAGCCGGTCGAGTTCGTGGAGCTGCCGGGCGAGGATCACTGGCTGTCGCGGTCCGCGACCCGCCGGCAGATGCTGGCCGAGACGGTTCGCTTCCTCGAGGCGAACAATCCGGCGCGCCGTGCGGACTGACCGGCGACCAGGGCGAAGATCGCGTTTGCGAGCTCCGCCTTGCGCCCCCGCGCGATCTGTCTGACACAGGGGTCGCCTCCCGCCCGAGTATGCCCCTGTGACGTCAGCCGCCCTGCCCCAGCCTCCGTCTCGATCGGCGCTGTTCGTCCTGTTCGGGGTGGTGTTCATCAATCTGGTGGGGTTCGGCATCGTCATCCCGCTGCTGCCCTTCTACGGCCAGACGCTGGACGCGCCGCCGTGGCAGGTCGCCCTGATGTTCTCGGCCTATTCGCTGGGTCAGTTCGTGGCCGAGCCCTTCTGGGGGCGGCTGTCGGACCGCATCGGCCGCAAGCCGGTGCTGATGATCACCATCCTGTGCAACGCGGCCGGCTATCTGGCCCTGGCCTTCGTGCCCAACATCTGGCTGGCCATCGTGGTGCGGCTGTTCACGGGCATGGGCGCGGGCAATGTCTCGACCGCCCAGGGCTATGTCGCCGACGTCACCCCGCCCGAGCTGCGCGCCGGCCGGATGGGACTGATCGGCGCCGCCTTCGGTCTCGGCTTCATCTTCGGCCCCGCGATCGGCGGCCTGCTGACCCGACCGGACCTGGGCGCGCTGGGCTACCAGCTGCCGATCTTCACCGCCTCCGGACTGTGCGTCCTGGCCGCCATCGGGGTCGCCGTCCTGCTGAAGGAGAGCCGGGTCAAGGCGGATCCCGCCGTGGCCCGCCCGGCCTTCCTCGGCGGGGTGCATGACGCCGTATCCAACCCGGTGGTGTCGCGCGTGCTGCTGGTCACCCTGATCTATATGGCCGGCTTCTCCGGCATGGAGTCGACCTTCGGCTTCTGGACCGAGGCGCGCTACGGCTGGACCGCGCGCGAGGTCGGCCTGTGCTTCATGGCCGTGGGGATCGTCTCGGTCATCTGCCAGGGCTTTCTGGCCGGACGTCTGGCCCGGCGCTTCGGCGAGGCGCGGGTTCTCGCCGTCGGCTGCCTGGTCTTCGGCGCCGGTCTGGTGGGTCAGGTCGTCGCCAGCCGCCTGCTGCCCGACTCCGACTGGCTGGTGCCGGTGATCATGGCGGCGGGCGCCTTCGGCATGGCGGTGACCATGCCCAACATCTCGGCCCTGATCTCGCGCTCGGTCGATGCGGACCGGCAGGGCGCCATGCTGGGGCTGAACATGGCCTCCAGTTCGATCGCGCGCATCTTCGGGCCGATGATCGCCGGCGCCATTTTCTCGCAGATCGGCCACGACTGGCCCTTCCTGATCGGCGCGGCCCTGACCATTCCGGCGGCGGTGATGGCGATCAACGCCGGGCGGGCCTTCCGCAAGCGGCAGGCGGCGACGGCGGTCCCGGTCGCCGCGGAGTAGCGGACAGCCTTGCTTTCCCGCGCTGGCTGGCCTAGAAGCCGCGCCTTCGCGTACCGAACCGCCGGGCTAAAAGGCATGCCTGGGCGGTTCTCATCAGGGTTTCCAATCCGACGGCTCCAAAGGCCCAAAGAACCGGCAACCCACTCAAAAAGAGAGTGAAAATGCCCAAACTGAAGACAAAGTCTGGCGCCAAGAAGCGCTTCAAATTCACGGCGACTGGCAAGGTCAAGGCCGGCGTGGCAGGCAAGCGGCACCGCTTGATCAGCCACAACAGCAAATACATCCGCCAGAACCGCGGCACCTCGGTCATGGCCGACGCCGACGCCAAGAAGATCAAATCCTACATGCCGTACGCCTGATCGGCGCGCGCTGTTCGACTGATCTCCACGCATTGAATTTGAAAGGATAGCGACATGGCTCGCGTCAAACGGGGCGTAGTTTCCCACGCCAAACACAAGAAGGTTCTGAAGCAGGCCAAGGGTTTCTACGGCCGCCGCAAGAACACCATCCGCACCGCCAAGGCCGCGGTCGACCGCGCCGGGCAATACGCCTACCGCGACCGCCGCAACAAGAAGCGCTCGTTCCGCGCCCTGTGGATCCAGCGCATCAACGCCGCCGCGCGTCTGGAAGGCTTCACCTATTCGCAATTCATGCACGGCCTCGGCGAAGCCGGCATCGAGCTGGACCGCAAGGTTCTGGCCGCGATGGCCGCTGACGAAGCCGCCTTCAAGGCCGTGGCCGACAAGGTCCGCGACGCGCTGAAGGCCTAGGCTGACGCACCGAACCGATGAACGCCCGCTCCGGTCTCCGGGGCGGGCGTCGTCATGAGCGGACCCACGCAACCCCCGCCGCCCCGTCCCGTTGAGAAACCGTGGCCGCAAATTCCTGCGCGCCATCATCTCGGGGAATCCCATGTCCATCGCCAAGGTCACCGAAGTCACCGCCTCGTCCACCGTCAGCTTCGAGGACGCGCTGAAGCGGGGCATCGCCCGCGCCGACAAGACCCTCAACAACGTCGCGGGCGCCTGGGTCCAGGAGCAGAAGGTCGTGGTCAAGGGCGGCGAGATCGTCGAATACCGCGTCAATATGAAGGTCTCCTTCGTCCTCGAGGACTGAACCGTCACGCTTCCGTCCGGCGGGCGGGGTGACGAAACCGTCCGCGCCCGCTAGACGACGGTCGCAATGACCGATCTCGCCCAACTCGAACTCGACCTGATCAACGCCATCGGCTCGGCGGAGACCGCCGCCGCCGTCGAGGACCTGCGCGTCGCCGCCCTTGGAAAGTCCGGATCGATCTCCGGCCTGCTGAAGGGCATGGGCGCGCTGAGCCCCGATGAACGGCGCGAGCAGGGCCCGATGATCAACGGCCTGCGTGACCGGGTGTCCTCCGCCCTGGCCGCCCGCAAGGCCGAGCTGGAAGGCGCCGAGCTGGACGCCCGGCTGAAGGCGGAGCACGTCGACCTGACCCTGCCGTCGCGGCCGCGCCGCTCCGGTTCGGTCCATCCGACCATGCAGGTGATGGACGAGATGATCGCCCTGTTCGCCGAGATGGGCTTCGCGGTCGCCGAGGGGCCAGACATCGAGGACGATTTCCACAATTTCACCGCCCTGAATTTCCCGCCGAAACATCCGGCGCGGGAGATGCACGACACCTTCTTCCTGCGACCCGATCCGGAGACGGGCGAGCGCAAGGTGCTGCGCACCCACACCAGCCCGGTGCAGGTGCGGACCATGATGACGCAGAAGCCGCCGATCCGGATCATCGCTCCGGGCCGGACCTTTCGGAAGGACTCGGACGCCACCCACACGCCGATGTTCCACCAGGTCGAGGGGCTGGTCATCGACCGCGACATCCACATGGGTCATCTGAAGTGGACGCTGGAGACCTTCGTCGCACGCTTCTTCGAGGTCGACGGCGTCGACGCCCGCTTCCGGCCGCACCATTTCCCCTTCACCGAGCCCTCGGCCGAGATGGACATCCGCTGCGACCGTTCGGGCGGCGAGCTGAAGCTCAACCAGGGCGACAGCTGGATGGAGATCCTCGGCTGCGGGATGGTGCATCCCAATGTGCTGCGGAACTGCGGCATCAATCCCGACGAGTTTCAGGGCTTCGCCTTCGGCATGGGCGTCGATCGTCTGGCCATGCTGAAATACGGCATTCCGGACCTGCGCCCCATGTTCGACGCCGACACCCGCTGGCTGGCCCACTACGGTTTCTCCGCCTTCGCCGCCCCCAATTCCGCCTCTGGCCTGAGCTGATCCCATGACTGAAGACACCCCGAAAATGTCCCCCGCCGAGGCCGCCGGGCGCGCCATGGTCGCGCGCACCAGCTTTGAGAAGGAGGCCGTCTGGCTTCCGGTGCTGGCCGTGAACCACTGGAACGCGGGCGAGATGGTCATCACCGGCAAGACCTTCACCGACTGCGTCATCGAGGGCCCGGCGGTGATGGCGGTGATGAACGGCACGACGTTCGACGGCTGCAACATGGGCGCGGCCGCCAATCCCCGGAACCTGCTGCTCAAGCCGCTGGGCGACAAGATCGTCGGGGCGATCGGCATGGCCGACTGCCGCTTCGTGCGTTGCCGCTTCGCCCAGGTGGCGTTCACCGGCGATGACGCGCTGCTGGCGGAGCTGGAGTCCGGCATCAGCGCCGGCAACAGCGCGATGGAGCAGGCCGGGGGCGACGCGGCGTGAAATTCACCCTCTCCTGGCTGAAGGAGCATCTCGACACGGACGCCGACGTGGCGGTCGTGGCCGACGCCATGACCATGGCCGGTCTGGAGGTCGAGGACGTCCATGACCCGATCGCGGCCCTCGCCCCCTTCACCGTGGCGCGGATCGTCTCGGCCGAACAGCATCCCAACGCCGATCGCCTGCGCGTCTGCCAGGTCGATACGGTGGATGGGCCGAAAGAGATCGTCTGCGGCGCGCCCAACGCCCGCGCGGGCCTGACCACCATCTATGCGCCGATCGGCGCCTTCGTCCCCGGACTGGGCGTGACCCTGGTCGAGAAGCCGGTGCGCGGCGTGGTCTCGCACGGCATGCTGTGCTCGGCCTCGGAGCTGGAGCTGGCCGGCGAGAGCGACGGCATTCTCGAACTGGCCGACGATCTGGCCGTGGGAACCCCGGCGGCGGGCGTCTTCGGCGCCGAGCCTGTCATCGATTTCGAGGTGACCCCCAACCGGCCCGACTGGCTGGGCGTGGCGGGGATCGCGCGCGATCTGGCGGCGGCGGGCCTCGGCCAGCTGAAGACGCCCCCGATCCTGCCGGTCCCCGGAACCTTCCCCTCGCCGATCACGGTGCGGATCGAGGCGCCGGAGATGTGTCCGGTCTTCGCCGGACGGCTGATCCGCGGCGTGAAGAACGGCCCCTCGCCCGAGTGGCTGCAACGGCGGCTGACGGCCATCGGCCTGCGCTCGATCAGCCGGCTGGTCGATGTCACCAATCTGATCGCCTACGACCGCTGCCGGCCCGCCCACGTCTATGACGCGGCCAAGCTGGTCGGGACTGAGATCGTGGTGCGCGGCGGTCACCTCGCCGAGAGCACGACTGCGGTTCATCTGAAACTTCGTGATGACACTCCATTCGACAAAGGTGACGGTCCCCACCGCGAGCATTTGATCGCGCTCGACGGCAAGACCTATGCCGTGGACCCGACCATGTGCGTCATCGCGGATGCGGGCGGCGAGCGGCCCATCGGCCTCGGCGGCGTCATGGGCGGCGAGTCGACCGGCTGTTCGGACGAGACCGTCGACGTCTTCGTCGAGTGCGCCTGGTTCGATCCCATTGTCACGGCCCAGACCGGCCGGACCCTGGCGCTCAACTCGGACGCCCAGTACCGGTTCGCGCGCGGCGTCGACCCCGCCTCCGTCGCGGCCGGCGTCGAGCTGGCCACCCGCATGATCCTGGACCTGTGCGGGGGCGAGCCGTCCGAGCTGGTGGTGACGGGTCAGACCCCGGCCGCCCCGGCCGCCTTCGCCTTCGACCCGGCCCGCGTGGCCTCGCTCACCGGCCTGTCGCTGGACGACGACCGGATCGCTGAAATTCTGAGCCGCCTCGGTTTCGAGGTGGCCCGCGGGACCCCGTGGACCGTCACGCCGCCGTCTTGGCGCCGCGACGTCGAGGGCACGGCCGATCTGGTCGAGGAAGTCGCCCGGATCGAGGGCTACGGCGCCCTGCCGTCCACGCCCCTGCCTGACCTCGGCGCCCCGTCGCGGGGCGTGCTCAATCCGCGCCAGGCGCGGGTGCGGCTGGCGCGGCGCGCGCTGGCGGCCATGGGCTACGCCGAGGCGGTCACCTGGTCGTTCACCAAACAGTCGACGGCCGCCCTGTTCGGCGGCGGGGACGACGCCCTGCGCGTCGAGAACCCGATCGCCGCGGATCTCGACTGCATGCGGCCCTCGGCCCTGCCCAACCTGATCCAGGCGGCGGCGCGCAACGCCGCGCGCGGCCATGCCGACGCCGCCCTGTTCGAGATCGGCCCCATCTATCTGGACGACAGCCCGACCGGACAGCGCACGGTCATCGCCGGTCTGGTGGCCCCGCGCGCCGCGCGCCACTGGGGCGCCGCCCCGGAAGATGCCCTGTTCGGCCTCAAGGGCGACCTGATGGCCCTGCTGGAGGCGCTGGGGGCGCCCGTGGCGTCGCTGCAGCTGGCGCAGGGGCAGAACCGCGACTGGTGGCACCCGGGCCGCTCGGCGCGTCTGCAACTGGGTCCGAAGAACGTCATGGTCGAGTTCGGGGCCCTGCACCCGCGCGTGCTCAAGGCGCTAGACGCCGACGGACCGATGCTGGCCTTCGAGATCGTGCTGGACGCCGTGCCGGAGCCGCGCGGCGCGAAGTCCAAGGCGCGCGGACCCGCCAATCTGGCCAACCTCATGCCCCTGACCCGCGACTTCGCCTTCGTGGTCGAGGACGGCAAGGCCGTGGGAGATCTGGTCCGGGCCGTCGCCGGCGCTGACAAGGCGCTGGTCGCCGGGGTGTCGGTGTTCGACGTCTATCGCGGCGCGGGCGTACCCGAGGGGATGAAGTCGGTGGCGCTGGAGGTTTCGATCCAGCCGGTCGAGGCGACCCTGACCGAGGCCGAGATCGAGGCGTTGTCGGCCAAGGTCGTGGCGGCGGCGCAGAAGCTGGGCGCGACGTTGAGGAGCTGACACGGCGGCGGGGTGATTGGTGGTTGGTGATGGGTGGTTGCGCCGTCACTGCCGGCGGGAGGGCGGCGCGGTCCGCGCGACAGCCGAGGCGTCGGCCAACCACCAATCACCCGCCACTCCGCCCCTCAGGGACGGCCGCCCGGCAACCTCTCGTTAACCTCGCCGCCGCAAGGCTGACTCAAAGAGCGGTGACGGTGCCAGCAAGCGCCCGCGCGAGTCGGGCGAGCCGTCCCCGCCTATCGGAGCCAACTCATGCATCGCCGCCAAATGATCCTGTCGGGCCTCGCCGCCACCGCCGGCGTCTCCGGCCTGTCCGCCTGCGCCACCGCCGGACAGCAGCCCGGCGACCCCGCCTATCCGATCGCCTCGGACGGGCAGGCGCCGGCCTATACGGCCGATGAACTGATCGCCGCCGGGTCGCGCGAACTGGGCATCGCCGCCGAGGCCCTCGGCGGCGCCATCGAGCGCATCTTCGCCGAACAGGGCGACCGCCCGACCGCCTATATCGCCGGCGAGGAAGCCTCCGGCGCCGTGGGCGTCGGCGCCCGCTACGGCCGCGGGGCCCTGCACATGAAGGACCTGTCGGCTTCGCAGGAAGTATTCTGGCAGGGCATTTCGATCGGCTGGGACGTCGGCGGCAACGCCAGCCGCGTCTTCACCCTGGTGTACGGCCTTTACCACCCCGACATGATCTATCGCCGCTACCCCGGCGTGGAAGGCTCCGCCTATCTGGTCGGCGGTCTGGGCGTGAACTACCAGCGCGCCGACGGCATCGTCCTGGCCCCGATCCGCACCGGCGTCGGCCTGCGACTGGGCGCCAACGTCGGCACCATGGCCTACAGCCGGCAGCGGAATCTGCTGCCGTTCTAGCGAGTGATTGGTGGTTGGTGATTGGTGGCTGGCCGGCGGTTGTTCGACGGCGCGGCCGGCGCCGCCCTTCCGCTGACAGCGGTGCGGCAACCACCAACCACTAACCACTAGCCACCCAGCATCGCCTCGAGCCCGTCCCGCCACGTTGGATACTTCGGCCGCCAGCCGAGCTCGGCCTTGGCGCGGGCGTTCGAGAGGCGTTTGGAGTCGAGATAGAAGCGCCGCATGGCGTCCGACACTGACGGATCGTCGAGGTCGATCTCGGGCGGCGTGGGCAGGCCGAGGCGGCGCGCGGCGCCTTCCATGACCACGTCAGCCGGGGCGGGCTCGTCGTCGCACAGGATGTAGGCGGCGCCGGGCCGGGGGCGGGCCATGGAGGCGAACAGGCCCGAGACGACGTCGTCGACATGGACGCGGTTGAACACCTGTCCGGGCTTGCGCACGATCCGCGCCGTGCCGTCGCGCAGCCGGTCCAGCGGCGAGCGGCCGGGGCCGTAGAGGGCCGGCAGGCGGAACAGCTGCACCGTCAGACCCATGCCCTGCCCGGCGTCCAGCCAGTCGCGCTCGGCCCGCACGCGGCGCGCGCCCTCCAGCGAGGCGGCGTTGAGTTCGCTGTCCTCAAACGCCCAGCCGCCGGCGCGGTCGCCATAGACGGCGGTCGAGGAGACATAGCCGATCCAGTCGGGCCAGACGTCCGTGGCCGCCAGGGCCGGCGACAGGGCCTTCAGTCCCGGACAGCCGTCGGCCACGGGCGGGGCGCAGACCAGGATGGCCGAGGCCCCGGCCACGGCGTCGGCCAGAGCCGGCGCGTCATTCGGGTCGATGGCGGCGAGCCCTTCGGCCGCCAATGCAGCCCGCCGGTCCGCATCGCGGCTGGTCAGGACGGCGCGGCCGCCCCGGCGCACAGCCTCGAGACCGACGGCCCGGCCCAGCCAGCCGCCGCCGTAGACCAGCAGCGAGGGTGAGACGGCCGCGCCAGCCATGGATCAGGCCGAACGCGCCTGTGCGGGGGCGGGCGGCGGCGTGACGACGGTCGGCGAGGCCTTCACCGCCTCGGCCCGTTTGCCGTTCCAGGTCGAGACGCACGGCACCTTCGACAGGTCGGCGCGGTCGGCGTAGCGGCGGGCGATGCCGGTCACATCCTGCATCAGGCCCTCGGCGAGGGTGATGGGTTTGAGCCCCAGTTCGCGGAACTGGTCGTTGGCCACCACCAGTTCGTTCTCGTCTGCCTCCTGACGGGGATTGGGCACATTGTGCACCTCGGCCCCGGTCATACCGGCGATCATGGCCGCCAGGTCGCGCACACGGCGGCTCTCGGTCATCTGGTTGAGGATCTTGACCCGGTCGCCGGTCCCGGGCGGGTTCTTCAGCGCCAGTTCGACGCAACGGACCGTGTCCTGGATGTGGATGAAGGCCCGCGTCTGGCCGCCGGTGCCGTGGACCGTCAGCGGATAGCCGACCGCCGCCTGCATCAGGAAGCGGTTCAGCACCGTGCCGTAGTCGCCGTCATAGTCGAAACGGTTGATCAGCCGCTCGTCCTTGCGGGTTTCCTCGGTCTGGGCGCCCCAGACGATGCCCTGGTGCAGGTCGGTGATCCGGACGCCGTCGTTCTTGGCGTAGAACTGGAACAGCAGGGCGTCCTGGGTCTTGGTCATGTGATAGATCGAGCCGGGGTTCGGCGGGAACAGGATCTCCTGTTCGGTGGGGCCGAAGTCGGTCTGGACGGTGACCTTCAGATAGCCCTCGGGGATGCGCAGGCCGGCGGTGGTGTAGCCATAGACGCCCATGGTGCCGAGGTGGGCCAGATGGACGTCCCGACCGCTCTCGACGATGGCGGCCAGCAGATGGTTGGTGGCGTTGATGTTGTTGTCGACGGTGTAGAGCTTGTGCCGCGCCGACTTCATCGAATAGGGAGCCGCGCGCTGTTCGGCGAAATGGACGACACTGTCGGGCTTCCAGTCGTTGATCAGGGCGACCAGCCGATCAAACTCCTTGCCGACGGTCATGTTGACGAAGTCGATGCTCCGGCCGCTGATTTCCTTCCAGGCGGCGATGCGCTCGCCCATGGTCCGGATCGGGGTCAGGGACTGGACCTCGAGTTCATTGTCGATGTTGCGGCGGCTGAGGTTGTCGACGATGCAGACGTCCCAGCCCTGCGCCGACAGATGCAGCGCGGTCGGCCAGCCGCAGAAGCCGTCGCCGCCCAGAACCAGAACCCGCATACGCTCACCCTCGTCGTTTCCTGCCCCCCTGACTAGCGGAACGCGCCAGCCGGTCAAAGCGTCAGTGTTTCGCAGAATTCGGCGTCAGCGCGGTCGGGCGCGCCATTCCGCGCGGCTCTGACCCCAGCGGTCGATGGACAGTTCGTGGAAGGGCGGCGGCAGGCGGGTGGGGCCGAGATTGCGCGAGCCGATCCGCTCCGCCAGCCGCTGCGACGGTGTGTTGTCCGGATCGATGCAGTGGATGACATCGGTCCAGCCCAGAACGTCGAAGGCGTAGTCGATGGTCGCCGTCGCCGCCTCGACGCCATAGCCCTTGCCCTGGGCGTCCGGATGCAGGCCCCAGCCGACTTCCGTGCCGGGCCAGCCGTGCGGGGTCCATGGACCGATCCGGCCCAGCCACAGGCCGGTGTCGCGCTCGACCAGCGAGAACATGGAGATTCCGGTCAGGCTCCATGCCCCGGCCATGGTCATGAATCCTCGCCAGGCGACCGCCGCGGGCTGGGCCCCGCCGAGGAATTTCGCCGCCTCGGGATCGCCCATCATCTCAGCCCAGCGGGGGAAGTCCTCCATGGCGATGGGCCGCAGGGTCAGGCGTTCGGTTTCCAGCACGGGTCCGGTCAAAGGACATACTCCCTCTCGAGGTCATAGCGGCTGCCGTCATGGGTCAGGACGCTGGAATACAGGCCGAACCGGTCGATCCGGATCGGCGGAGACTGCAGCAGGTTGTGTTCGGCGATCCAGGCCCCGATGCGGGCGGGATCGGCATGGGGCTTCAGATAGGCCAGGGTCAGGTGCGGGCGGTAGTCGCGGCGCTCGATGCTGATGGCGGCGCGCTCGGCGGCGCTGCGGCACCGCCCGGCGAGGACCGACAGCCGTTCGTTCGCCTCGACTCCGGCCCAGATGGCGTGGGTGCGGTGACCGTCGCCGAAGGCGCCGACGCCGGACAGGGCGATCTCGAACGGGCCGCCGGTCGCCGCCCGCTCCAGTTCGATCGACAGGTCGTCCGCCCGGCGCTCGTCGATCTCGCCATAGAAGGCCAGGGTGATGTGCAGCTGATCGACGGTGCGCCAGTTCGCGCCCGGCAGGCCGGTCTGGCGGCGGGCGAGCGCCTCCGCGACGTCATCAGGGACAGACAGGGCGGTGAACAGCCGGATCATGCGACCCTTGGTAGCGGCTGGAAACGCGCGACCCAAGTCCGGTTTTCCTTGCGGAAGGACGAGGTGCGCCCGATATTTGCGCAAAGGCCGGGATCGCCCGGCCCAATGGAGGACCGATCTCGCCATGAGCGATTTCAGAAACGGCTACACTACCGCGCCCGCCACCGCCGACATGTCGGTGGACGCAGGCCTGCGCGGCTTCATGCTGGGCGTCTACAACAAGGTCGCCCTTGGCCTGCTTGTCTCGGCCGCCCTGGCCTGGCTGACGGGCTCCTATCCTCCGGTCCGTGACCTGATGTTCGCGACCGCTGTCTTCCCGGACGGCGTCGAACGCCTGACCGGCTTCACCCTGCTGGGCATGATCGTGGCCTTCTCGCCGCTGGTCATCCTGCTGGGCTCCAACTTCCTGATGAAAAACCCGAGCCCGTCCGCGGCGGGCGGCCTGTACTGGCTGATCGTGGCCCTGATCGGCGCCTCGATGGGCACGGTGGTGCTGGTCTATACCGGCGCTTCGGTGATCCAGACCTTCCTGATCACGGCCGCCGCCTTCGGCGCGTTGAGCCTGTTCGGCTACACGACCAAGAAGGACCTGACCGGCATCGGCAGCTTCCTGATCATGGGCGTGATCGGCCTGATCATCGCCTCGGTGGTGAACATCTTCCTGCAGAACACCATGATGCAGATGATCATCAGCATCGCCGGCGTCCTGATCTTCGCCGGCCTGACCGCCTATGACACCCAGCGGCTGAAGATGACCTACTACGCCCTCGGCGGGAACCAGACCGCCATGAGCGTGGCCACCAGCTACGGTGCGCTGAGCCTGTACATCAACTTCATCAACATGTTCCAATTCCTGCTGATGCTGTTCGGCGGACGCAGGTAGGTTGCGCTAACGCTCGCCGCGCGGCGGCTCGCTGCTTGTGCGCGTTTCGCCTCAAGTCGTGCGAAGCACGGCAGGCCAAAAAAAGAAGTGGGGCCCCGGTGGAAACGCCGGGGCCTTTTCTATTCGACGACCGTGAATTTCCGGCTGTCGAAGACCCGCAGCACCTGGGCCAGGTCGCGGCCCCGGCGCAGCACGACGCCGCCCTCGCCGATCACCGCCCACTGCCCCTGTTTGAGGCGCAGGGCCGGGCGTTTCTCGATGCGGTAGAGGGGGGCGTCGCCAGAGCGGCGGAAGACGGCGAACTCGGCGACATCCCTGTGCCCGACCATGGCGTAGTCGCGCCACTCGGACGCCGCGACCATCCGGCCATAGACCCGCAGGATCAGGTCGAGTTCGCGCCGGTCGAAGAAGACCGGGCCGGGAACGGACTGCAAATCAGCGGCGTCGCTCATCTTGGGAAGGTTACGCCGCCATGGTGAAAACGCCAGTGGGGCGGCGTGCATTCCAAGCAGTGGCGTCGGCGAACACTGTGTCTGGAACGCCGCGACGCAAACAATTCGTGACGAACATGAAATAGCCTCGCTTCCGCCCAGCGCCCGCCCCCTTGGGGGGCGACACGGAAGTCATCGGCCTGTTGGAGTTCGGAGCGTTTCCGGATCCTGAACAGCCCCCCCAGCCCCTCCTGGATCACTCCACCAAGGGCTCCGGCGGGCCGATGCTTCCTCCAAAGCGAGACGCCCGCTCCGCCACCCTCCCCCCTCCGGCAGAGCGGGCGTTTTGCTGTCCGGGGGTCAGCGGGCGGTCAGCCCCGGCCGGTCAGGGCAGGATGATCTCGACCGGCTCGCCGCCCCGCACCACCGACAGGACCCGCCGGCCCTCGCCGCCCAGCGACGCGGCCAGCGCATCGAGACCCGTGATCGGCGTGTCGTCGATCAGCGGGATCAGGTCGCCCGCCTGCAGCCCCGCGGCCGCGGCCGCCGAACCGCCCTCGACCGCAAACACCTGCAAGCCCTCGGAAGCGAGCCGCACGGATGCGCCCCGCGCCATGACCACATCGGCGCCGGTGATGGAGGTGCGTTCCGATGGCGTTTCGACGGTCAGGGTGGTTCGCCCCTCATGCCCTTCCCGCAGATAGACGACGTCAAGCCGGGTCCCGCGCTCGGCGATTCCGATCGTGGCGGCGACGGTGCCCGCATTGGAGACCGGACGGTTCTGGATCCGGGTGATGACGTCGCCGCGCTGGAGGCCCGCGGCCTCGGCCGAAGAGCCGGGCGCGACGTCCTCGATCACCGCGCCGCGCACGATGCCGAGGCCGAGATCACGGGAGCGCTGGGCGTTAAGCGAGCCGAAGATGGCGCCGGTGGTCCCGCGCTTGACCTCGCCGCTCTCGCGCAGCTGGGCGACGACATACATCAGGATGCGGCTGGGCACGGCGAAGGCGATGCCGTCATTGCCGCCGCCGCCTCCGGACAGGATGGAGGTGTTGATGCCGATCAACCGCCCGCGGCTGTCCAGCAGCGGACCGCCGGAGTTGCCCGAGTTCACGGCCGCGTCGGTCTGGATATAGTCCTCGATCCGGTCGCCCATGCCCGAGCGGCCCATGCCCGAGATCACGCCCATGGTCAGGGTCTGGTCCAGGCCAAGCGGATAGCCGACCGCGAAGGCCAGATCGCCGGTGCGCAGGGCATCGGAATTGACCACCTCGATCTGCGACAGGCCGAGTCCCGAAACGGATGGCGCCTCGATCTTCAGCACGGCCAGGTCCGTGGCCTTGTCGGTGCCGATCAGCACCGCGTCGAAGATGCGGCCGTCGGTCATGTCGACGGTGAATTTCCGCCCGCCCTCGACGACGTGGTTGTTGGTGACGACGATGCCCTCGCGGGCGTCGATGATGGCGCCCGAGCCGCTGGAGATCGGCCGGGGTTCGTTCTCGCCGGAACTGGGGCCCTCGGACTGGCCCAGGGTGGTGACCTGGACGACGGCCGGCAGGGCGCGTTCAAGACCGGTGGCGAAGGTGAAGACGCCCCGCTGGGCGTCGAACGGCACCGGCGACTGCTGCGCGGCGGCCGGCGTGGCCGCCAGCAGAGGGACCGCGACGACAAGCGCCAGCACGGACAGACCGCCGGCCCGGATGATGGAACGCATCGCCAATCCCCTGTTGTTCCACTGACCCTAGCGCGAGAAACGCGCCGTGACGACAGCCCCCGGACCGGCGTCATCAATCGTCATGGCTGCGCCGTGCCGCTTGAGGATGGCGCGTACAAACGCCAGCCCCATGCCATGGCTCTCGCGCCCCTCGTCGGCGGCCTCGGAAACCGCCCGGGCGGGGTCGTCGAGCAGGTCGGGATCGAACCCCGGCCCCTGATCGGCGACCGACAGGACGGGCTTGCCGTCGTCGAGCCGCACAGTGAGGGTCACCACACCGCTCCCGGGTGAGAATTTCACCGCATTGTCCACCAGATTGGTCACGGCCCGCTGCAAGAGCGACCGCACCCCGAGGACGGAGACCGGCGAGACTTCGATCTGGATCACCACGCCGCGCTCCTCGGCCAGGGGCTGGTAGAGGTCCGCCGCCGAGGCCGCCAGCCGATCCAGCCGCACCGTCTCGAAGACCCATGCCTCGCCGTCGCGCAGGGTCATGGCCTCGTTCATCGCCCGGGTCAGCCGGGTCAGGTCGGCGCGCGCCTCCTCGGCCAGGGCGCGCGCCTCGGGCGTGGCCGAAACCTCCTTCAGCCGGTCCAGCCGGGCCGAAGCGCGCGCCAGCGGCGTGCGGAAGTCATGGGCCAGCTGATCGGCCGAATCCCGCAGCCAGCTCAACAGCTCCTCCAGCCGATCGAGGGTCAGGTTCACCTGGCCGGTCAATTCGGTCAGCTCGGGCGCCACCGCCGTCTCGGGCGCCCGGACCGAGAAGTCTCCGACGGACGCGAGATCCAGCGCCCGGCTGACGTCGGCCACGGCGTTGGTGAGGCGGCGGCGCGCGAAGGTCGCCGCCGTCAGACCGAAGGCCAGCAGCAGGACTCCGGCGGCGGCCACCGCCGCCACGGCCCAGCCCCAGGCCTGTCCCGACCGGTCGACGACCCGCCCGACGGCGATGTCGAGCGCCCCCACCGACTGGCGCACCACCACGACTTCCACGGCGCGCGAGCGGCACAGCACCCCGCGCTCGAGCTGGACGACATAGACGCCGTCACCGAGCCGCGGCGCGCGCTCCCCCCGGATGGTCTCAAGCGCCGCCAGGCCTGCGGGCTTGCCGACCGGCGCGCGGATGAACCGCACCCCGGCCCCACCCTGGCCGGTGCGGCAGGTCGCCTCCAGACTGCCGGCCTCGCGCGCCGGACCGGCCTGGAAGGCGCTCAGCCAGGCCGACAGATAGGCGGCGTCGGCCGCGGTGATGTTGGCGGCGGTCAGCGACGATTCCACCCCAAGCTTGCCGACCATGGAGCTGTAGTCGTTCAGCGCCGCGAGAGCCGCCTTCTCGCGTTGGTCCATCCTGACGGCCGCGCTGGTGACCATCAGCGAACCGGTCAACGCCAGGGCGGCCATGACGGCGATGCCCGCGGCCAGCTGGGTCGAGGTGCGTCGCGCCAGCCAGGCCCGCAGGCGAAGGAAGCGGAAGGGCACCGCGACCTCAGCCCGTCCAGGCGGACAGGTCGCGGAAGATCAGGCTCTGGCTGCGGGCCGAGACGATCAGGGGGTGCAGGTCCTCGCCCAGTTCGGGCGCCTGTTCCTTGAGCCGGCGGCGCAGGGCGCTGATCCGGGCGTCGATGATGTTGACGAAATTGTCCGGCAGGAAACGCCATTCGACCCAGCAGCGGTCCCACAGCATGGTCTTGGTCACCGGTTGGCCGCGCGCGGTCATCAGTTCACAGACGATCGCGAATTCCAGCGGCGACAGGTCGATCAACCGCGCACCGCCGGGGGCGTCGAACTTCAGCGTCCGGGCGCCGAAGGCCAGCCGGAAGGGGCCGTTGACCAGATCGCTCCCGACCGGGCCCGCCCGCCGCGCGGCGCGGCGCAGCTGGGCGGCGATCCGGGCCAGCAGCTCCTCGTCGCCGACCGGCTTGGACAGATAGTCGTCGGCGCCGCCCAGCAGGCCCTCGACCTTCTGCCGCTCGCCGCCGAGGGCGGTCAGCATCAGGGCCGGGGCGTCGGCGCAGGGCCCGCCGCCCGCGCGCACCCGCTTGAGCGTCTCCAGCCCGTCCAGTCCGGCGGTCAGGCGATCAAGGATGAGGACGTCAAAGGGCGCGGCCGCGGCGGCGATGGCGGCCTCGCCGCTGTCGACCCGTTCCACGGACCCGAATCCGGCCCGCAACAGCCGCTCGGCGACGTGTTCCGACAGGGCCGGGTCGTCTTCCAGCAGGAGGGCGCGGCGACCGGCGAAGACATCGCGCAACTGGGCGAACGGATCGTCGCCGTCGATGCCTGCCACTTCCCCGTCCATCGCGCCACTCCCGCCTTCACCGACGATACGGCGTTGAAGCGGAATGACAATGCTCAACGGACCGCGTTCGCGCAGACTAGGACCAGCGCCCTTGCGCAAGGGATGACGGTTCCTGACGCAGGCGTGCCGGCCGCCGCCGCCGGATGCATCCGAATCGGCTCCCGGCACGTAGCTTGAGGCCAAGGAGCCTCAATGACCTTCAGATCCCTGCTTCCCGCCGGCCTTCTGGCCGTTTGCGGCCTCGCCGCCTGTCAGACCGCGCCGACCGCGGACAGCGGATTCCTGTCCGCCTATGACCGGCTTGAGGCGCAGGAAGGAACCGTGCGCGCCTCGATCCGGCAGCACCGGGACGAGACGCGGGCCTCCGGGATCGAGCAGGTCTGGCTTGAGCCGGCGGTCCTGGTCGGCCCGGTCGGCGGCAGCCTCACCGACGAGGATCGCGCCCTGATCCTGCGCGAGGTCGACCGGCAGGTCTGCTATGAAATCAGCGAGCGCTTCACCCTCGCTGCCTCCCCTGACGGCGCCGCGCGCGTACGAACCGCCGTGGTGCGGATCGACCCGACAGGGCCGGAAGGCTCGGCCGTGGCGGCGGTGGCCAACGCCTTCATCCCCGGTCCGGGCACGGTCCGGGTGCCCGGAACGACCGGCGGGCTGGCGGCCGAGGCGGAGCTGCTGGACGCAGCGGGCGCCCAGGCGGCGGCCCTCGCCTGGGCCCGCAACGCCAATGTGCTCGGGACCGATTCGCCGTCGCTTTCGCGCGTGGGCGACGCCCTGCAGATGGCCGAGCCCTTCGCCGACGCGGTGGGCGACGCCTTCGCGCCTGTGGATCGGCCGGTCCGGGCGATCCCGGACCCGGACCCCTGCGGCCGCTTCGGGCCGCGGAACCAGCCGGGCGGCTTCCTGACGCGGCTGGTCACCGGCCTCTATGTGCCCGAGGTCAATACAGGGACCCGCGAGGACGCCCCCGCCGGAACGCCCCGTCCCTAGAAAGCGCTCTGTCCCGTGATCGCCCGGCCGAGGATCAGGGCGTGGACGTCGTGGGCGCCCTCGTAGGTGTTGACGGTCTCGAGGTTCATGGCGTGACGCATGACGTGCATTTCGCCGGTGATGCCGGCGCCGCCGTGCATGTCGCGGGCCTCGCGGGCGATGGCCAGGGCCTTGCCGCAGTTGTTGCGCTTCATCATCGAGATGGCCTCGGGGACCCAGGCCCCCTGGTCGAGCAGGCGACCCAGCGCGAGCGCCCCCTCGAAGCCGAGGAAGATCTCGGTCTGCATGTCGGCCAGCTTCTTCTGCACCAGCTGGCGCGAGGATAGCGGGCGGCCGAACAGCATGCGCTCGCCGACATAGTCGCGCGTCAGATGGAAACAGGCCTCGGCGGCGCCCATGGCCCCCCAGGCGATGCCGTAGCGGGCCTTGTTCAGGCAGGAAAAGGGACCGCGCAGGCCCTTGACGCCCGGCAGCAGGTTCGCTTCCGGGACGAAGACGTCGTTCAGGCCGATGTCGCCGGTGATGGAGGCGCGCAGGGACAGCTTGTCGCCGATCTTGTCGGTGGTGAAACCGTCCATGCCGCGTTCGACGATGAAGCCTCGGATCACGTCGTCGAGTTTCGCCCAAACGATGGCCAGGTCGCTGATGGGCGAATTGGTGATCCAGTATTTGGCGCCGTTCAGGCGATAGCCGCCGTCCACGGCCACGGCCTTCGTCTTCATCGAGGCCGGGTCGGAGCCGCCGTCCGCCTCGGTCAGGCCGAAGCAGCCGACCAGTTCACCGGCCGCCATGCGCGGCAGGAAGCGCATCTTCTGCTCTTCCGAGCCGAAGGCGTAGATCGGATACATGGCCAGCGACGACTGGACCGACATGGCCGAGCGATAGCCGCTGTCGACCGCCTCGATCTCGCGCGCGATCAGGCCGTAGGCGACGTGGCTGACCGAGGAGCCGCCGTACTGTTCCGGCAGCATGGCGCCGAGAAAGCCCATCTCGCCCAGCTCGGTCATGATGGCGCGGTCGAAGGTCTCGTCGCGGAAGGCCTCGACCACGCGCGGCAGCAGCTTCTCGCGGGCGTAGGACCGGGCCGCGTCCTGGATCATCCGCTCGTCGTCCGTCAGCCGGCCCGACAGGTCCAGCGGGTCGTCCCAGCGAAAGGTCTTGGAGGGAGCGGAGGCGCCGTCGGCCATGGGTCGTCTTTCTCAAGCGTGGCGGAGGCGCGCGGTTTAGGCCAAAATGCACCGGTCGGGTAGAGGGACGGCCCGACGCAGTCTAGACTGGCGCCATGAGCCGCACCTTTCATCGCCTGTTCGTCGAACACCCGCGCGAGGTCGACGAAAGCTATTTCCATCATATGGCCGCCTCGTCGCGGTTCGGATTCCGCCTCCTGAAACTGGCCAGTTGCGCCTTCATGCATGCGCTGGTGCCGGGCGTGCACAAGGCGACGGTGTCCAAGGCCGTCTGCTGCATGGCCGAAGAGATGGACGGCCGGGCCCGGGAGGCGCGCGAATGCCGGATGCGCGACGCAGGGGTGTGGGACCCGGGGCTTTGAGCGCAGCGAGCGGCCCCCTCGCGGGCGTCCGCGTCCTCGATCTCAGCCGCGTCCTGGCCGGGCCGTGGGCGACGCAGATGCTGGCCGATCTGGGCGCCGAGGTGATCAAGATCGAACGCCCCGGCGTCGGCGACGACACCCGGGCCTGGGGCCCGCCCTTCACGACAAAGGCGGACGGGTCGAAGGGCGACGCGGCCTATTTCCTGTGCGCCAACCGGGGCAAGAAGTCGGTCGAACTGGACCTCGCCACGCCCGCGGGGGCGGAGATCGTCCGGGAACTGAGCAAGACCTGCGACGTCGTGGTCGAGAATTTCAAGACCGGCGGGCTGAAGAAATACGGCCTCGACCACGCCTCGCTCGCGGCGCTCAATCCGAAGCTGGTCTACTGCTCCATCACCGGCTTCGGCCAGGACGGACCGGACGCGCACCGGGCCGGCTATGACTATATGATCCAGGCCATGGGCGGACTCATGTCCATCACCGGTCAGCCCGACGGCGCGCCGGGGGCCGAGCCGATGAAGGTCGGGGTCGCGGTCGTCGACCTGTTCACCGGCCTGTACGCCTCCAACGCCATCCTCGCGGCGCTGATGCACGCGCGGGCCACGGGACAGGGGCAGTCTATCGACATCGCCCTGTTCGACGTCCAGGCCGCCATGCTGGCCAATCAGGCGACCAACTGGTTCGTCTCGGGCAAGGCCCCGACCCGGATGGGCAACGCCCACCCGAACCTGGCCCCCTATCAGCCTTTTCCGTGTACGGACGGAATGGTTGTCATCGCGGTCGGCAATGACGGCCAGTTCCGGGCGCTGGCGGCGGCGCTGGGCGCTCCCGGCCTCGGCGCCGATCCTCGCTTCCTGACCAACGCCCTGCGCATCGAGCATCGCGCGGTGATGACGGCGGAGTTGTCGGCCCTGACCGCGGGCCAGACCATGCATGGGCTGCTGGCGGCGCTGGAAGCCGCGGGCGTGCCCTGCGGGCCGGTCAATACGATCGATCAGGTCTTCGACGAGCCGCAGGCGAGACACCGCGGGCTGGAGGTGACGCAGGATCGCGCCGACCTGTCGGCCCCCGTGCGGACGGTGGCCTCGCCGATCCGGATGTCGCTGACGCCCGTGGCCTACGACCGGCCGCCGCCGGCCTTGGGGGCGGATACGGATGAGGTGCTGGGCGGGCTGGGCTGAGCCGGTTCAGGCTTCGAAAGCCATGAAGGCGCAGTCGGCGAGCACGAGCAGCAGGACGAAGATGAGGATGGGCGCCGCCCACCGCTTCGCGCCGCCGACCGCTCCGTGCACCTCGGCCTCGTCGAGTTCGCCGACCTTGCCCGGCAAGGCATCCGCTTCCCAGTCGCTGGACGCTTCGACCTCGCGGGCGAACTCGCCGGACCGCATGCGGTCCATCAGATTTCGGGCCTCGGTGATCTGACGTGCGGGCGCGATGACCCGGACTCCGCCGATCGCATACAGCAGGTCGGGGTTCATGGTCGCCATGTCCCGATCAGGCAGCCGCGCCGCGATATTGTGTCGCCGGAGAAGCGCGACGGCGAGTTCACCTTCGGGAACGGTGACGAAGCGGGCCACCTCCAGCTCGTCATCCCGCCAGGACACAGGCGCGGCTCAGAGGTCCAGCAGCGCCCGGGCCGGATCTTCCAGCAGCTCCTTGACGCGGACGAGGAAGGTCACCGCCTCCTTGCCGTCGACGATGCGGTGGTCGTAGCTGAGGGCCAGATACATCATCGGCCGGATCGCCACCTCGCCGTTCACCGCCATCGGGCGCTGCACGATGTTGTGCATGCCCAGAATGCCCGACTGCGGCGCGTTCAGGATCGGCGTCGACATCAGCGAGCCATAGGTGCCGCCGTTGGTGATGGTGAAGGTGCCGCCCTGCAGCTGATCCAGGGTCAGGGCGCCGTCGCGGGCCGCCTTGCCGAGGGCGGCGATGCCCTTTTCGATGCCCGCCAGCGACAGCTGGTCGGCGTCGCGCAGGACCGGCACGACCAGCCCCTTTTCGGTGCCGACGGCGACGCCGATGTCATAGTGGTTCTTGTAGATGATGTCCGTGCCGTCGATCTCGGCGTTGACGGCCGGGATCTCCTTCAGGGCCGCGACCACCGCGCGGGTGAAGAAGGACATGAAGCCCAGCTTCACGCCATGGGCCTTTTCGAAGGCGTCCTTGTACTGGGTCCGCAGGGCCATGACGTTGGTCATGTCCACCTCGTTGAAGGTGGTCAGCTGGGCGGCGGTGTTCTGGGATTCCTTGAGACGGCGGGCGATGGTCTGGCGCAGCCGGGTCATCTTGACCCGTTCCTCGCGCGGCTGGTCGGCGCGCGGGGCGGCGGGCGCTGCAGCCGGGGCCGGGGCTGAGGCGGCCGGGGCG
>NZ_BSOY01000010.1 GCF_030160755.1 Brevundimonas denitrificans | reverse complement strand
GCTGGGCCGCGGCCGCCGGAGCCGGCGCGGTCTGGGCGTGGACCAAGGCGGGGGGCGTCGCGAGCAGGGCCGCGACGAGGATCAGGGTGCGCATCAGGGCGTCTCCGTGGAACGTGCGAGTGGAAGGTGGAGCCGGGCGACCAGGCCGCCTTCGCTCCGGTTGGAAAGGGTCACGTCCCCGCCGTGGGCGCGCGCCGCCTGGCGGGCGACGGTCAGACCCAAGCCCGCCCCGCCGGTCTCGCGGCTGCGCGAGCGTTCGGCGCGGTGGAAGGGTTCGAACACGGCCTCGAGCTCGTCTTCGGGCAGGCCGGGGCCGTCGTCCTCGACCGTGACCACCGCGCGGCCGTCCTGGGCAAAGGCCTTCACCCGGGCCGCGCCGCCGTATTTGACGGCGTTGGCGATCAGATTGCCCAGCGCCCGGCGCAGGGCTGCGGGATCGGCCTCGACCGGCAGGGCGCCGCCGCCGTCGAAGACCACGGCGCCGCCGGTTTCGGAAAACCCGCCCGCGCAATCGGCCGCGAGGGCGTCGAGATCGAAGGCTTCGCGCCGCTCGGGCGTCGCCTCGCCGCGGACATAGGCCATCGCCTGGGCGATCAGGGCGTCCATCTCCTCGATGTCGGCGGCCATGCGGTCGCGCACCGCCTCCGGGGCCTGTTCGGCCCTGAAGCGCAGACGGGTCAGGGGCGTACGCAGGTCGTGGGCGATCGCGGCGACCGTCTGGGTCCGGCGACGCATATGGTCGCGCAGGGACGCCTGCATGTCATTGAAGGCATGGATGGCGGTGCGCACCTCGCTGGGGCCGGAGGGCGTCAGCGGCTCGGCCTCGGGGTCGGCGCCCAGCCGTTCGGCGGCGTCGGCGAAGACGCGGATCGGCCGGGTGAGCCTGCGCGCCATCCACCACACCAGCGGCGCCAGCAGCAGCATGGAAATGCCCAGCGCCATCAGGATGCGATACTGCCACGGCGACAACAGGCCGCGCGGCGGTTCGACCGTGGCCCAGCGGCCGTCCGGCTGGCGCACCGAGGCGGCGAACGGCGCGAAGGTCAGCCGGTCGGCGCGCACGGTGAATTGATGGGTCTCACGGTCGATCACGAAGACTCCGCCGTCCGGTCCGCCCGGCGCGGAGTGGCGCATCCGCAGATGGGCCTGTACCTCGGAGCCGCGCCGCATGATCACGGTCTCCTCGGCGGACCGGGGCGGGACCGAAACGACACCACCGGGGGGCGAAGGCGGAGCGGTGCGCGCGCCCTTCTCCGGCACGCCTTCGGGGCGCACAAGGACGAAATCCACCCGCCTTTCGGGCGGGCCGTCCTCGCCCGGTTCCGGCGCGCGCCGACGGCGGGGGCCGTGGTCGACGGTGACCCGGACAGCCTCCGACTCCACTCCGAGCCGCTGGGCCAGCCCGGCCCGGATCGCCAGAGCCATGGGGTCCATCCCGATGTCGAGCTCCGGCCCCGGCGGCCGATCGACGATGCGCCGCCGCAGGGCGCGGCCGTCGGCGGTCTCGGCCGGTTCGCCCTTCAGGGCGTCGGCCGCCGCCTCGATGCTGAAGCCGGCGGGCCGGGGCTCCGGCGCCAGGACCACCACGCCAAAGGCCACGGCCTGGGACATGACCACCGCCAGCACCGCCAGCGCCGCCACCTGCACCAGAACCGGGAAAGAGGAAGGGCGTCTCACGCAGCGCCCCGGGCCGATCCGTTGAGGCGCTCCACCCGGACGTCGAACATATAGCCTTCGCCGCGCAAGGTCTGGATCATCTCCAGGCCGGAGCCGTCGTCCAGCTTCTTCCTCAGCCGGCTGATCTGCACATCCATGGCCCGGTCGAAGACGTCGGCGTCGGCGCCCCGCGCGCGCTCCAGCAACTGGTCGCGGGTCAGGACGCGGCCCGGCCGTTCGGCGAAGGCCCGCAGCAGGGCGAACTCCCCCGCCGACAGGGCGACGGCGCGGCCGTCCGGCCGGGTCAGCTCGCGGCGCAACAGGTCCAGCCGCCAGCCGGCGAAGGTCAGGGCCGGTCCCTCGGCCGCAGCCTCATCGCGCGGGCGGCGCAACACCGCGCGGACGCGGGCCAGAAGTTCGCGGGGATTGCAGGGCTTGGCCAGATAGTCGTCGGCCCCCAGCTCCAGGCCGATGATCCGGTCCGTGTCCTCGCCCATGGCCGACAACATGACGATCGGCGGCCCCTTGCCGGCCAGACGGCGGCACACCGACAACCCGTCCTCGCCGGGCATCATCAGATCCAGCACGATCAGGTCCGGCGGCTGGTGCGCCACCGCGCGATCCATCTCGGCGGCCGAGGCGGCGCCGACGGCGTCATAACCGTGCAGGGCCAGGTAGTCGCACAGCACCTCGCGGATGCCGGGATCGTCGTCGACGACGAGAATACGGGGGGCGGCGTCGGCTTGCATGGCGGCCATTGTGGCGAACCCGATGCTCGCCGTCATTTCAGCGTTGAAACAATCGGCGGGCCTGTTGAAACACTACGGCAAGCGGGCCGTGGTCGAACAGGGGCCGCACAACAACGGGAGCCGACCCCTCATGCTGACCCTGATCGCCCTTTCCGCCGTCCTGATGCAGCAGACGCCGGCGCCGCCCGCCCCGCCTGAAGTCCACACCCGCATGATGGTCATGGGCGCCGACGGTCCCGGCGGCCTCGACAAGGACGGCGACGGCCAGATCACGCGGGAAGAGTTCGCCGCGCCGATGACCGACCATTTCGCCCGCATGGACGCGAACAACGACGGCCGCCTGTCGACCGAGGAACTGACCGCCGGTCACGCCGCCATGGCCGGCGGCGGCCACGACGTCATGATCATGCGCGGTCCGGGCGGCCACGGCGGGCCTGGCGTGCGGCATTTTGAAATGCGCCGCCCGCATCCCGGCGGCGAGGCCGGCGCCCATGCCGGGCATCCCGGGCACGGCGAGGGTCGGACCATGGTCTTCGTCGGCGGCGAGCCCGGCGCGGACGGTGAACGTCAGATCGTCATTCATGGCGGTCCCGGCGGCCACGCCATGATGGCGGGCGCCCATGCCGAAGGCGGCCCCGGCGAACGGATCGAAATCCGGCGCTTGGGCGGTCCCGGCGGCGAGCATGATCTCGACGCCGACGATGACGGCCGGATCAGCGAGGCCGAATTCAGCGCCCCCCTGCGCGAAGCCTTCGCCCGCATCGACGCCGATCGCTCGGGCTTCATCGAGGCGGGCGAACGCGGCTCCGGCGCCAGCGAGGTCTTTGTCCATCGCATCGAGACGCGGTCGGGCGACGAAGACTGATCGGGTCCGCGACTTCGTGACTTGAAAGGCGATCGAGGCGCGCTCTAATGGCGCCATGATCCTGCGGCGCCTTCATCATCTGTTGTCCGCATCGGCGGCGATGAGCCTGGCGCTCATCGCCGCTCCCGCGTTTGCGGCTGATCCGGGATCAGCGGCCGCCGCGCCGCCGGCGGCCTCCGCGTCGCTGGATCCCGAGCGGGCGCGCATGAACCAGAGGGTCTTCGACCGCGTCTGGAACGAGGTGCGCAGCCAGTACTACGATCCCGACCTGCACGGGGTGGACTGGAACGCCGCGCGCCGGACCTGGCGGCCTGTGGCGCTGACGGCGCCGGACGACCGGACCCTGTACCGCGCGCTCGGCGACATGCTCGATCTGCTGGACGATGACCACGCCGGGGCCGCCCCGCCGGCCGTGGCCCGGCGTCAGGACACGCTGCGTCAGCGGCGGCCCGCCATCGGCGTATCCTTGCGGCCCGAACCCTCGGGCGACGCCTGGCTGATCGAACACGTCCGTCCGGGTTCACCCGCCGCCGAGGCCGGCGTGGCCGTGGGCTGGCGGCTGGTCCCCGGCGAGGGCTCCCTGTGGACGCCGGAACAGGACATCGCCGAGGGCCGGTCCGTGACCCTGTCGCTGATCGACGGCGACGGCGCGGCGCGCCCGCTGACCCTGACTCCCCGCATGATGGAGCCGACGCCGGCCTTCGTCGCCGACCGCTCGCGGCCGGGGGTGCTGGTGTTGACCGTGGACGGCTTCGAGCTGGGACTGGGCCGCTGGATGGGCGACCAGCTGGAAGGTCTGCCGCCGGAAACCGACGTCGTCATCGACCTGCGCGGCAATCCGGGCGGGCGGTTGGTCGAGGCCGATGCGGTGCTCAGCTGTTTCCTGCCGCGCGACAGGCTGTGGGCGGCGCGGACCGGCCGCTCGGGACGGCGCGTGGAGCTGAGGACTGCGGGAGGCTGTGGCGATCTGGACGCGCCGGTCGGGAATGACGTGGCTGTCCTCGTCGACGCCAACAGCCGCAGCGCCGCTGAACTGACCCCCGCCGCCCTTCAGGAGGCGCGACGCGCGGTGGTGATCGGGGCGCCGACGGCGGGAGCGGTGCTGATCTCGCAGGAGACACGTTTGCCGGACGGCGGAAGGCTGAGTCTGAGCCGGGCCGACTTCGTCACCTCGGGCGGGGTTAGGCTGGAAAAGCGCGGCGTGACGCCCGACGTGGCCGCCCCCCTGACGCTGGAAGACCGCCGCGCCGGACGCGACCCGGGGCTCGAGGCCGCCCTGGCGGCCCTGGCCGGGCCACGCCTGGAACCGGCGATGGCGCTCCAGGCTGCGCCGTCGCTCTAGCCGGGGACGACGCGAACTCTCGAAGCCGCTTCGCGCGCCCGTTCGCGGGCCTGTTCCACGGTTTCGCCACGCGCCGTGGCCACGCCCATGCGGCGGCTGACATAGCTCTCGGGCTTGCCGAACAGGCGCAGGTCGGCGGTCGGCACGGACAGGGCCTCGGCCACCCCCTCGAAGGCGACGCCCACCGCATCCACGCCTCCATAGATCACGGCGCTGGCCCCGATGTCGCGCTGGCTGACGTCGACGGGCAGGCCGAGGATGGCGCGGGCATGCAGGGCGAATTCGCTCATGGTCTGGGTGGCCAGGGTGACGAGGCCGGTGTCGTGCGGCCGCGGCGACACTTCCGAAAACCAGACCTCGTCGCCCTTCACGAACAGCTCGACCCCGAAGACGCCGAGCCCGCCCAGCGCGTCGGTGACCTTGCGGGCGATGTCCTGCGCCGTGGCCAGGGCGGCGGGCGTCATCGCCTGCGGCTGCCAGCTCTCGACATAGTCGCCCTTGACCTGCCGGTGGCCGATGGGGGCGCAGAAGTCAGTGCGCACCGCGCCATCGCGCAGTGAGCGGACGGTCAGCAGGGTGATCTCGAAGTCGAAATCGATCCGGCCCTCGACGATCACCGTCGCCGTCTCGACCCGGCCGCCGGACTGGGCGTAAGCCCAGGCGTTGGCCGCGTCCTCCAGGGCGTCGATCATCGACTGGCCCTTGCCCGAGGAGGACATCACCGGCTTGATGAAGACCGGCAGACCGATGCGGTGCGCGGCCTCGGCCAGTTCTGCGGCCGATGTGGCGAAGGCGTAGGGACTGGTGGGCAGGCCGAGCTCTTCCGCCGCCAGCCGGCGGATGCCCTCGCGGTTCATGGTCAGCTGGGTGGCGCGCGCGGTGGGGATGACCGTGGCCAGTCCGGCGGCCTCGATCTGCGCCAGCACGTCCGTGGCGATGGCCTCGATCTCCGGCACGATGATGTGCGGCGCCTCGACCATGATGACGCCGTTCAGGATGTGCGCGTCGGTCATCGGGATGACATGGCTTCGGTGCGCCACCTGCATGGCCGGAGCGTTGGGATAGCGGTCGACGGCGATGACCTCGGCCCCCAGCCGCTGCAGCTCGATGGCCACCTCCTTGCCCAGCTCCCCGGCGCCGAGGAGCAGGACGCGCACGGCGCTGTCGGAGAGGGGGGTTCCAAGACGCATATCAGTCTCCGGTGTGGGCAGGCTCGATCAGGTCCCAGGCGTTGCCGTACAGGTCCTCGAAAACCACCACCTTGCCATAGGTTTCATGCCGCGGGGTCTCGCGAAAGACGACCCCGGCGGCGCTCCATTCGGCGTGGTCGCGCATCAGGTCGTCGGTCTCGAGAAACAGCCAGACCCGGCCGCCGGCCTGGTCGCCGACACGGGCGCGCTGTTCATCGTTGGCGGCCTTCGCCAGAATTAGCGAGGTGTCGCCACCCCTCGGCGTCACCCGCACCCAGCGCTTGCCGCCGCCCATGTCCGTGTCCTCGCTCAGCGCGAAGCCGAGCTTGCCGACATAGAAGGCGATGGCCGCGTCATAGTCCCGGACCAGTAGGCTGACGGCGCCGAGACGGGCCATGGTCTAGAGGCGCGCCTTCGCCGCCGCGACCACGGCCGCCGTGGTGATCCCGAACTTCTCATACAGCACCTCGGCCGGGGCGCTGGCGCCGAAGCCGGTCATGCCGACGAAGGCGCCGTCCTCGCCGATGAACCGCTCCCAGCCCTGCTGGATGGCGGCCTCGACGGCGACGCGGACCGTGCCGCGGCCGATGACGCTGTCCTGGTATTTCTTCGGCTGCTGGAAGAAGAGTTCGAAACAGGGGACCGAGACGACGCGGGTCGGCGTGCCCTCGGCCTCCAGCGCATCGGCGGCGGCCAGGGCCAGCGCCAGTTCCGTCCCCGTGCCGAACAGGGTGACCTTCGCTTCGCCCTTGGCGGCGCGGATCTCATAGGCGCCTTTCGCGGACAGATTCTCATGCGACGCGACCGTGCGCACGGCCGGCGTCTTCTGGCGCGACAGGGCCAGGGCCGAGGGCGCTGCCTTGTGCTCCAGCGCCGCCTGCCAGCATTCCATTGCCTCGACCGTGTCGGCGGGGCGGAAGACCAGCAGGTTGGGGATGGCGCGCAAGGCGGCCAGATGTTCGACCGGCTGGTGCGTCGGGCCGTCCTCGCCCAGTCCGATGCTGTCGTGGGTCAGGACGTGGATGGCGCGCACCCCCATCAGGGCGCCGAGGCGGATGGCCGGACGGCTGTAGTCCGAGAACACCATGAAGGTGCCGCCGTAGGGGATGACCCCGCCATGCAGGGCCATGCCGTTCATGGCCGCGGCCATGCCGAACTCGCGGATGCCCCAGTTGACGTAGCGACCCTCATAGGTCGGGGCGTCGAAGATCGGCGTGCCCTTGACGAAGGTGTTGTTCGAGCCGGTCAGGTCGGCCGAGCCGCCGATCAGTTCGGGAATGGCGGCGAACAGTTCGTCCAGGGCCGCGCCCGACGACTGGCGCGTGGCCTGGGCCGGCCTGGTCTCGATCAGTTCGGCGATGCGGGCGTTCAGGGCGTCGAAGGCGCCGGCGGGCAGGTCGCCCTTCATGGCGCGGGTGAAGTCTGATGCCTGGGACGAGGCGTTCAGCCGGGCTTCCCAGGCCTTGCGCTCTTTCACGCCGCGCTTGCCGACCTTCTTCCAGGCCTTGTCGACGGCCTGGGGCAGTTCGAACGGCTCGTGGGTCCAGGCCATGCCCAGCCGGGTGGCGGCGATCTCGGCCGCGCCCAGGGCGGCGCCGTGGGTCTTGTGGCTGCCTTCCATGGTGGCGGCGCCGCGACCGATCTTGGTCTTGCAGGCGATGAGGGTGGGCTTGTCCTGGCGGGTCGCCCACTGGAGGGCCGACTTGATGGCCTTCATGTCGTGGCCGTCGATCGCCTTTACGGCCCAGCCTGCGGCCTTGAAGCGTCCCTTCTGGTCGGTGGCGTCCGACAGCGACACCGCCCCGTCGATGGTGATGCTGTTGTCGTCCCAAAGCACGGTCAGCTTGTTCAGCCTGTAGCGGCCGGCGAGGGCGATCGCCTCCTGCGACACGCCTTCCATCAGGCAACCGTCGCCGGCGATGACCCAGGTCCGGTGGTCAACCAGATCGTCGCCGAATCGCGCCGCCAGATGGCGCTCGGCCATGGCGAAGCCGACGCTGTTGGCCAGACCCTGACCCAGCGGGCCGGTGGTGGTCTCGACGCCGGGCATATGGCCGAACTCGGGGTGGCCCGCGGTCTTCGAACCCCACTGGCGGAAGTTCGACAGCTGGTCTTTCGTCGCCGCCTTGTAGCCTGTCAGATGCAGCAGGCTGTAGATCAGCATCGAGCCGTGCCCGGCCGACAGGATGAAACGGTCGCGGTCGGCCCAGTCCGGGCGGCTGGCGTCGAACTTCAGGAATTTCGAAAACAGCACCGTCGCGACGTCCGCCATGCCCATCGGCATGCCGGGGTGGCCGCTCTTGGCCTTCTCCACCCCGTCCATCGACAGCACGCGTATGGCGTCGGCCATCTGTTTGGCTGTGGCTTTTTCGGATACGGTCTTGCTGTCGGCCACGGGAGGACCTTTCGTCGGGAGGCGGAAAAAGGGAGGCGCGCCGCTTTACCCCGGCGCGTCGGCGGGTTCTATACGGATTCTGGAGGATGTGACCCGAATGGACGCTGCATCGGCCGCCAAGGACCGAGTCGACCGCGCGCTGGCGCTGCTGGAACGCCGCCTGCTCGAGCTCAAGAGCCGGGCGGCCGGGACCAGCCGCGTGCCGGACGACGACCTGTTCGCGCCTGAACCCTCGACCGAGACCGACCGCGCGAGAATCCATGAACTGGAAGCCGCCGGCCGGGACGCCGCCGAGGCCCTGTCCCACGCGGCGGACGCCATCCGCGACAGTCTGGCCGAACAGGAGTCCCGCTGATGGCGACGGTGACCGTCGAGATCAACGGCCGCCCCTACGCCGTCGGTTGCGCCGACGGCCAGGAGGAGCGGGTCCGCATCCTGGCCAAACAGTTTGACGGCCATGTGCGTCAGGTGGCGGGCGAGGTCGGCCATGTCGGCGACATCCGCCTGTTCCTCATGGCGGGCCTCATGCTGGCCGACGAACTGCATGAGGTTCGCCTCGGCAATCCGGGCGCGTCCGCCGTCGCCGCCGCCGCATCGAGCGATGGCGTGGCCGAGGCGCTGAACGCCGTGGCCGCGCGGCTGGAGAAGATCGCCCAGGGACTGTGACGACGAACACACCGACGCCTGAAGGCTGTCGAATTTGTCATTTGAGGAGATATATAAGCCCTTATATATCTCCCCCATGCCTTATTCTCTCCAGACCCACGGGGTCCTTCTTCGCCGGCTCATCGACCATCTGGATGGAGCGGTCGAACAGGCCTACGCCGACGCGGGGCTGGATTATCGGCCCCGGTTCACCCCCATCTTCCGCGCCCTGCTCAACAAGGGCCCGGCGACCCTTCGCGCGCTGTCCCGGCACACCGGGGTCAGCCATTCCGCCGTCAGCCAGACCATCACCCAGATGGCGGCGCGCGGCTGGGTCTCGCTCGAAGCGGGGACCGACGCCCGCGAGCGCATCGTGACGCTCACCCCGTTCGCGAGGGAGAGCCTGCCTCGACTGGAGCAGTGCTGGGCCGCCACGGAGGCCGCCTCCCGCTCGCTGGACGAGGACGTCGGCCAGCCCCTCGCGGGCGTCCTGATCCGGGCGCTCGAAGCCCTCGAGCGCCGTCCTCTCGCCGACCGCCTCGCGGCGGCTTCTTCCGACAATCATGGAGTCAATCGATGAACCGGGTTCGCCTGTTCCTGTCCGTCTGCGCCCTGGCCGGCCTCGCCGGGACGCCTGCCCTGGCCCAGCAGGCGGCGCCGGCGCCGGTCGCCCGCGCTGAAGCCATGGCCCCGTTGAACGGCGGGCAGCGCGCCGCCGCCGTCGCGACGATCCTCCAGACGGTGCAAACCCGGTATGTCTTTCCCGATCGCGTCGCCGCCATCCGGGACCGACTGAACGAAGGACTGTCCAGCGGACGTTACGACACCGCCGACCCCAGTGTTTTCGCCGAGCGCGTGACCGCCGACCTGCGCGAGTCGAGCGGCGACGGCCACATGTATCTGAACCATGCGCCGGATGAATACGCGGCGGTCGCGGGGTCCGAGGTGGAGACCGCGGACAATCCGGCCTTCCAGGCCATCTGGGCCGCCGCCGCACTGCGCAGCAACCACGGCCTGACCGAGATGCGCATCCTGCCCGGCAATATCCGGTACCTCCGCATCGGCCAGTTCCACTGGGTCGCCGACCGCACGGGACAGGCCTACGACGACGCCATGCGCTTCCTGCGCGACGGCGACGCCCTGATCATCGATCTGCGGGGCAACGGAGGCGGGGACCATGCCGCCGTGCGCTACCTGCTCAGCCATTTCATGGAGCCGGACCAGCTCGACATCACCTTCCTGGAGGCGGGCAAGGATCCGGTCCAGTCACGCACGCTCGACAATCTTCCGGCCGGGCGCGTGCGCGGCAAGCCCCTCTATGTCCTGATCAACCGGCAGGTCGGATCGGCGGCCGAGGCCTTCGCCTATGACGTCCAGCAATTCCGGCTGGGAACGCTGATCGGCGCGACCACGGCCGGGGCGGCCAACAACAACACCTTCTTCCCCGTTGCGCCCGGCTTCATGCTGAGCGTCTCCTACGGCCGCCCGGTTCATCCCCTGTCCGGAACGAATTGGGAGGGCGCCGGCGTCAGCCCGGATGTCGCCGTGGATCCGGACGCCGCGCTGGACACGGCGGCGGCGCAGGCGCTGGAGACGCTGCTGGCCCGGGCCGGGGCCGACCCGGTCGACCGCGCCGGTTGGGAATGGGCCCAGACCGCCGTCCGCGCCCGGCTGCATCCGCCCACCATCGCGCCCGACCGTCTGCAGGCCCTGGCGGGAACCTACGGCGGCCGCGTCATCCTGTTCGAGGACGGCGGCCTGGTCTGGCGACGCGCCAATGGCCAGAAGGCGAAGCTGGTGCCCATGACCGCCGATTCTCTCTTCTCGGTGGAAGGCTACGACGACCGGTTGCGCTTCCGGCTGACTGGCGACGCCCTCGAGATGCAGCGGATCGACGAGCCGGCGCCGTCCCGGTTCACGCGGGACTGAGTCCGGCCATTGTTCCGCCCCGGCTTAGGGACTATCTTGCTCGACGGCGGGTCCTGCTGCGGCTCTCGTCGAAGGCAACATTTCCTTGCGACCTTAATTCACTCAAAGGGAGCTGTCCCTGATCAGGCCCGTGGGCCTGGGCACACGGCGCCCACCTGGCTACCCAGGTCGAGAGGATTTAAACGCCCTTCACGGTTCTTGCGGCGCCGCCAACCTTCCCTTCCTGCGCTATTGCTCGCCGCGCGGCGGCTCACGGCTTGAGCGCGGTCCGCGCGCGCGTTAGGGCTGCGGGGCGTGTTCGACGCGGCCGGACGGTTCCTCCCATGACCGACAAGCATCAGCTTCGCGCCGCGATGCGGGCCACGCGCAAACGTCTGGCCGGGCTGGATGCGGGCGCCGCGGACCGCGCGGCGGAACAGGCCGGAGCCCTCCCGCCCGGCCGGATTGTCGCCGTCTATCGCGCCATCGGCTCGGAACTGGACGTGGCGGCCCTTTCGCTGGCCTTGGAGCGGGCGGGCCGCGAACTGTGCCTTCCGGTCGTGGTGGAGCGCGATGCGCCGATGATCTTCCGCCGCTGGTCGCCCGGCGAGCCGCTGGAACTGGACGAGGCGGGTGTGCCGGCCCCGTTTCCGCTCGCCGGGGTCGTCGATCCCGACCTGATCCTGACGCCGCTACTGGCCTTCGACGCCCGGGGCGGACGTCTGGGGCAGGGTGGGGGCTATTACGATCGGACCTTCGGGGCGCGCCCCGACGTCGCCCGGATCGGCTTCGCCTATGCGGGGCAGGAGGTCGATGAACTGCCCGTCGAGGCCCACGACGTCCGTCTGCATGGCGTTCTGACCGAGACCGGCTATAGACCCTTCGCATGAGACTGGCTTTTTTCGGTGATGTCGTCGGCAAGTCTGGACGGGACGGCCTGAGCGACCACCTGCCCGGGCTGAAGCGCGACCTGAAACTCGACTTCGTGGTGGTCAACGCCGAGAACGCCGCGGGCGGATTCGGCATCACCGAGAACACCGCGCGCGAGCTGTTCATGGCCGGCGCCGACTGCCTCACCCTGGGCAACCACAGCTGGGACCAGCGCGAGGCCCTGACCTATATCGTGCGCGAGCCGCGCCTGATCCGCCCGCTCAACTACCCCCGCCTGATGGACGCCCCCGGCGCCGGCGCCAATCTGTTCGAGACCCACAGCGGCAAGACGGTGCTGGTCATGAATGTGCTGGGCCGCATCCACATGGACCCGATGGACTGCCCGTTCAGCGCGGTCGAGAAGGAGCTGGCGGCCTGTCCCATGGGCGCCGTCGCCGACGCCATCATCGTCGACATGCATTGCGAGGCGACGTCGGAGAAAATGGCCATGGGCCATTTCTGCGATGGCCGCGCCTCGCTTGTGGTCGGAACCCACACCCACGTCCCGACCGCCGACTGCCAGATCCTGCCCGGCGGCACGGCCTATCAGACCGACGCGGGCGGCTGCTGCGACTACGACAGCGTCATCGGCAATGAGAAGGAAGAGCCGCTGCGGCGCTTCACCACCCGCCTTTCGGGCGGCCGCTACGTTCCGGCGCACGGCCCGGCGACGGTCTGCGGCGTCTATGTCGAGACGGACGACAGGACGGGACTGGCCACACGGGTGGAGCCGATCCGGGTCGGCGGTCGGTTGAGCCAGGCGGTTCCTGTTCTGGCCTGATCCGCGCCGCGCCTTACAGGCGCGTCAGGGCCGCCATCATCTCGCCGATGCCCAGGGCGATCCCGAGGATCACCGGCGCGCCCTTGAACAGCACCAGACCGGCCAGAGCGACGATCAGCCAGGTCTCGATTTTCTCGGCCCGTGCGCGCCGCCTGTCGGCCTGCTCGATTCGCCTGCATCTCGCGGCTCCGGCGTCGTTCATGAAGAATCTCCAGGGGGCGTCTGTTGCTCAAGGCGACTTGACAGGGAGGTTTACAATCGTAATCTCACAAGATTACAGCTGTAGTCAATGTGTGGCGGCAGGCCCCCGCCTTTCCCGAATTTCAACCAAGGAGCGCCTCGATGTCTGATCCTCGAATTTCCGGAGCCGGTATGGCCGTCCTCCTGGCCGGGCTGGCGTCGCCGGGCGTGGCCCTGGCGGCGCCCCCCGGACTCACGCCGGGCGATGTGTTCGGTGATGCGGCGCCGAGCGTGAAGCTGGTCATGCTGGCGCTGGTCGTGGGTGCGCTGGCCGCCGTGATCGTCACAGCGCTCAAGCTGGCGTCCGGGCGGCGACTGTCGGGGGGCTCGGCCTATGTTTCCGCCTTGCGGTTGGGCGGTCCGTTGCTGGGGTTGATGGGTGCGATGTACGTGCTGCTCATGGGCTTCATCGGCATCGCCAACGCCAGGGCAGCCGTCCCAGTGGCGGTATTGGCGCCGGGCTTCGCCGAGGCTGCCCTGCTGTTTCTGCTCGGACTGCTGGCGGGCGTCGTCGGCGTGATCTGTCACTGGATCATCGAGGCGCGCATCGACCGCACCGTCCTGGGATCCTGAAGGCGGTGCGCCTGCACGTCACCGAGGCTGAAAGCGCGATCCTCGCCGCCCTCTGGTCCCGCGGCCCGCTCTCCTTCGCCAGCCTCATCGAGGAGGTGAAGGCCGCCAACGCCTGGGGCGACGCGACGATCAAGACCCTTCTGCATCGCCTGATGCAGAAGGGCGCCGTCCGCTCGCAGAAGGAGGACGGACGCCAGCGCTATCATGCCGTGATCGACCGCCAAGCCTATGTGGAGGGCGAGGTCCAGGACCTGCTCGACCGCCTGTTCGACGGCAAGCCCGACCGCCTCGTCGCCCTGCTGGCGGACCGGCTGGACCTCTAGGCTACGGGTCAGGTCCGCCGCCGCTGCTTCCCGTCGGAAAAAATCGCGGCCGCTGCATCCGAACGGTCGGGTTCCGGCCTCTCGTCTCCAGACCCGGAGCCCTGCCCATGCTGAAACTTCTCGCGGCCGTGATGGCCCTCGTCCTGCCGACCGCCGCCATGGCCCAGACGCCCGAACCGGCGCCGATCGAGGTCATGGTTCTGGGGACCTACCACATGGGCAACCCGGGTCAGGACCTGCACAACGCCCGTATTGATCCGGTCACCACCCCGGAGAAGCAGGCGGAGCTCGAGGCTGTCGCCGAGGCGCTGGCCCGGTTCCAGCCGACCGCCGTCGCCGTCGAACGGATCGCCCGCGACCAGTCCACCCTGCTGGATCACCGCTACCCGGACTTCACCCCGGCGGACCTGACGACCAACCCCGACGAACGGGTCCAGGTCGCCTATCGGCTGGCCCACCGGCTGGGGCTTGCGCGCGTCTACGCCATCGACGAGCAGGACCGCGAGGGCCAGCCGTCCTATTTTCCCTTCGAGGACGTGCAGCTCTGGGCCGAGGCCAACGGCGCCGGCGAGCGTCTCGGCGCCATGCATGGCGAGATCGCGACCATGCTCGCTGACCTCGAGCGACGCCAGGCGACCGAAACCGTTAGCCAACTGCTGGCGCGGATGAATACGCCCGAGCGGGTGCGATGGGACCAGGGCTTCTATGCGCGCCTGATGACCTTCGGGGCCGGAGACGCCCAGCCCGGCGCGGTGCTGAACGCGCGCTGGTACGCCCGCAACGCCCAGATATTCGCCCGTCTCCTGCAGGTCGCGCGGCCCGGGGATCGCATCGTCGTCGTCTACGGCTCGGGCCACAACTACTGGCTCCGGCAGATGGTGGAGACGACGCCGGGGTTCCGCCTCGTCGAGCCTGCGGAATACCTGCCGACCTCCTGACGGCTGTCAGGCCGGGACTACCCGGGCGTCGCCGCTGGCCACCGCGAATTTCGCCCGGGTGCTCAGCGTCCCGCCGCGCTCCGACACCTTGTCCAGCACCTTGAACTCGGTTTGCCAGCGTTCGGGCGTGACGTCGCAGACGACATAGCCGCGCTGGGCGTTGTTGAATTTCAGGAACGGATTGTCGGCCAGATAGCGACGGCCCTCGGCGCGCTGGTCCTGACCGTCGCCCGATGAGCTGATCGAGGTCGCGACGAACTCCGAGGCGATCGGCGCGCCCTCGGGGTTGCGGCTGTCGCGATACAGCTCGCCGGCGTAATTCTGGTGTTCGTCCCCGGTCAGGACCACGGTGTTGCCGATGCGGCGCTCGCGCAGCCGGTCCAGCAGCCGCTGGCGCGGGATCGAATAGCCGGCCCAGCTGTCGAGGTTGTAGCCGGGCTCAGGTCCCTCCTTGCGGTCCAGGTCCATCACCATGATCTGCTGCGCCAGCACCTTCCAGTGGGCGCGCGACTGGTCGAGGTTTCTGTACAGCCAGGCTTCCTGCGCCTGGCCCAGCACCTGGGCGTTCGCGGCCGAGACCCCGGCGCAGGTCGTGGCCCAGGCGTCGTCGCAGGGCTGGTCCGAGCGGTGGGAGCGGGTGTCGAGGAAGTTCAGGTCCAGCAGGTCGCCCCAGGCCGCGTGGCGGTACAGCTGCATCTCCGACCCGCGCGGGAAGGCCGAGCGGCGCAGCGGCATGTGTTCGTAGAAGGCCTGGGCCGCCGCCTGCCGCCGCAGCAGGAACACCTCCGGCGGCACGCCGTCGTCGAGGTCCGAAACCCAGTTGTTGGCGACCTCGTGATCGTCCCAGGTCACGTACCACGCCGTCGCCGCGTGGCTGGCCTGCAGGTCCGCATCCAGCTTGTACTGGGCGTAGCGCCGCCGGTAGTCGTCGAGGCTGTAAATCTCGCCGCCCAGATGCTGGCGCGGGTTTTCGACCGTGCCGCCGGAGCCGGTGTAGGTGCGGTTGCCGCGACCCTCGTAGATGTAGTCGCCATAGCAGTAGACGAAGTCGAGGTCCTCGCCCGCCGCCTTGCGATGGGCGGTGTAGAAGCCCTGCTCATAGGCCTGGCAGCCGAGCACGCCGAACCGGGCCCGGGCCACTGCGGCGCCCGCCGTCGGCGCCGTCTTCGCACGGCCCGAGGGGGTGCGCTCGGCCCCGGCGATGAAGCGGTAGAAATAGTCCCGGCCGGGCTCCAGCCCCGTGACCTCGACATGGACCGCGTGGCCGAGTTCGGGTCGAGCGATCACCTCGCCTCTCTGCGCCACGTTGGAAAAGCCGCGATCCGTTGCGATTTCCCACCTCACCGGCACGGGCGCCGAGGGCATGCCGTGGCCGATCTCGAGCGGTCGGGGGGCCAGCCGGGTCCAGATGACGAACCCGTCGGGGGCGGGATCGCCGGCGGCGATGCCCAGCTGGAAAGGATATTCGGCGAACACCGGATCGGCCAGCGCCTGGCGGCCTGAGCCCACAGCGACGCCGCCGGCGCCCAGCGCCAGCATCAGTCCACGGCGGGAGACGGAATCAGGCAGGCGCATAGGGACCTCCGGGGCTGCGAAGATCCTGACCTAGCCCGGAAATGTGACGCCCGTCACGGGGCGGGTCTGGCGGCAGGCCTCCACGCCCGCATCTCGGCGATCTCGCGCGTCTGGGCGTCCTTGACCAACCCCGCCATGCGGCGGATTTCCGGGTCGCGCGATTGCGCCAGCGCCACGTCGGCCATGGCCACCGCGCCGCGGTGGTGTTCGATCATCTTGGCGATATAGGCCTCATCCACCGTCGCGCCGGACGCCCTCGCCATGCCTGTGTGCATGGCGGCTTCCGAGGCCGCGAAGGCCTCGTCGCCCGGCGTCGCGCCATGGTCCGCTGCGTGGGCCGGCGCGGAAACAACGCCCTCCTGCACCGTCGCGGCATGGTTTTCCGCCGAGGCGTCGCGCAGGGCCTGTTGGACAGGATCGCCTCCGCCGTCACAGGCCGACAGGGTCAGAGTCAGGGTGGTCAGGGCGATGGGTGCAAGGCGCATCAGGCGTTTCCTTCAATCCAGCCCGGCATCCAGCCCTCATGCATCTCGCGCAGATGATCCAGCGGCAGGCGGAAAAGGTCGCCGCCCGGCCCGCCCGAGGCGAAGTCGCGGCCCTTGGCCCGGCCGACCACGGCGGCGCGCACGCCGGCCGCCTGGGCCGCGGCGAGGATCTCCGTCGCGTCCGCCACGGCGACCAGATAGCGGGCCTGGTCCTCCCCGAAGAGCAGGATGTGGGCATGGGCTTCCGAGGTGGCGTCCAGTTCGACGCCGCAATCCGAGGCGAGGGCGATGTCCGCGGCGGCGCCGATCAGCCCGCCGTCCGACAGGTCATGCACGCAGGTCAGGGCCCCGGCTTCGATCTGCTGGCGTACGAAGTCGCCGGTCTTCCTCTCCAGCGCCAGATCGACCGGCGGCGGCGCCCCGTCCTCGCGCCCCAGCACCTCGCGCAGATAGAGGGACGAGCCCAATTCGCCCTTGGTTTCGCCGATCAGCACGAGCACGTCGCCCTCGACCATGCCGCCGAAGCCGACGACGACGTCATAGTTGGTCAGCAGGCCGACCGCCCCGACCGTCGGGGTCGGCGGAATGGCCGCGCCGTTGGTCTCATTGTAGAGCGACACGTTGCCGCTCACGACCGGGAAGTCCAGCACCCGGCAGGCCTCGGCCATGCCGTCGATGGCGCGCACGATCTGGCCCATGATCTCGGGCCGTTGCGGATTGCCGAAATTGAGATTGTCAGTGATGGCGATGGGCAGGCTGCCGACGGCGGTCAGGTTGCGCCAGGCCTCGGCCACGGCCTGTTTGCCGCCTTCATACGGATCGGCCTGGACGTAGCGGGGCGTGCAGTCCGAGGTCATGGCCAGACCCTTGTCGGTGCCGTGGACCCGCACCACGCCCGCGTCGGCGGCGGTGGCCGAGTCGTGCAGGGTGTCGGCCATGACGTGGCGGTCGTACTGCTCCCAGATCCAGCGCTTGGAGGCCATGTCGGGGCAGCAAACCACCTTGATCACCGCATCGACCCAGTTCTCGGGCGCGGGCACATCCGCAGGCGCCAGGCGCGCCTGCAGCGCGGGCTGGACCCACGGACGGTCGTACAGGGGGGCATCGTCGAACAGCGGGGCCAGCGGCACGTCGCACACCGTCTCGCCGTGGTGCTTCAGCACCAGATGGCCGGTGTCGGTGGTCACGCCGATGACGGCGGCGTCCAGACCCCACTTCTTGAAGATGCGGTGGCCGTCTTCCTCGCGGCCCGGCTTCAGCACCGCCAGCATCCGTTCCTGGCTTTCCGACAGCATCATCTCATAGGCCGTCATGCCCTCTTCGCGCTGGGGCACGGCGTCCATGTTCAGCTCGATGCCGACCGCGCCCTTGCCGGCCATCTCCACGGAGGAACTGGTCAGTCCCGCCGCGCCCATGTCCTGGATGGCGGCCACGGCCCCCGAGGCCATCAGCTCCAGCGTCGCCTCGATCAGCAGCTTCTCGGCGAAGGGGTCGCCGACCTGCACGGTGGGACGCTTCTCGTCGGAATCCTCGTCGAACTCGGCCGAGGCCATGGTCGCGCCGTGGATGCCGTCGCGGCCCGTCTTCGACCCGAAATAGACCACCGACAGGCCCGGCGCGGGCGCCGCCGAATAGAACAGGGCGTCGGCCTTGGCCACGCCGACGCACATGGCGTTGACCAGAATGTTGCCGTTGTAGCCGCGGTGGAAATTGGTCTCGCCGGCCACCGTCGGCACGCCGACGCAGTTGCCGTAGCCGCCGATGCCCGAGACCACGCCCTTGACCAGCCGTTTCGTCTTCTCGTGCGACGGGTCGCCGAACCGCAGGGCGTTCAGCAGGGCCACGGGGCGCGCGCCCATGGTGAAGACGTCGCGCATGATCCCGCCCACGCCCGTCGCCGCACCCTGATAGGGCTCGATGAAGCTCGGGTGGTTATGACTCTCCATCTTGAAGATGCAGGCGTCGCCGTCGTCGATGTCGATGACGCCGGCGTTCTCGCCCGGACCGCAGATGACGCGCGGCCCCTTGGTCGGGAATTTGCCGAGATGAATTTTCGACGACTTGTACGAGCAGTGCTCGGACCACATCACCGAGAAGACACCCAGTTCGACGTGGTTGGGCTCGCGCCCCAGCCGGTCGAGGACGACCTGATACTCGTTCGGGGCCAGGCCGTAGTCGGCGGCCAGTTCGGCCATGGTCTTCTGGGGAGCGCTCATGGGGGCGCCTTCTAGCCGCTCAACGGAGTCGTGTCAGCCACTGCGGCGGAACATCGTGGCGACCGGTCCGTCGGCGTGTCTGTCAGCCCGCCGTCCGCTCGACGCCGGAGCTCAGCCGGAATGTCAGAACGATCGCTCCCACCAGCACGGCCACGGCGGCGGCGAGGGCCACATAGGCCAGCACGGGATTGCGCGGCTGCTCCGCCACGAAGGCGCCCAGCAGGCCCCAGGCGATCGGCAGGCCATAGGCCAGGGTGCGCAGGCGCAGGGTCACGCCGAGGGCGACAACGCTCACGACGAGGACGGCCAGGATCGCCCAGACGGTCGGCGTCAGCGCGCCGGGCAGGGCGTCATTGCCGGTCGCAACCGTGATCAGGTTCAGCGGCGCGGCGACGGTCAGCCAGCCGGCGAGCAGGCTCAGGGGCCAGACCGTCATCCAGCGGTCGCGGTCGCCGCGCGGCAGGGCGCGGATGGCGTCGGCATTGGCCAGCAGGGGAACCAGCAGCGCCGCCAGCGACCCGAAGATCAGCACGATCGTCGCCATCTCCCAGTCGAAGGCCGCGGCCACAACCCACCAGCCGATGCCGAGGAGGGCGGCGACCGAGGGCCAGCCCAGCCGATGGATCAGCAGGCTCTCGCCCGTCTGCGGCAGGGCCTGCCGCACCGCATAGACCAGCAGCCACAGATAGATCACGCCCCAGATGGCGAAGGCGTAGCCCGCCACCCGCAGCGTGGCGTCGCTGTCGGCCGAGAATTCTGCGGGGGACTGGCCCCAGCCCAGCAGGACCTGCGTCTGGCCGATCACGACGGAGAAGACGGTCGCAGCCAGAACCAGCAGGCGGCGGGTCATCTGGGCGGACGTGGGACGAATGATGGACATGACGGCTCCCGGCGACGATCGTCAGACTACGCCTGCGCGCTGTGAAGGTTCAATCGCAAGGAACCCGCCGGCGCCGGAGGCGGTTGTTTCCCTGTAGCAGGAACCCCGCCATGACAGACCCCAATCGCCCCCCTCGGACCGTTTCGCCCGACGGCGGAAGCTCCGGACCCGAAGATCCCGACTCCGCGGCCCCACGCGACCCCGCCGCCGACCGCACCGGAGAGGCGGCCGGGGTCGAGAGCTCCGGCGGCGGCGGCGGCGACCCCGATGCGCTCGACCAGTCGGTCGGCCGGGACGAGGCGGGTCAGGGCGATGCGCGGACCCGCGACGGGGCGATCTGACGCTTTCGCCTTGACGAGCGCGGCTCGCCGACCTCCGATCATCGGATGGCTGATACGGAACAGGACCGCCGCGCCGCGCTCGAGGCGGCTGATCGGGCGCTTGCGCTCGATCCCCGCGACCTGAGCGCGCTGATCGCCAAGGGCGACGCCCTCGCCGGACTGGGCGACGACCGGGCGGCGGCCAGCTTCTACAGTTCGGCCCTGCGCGCGGCGGGCGACGGCAAGGGGCTGGCGCCCGAAGTGATCGCTGACCTGCGCCGCGCCCGGACCGCGGTTCAGGCCCAGGCGCAGCGGTTCGAGGCCCATCTGGCGACCAGCCTCGCCGGGGCCGGTTTTTTCGAGGCGGCGACGTCCAGCGACCGCTTCGCCCTGTCGCTGGACCTGATGGCCGGCCGCAAGCGGCTGTATCAGCAGGAGCCGCGCTTCTACCTGTTTCCCGGCCTGCCGCAGATCCAGTTCCAGCCGCGCGAGACCCTGCCCTGGCTGGCGGGCGTCGAGGCGGCGACCGAGGACATCCGCGCCGAACTGGACGCGCTCCTCGCGGAGCCCGAGCTGTTCCGCCCCTATGTCGAACCGCGCGCCGACCGACCCAACCGGGACGCCGTAGGCATGATGTCCAACGCCGACTGGAGCGCCCTGTTCTTGTGGAAGGACGGCGAGGAGCAGCCCGACATCGCCCGACGCTGCCCCCGAACGCTGGCGGCCCTGGCCGAGGTCCCGCTGTGCCGGGTGCCGGGACGGACGCCGTCGATCCTGTTTTCGAAGTTGAAGGCCGGCGCGCGCATTCCGCCGCATCACGGTCTGATCAACACCCGGCTGATCTGCCATCTGCCCTTGATCGCGCCCCCGGGCAGCCGCTTCCGCGTCGGCAATGACACGCGCGACTGGCGCGAGGGTCAGGCCTGGGCCTTTGACGACACGATCGAGCACGAGGCCACGAACGACAGTGGTCAGGACCGCACCATCCTGATCTTCGACGTGTGGAAGCCGGAACTGAGCGAGGAGGAGCGGGCGCTGGTCTCGGCCCTGTTTCAGGCCGTCGACGGGTACGGCGCCGGCGGCCAGGCCTGGGGGGTCTAGGTCTTCACCCGGGCGGGGTTGCCCACGGCGGTGGCGCCTTCGGGTACGTCGCGTGTCACCACCGACCCGGCGCCGATCACCGCGTCATCGCCGATCGTGACGCCCGGCAGGATGATGGCGCCGCCGCCGATCCAGACGTTGCGGCCGATGACGACCGGCTTGCCGAACTCGACGCCCTCGGCCCGCTGGGCGGCGTCGCGCGGATGGTCGGCGGTGAGGATCTGCACGGCGGGACCGAGCTGGGTCTGGTCGCCGATCTCGACCTCGCAGACGTCCAGGATGATGCAGTTGAAATTCATGAACACGCCGCGGCCCAGGCGGATGTTGTACCCGTAGTCGCAGTGGAACGGCGGGCGGATGATCGCGCCTTCGCCGACCTCACCCATGCGCTGGCGAAGCAGGTCGCGGCGTTCGGCGGGACTGGCGGCCATGGCGGCGTTGTAGCGCGCCATCCATTGTTTCGCGGCGGTCTGGTCGGCCTGAAGCTCCGGATCGCCGGGATCGTACGGCAGGCCCGAGATCATTTTCTGGCGTTCGCTCATGAACATCGGTCGGCCCCCGGTCTGTGCCGTTGGAGATCGACTGACAGGAGGCGTCAGGTCAAGTCCGCAGGCCGCTTCAGGCGGCGGCGAAGACGCTGCGGAACAGGGTCGCGCCGTCGGCGGAGCCCAGTTCTTCCTCGAAGGCCCGGTCGGGGTGGGGCATCAGGCCCAGCACATTGCCGCGTGCATTCTGGATGCCGGCGATGTCGGCGACCGAGCCGTTGGGATTGTCGACATAGCGGAACACCACCTGTCCCTCGCCTTCGATCCGGGCCAGGGTTTCGGCGTCGGCGAAATAGTTTCCGTCGCCATTGCCCTGGGTCATGACCACCTCGCGCTGGCCCTGATAGCCGGCGGTGAAACGGGTCTGGCCGTTGGCGACGGTCAGGGCGATCGGCTTGCAGACGTATTTCAGCCCCGCGTTGCGCAGCAGCGCGCCCGGCAGCATTCCGGCTTCGCACAGGATCTGGAAGCCGTTGCAGATGCCGACCACGGCCACACCGTCGTCCGCGGCCTTCTTCACCGCCTGCATCACCGGCGACAGCGCCGCCATGGCCCCGCAGCGCAGGTAGTCGCCGTAGGAGAAGCCGCCCGGCAGGACGATCAGATCGAGGCCCGACGGCAGTTCCGTCTCCTGGTGCCAGACCATTTCGACCTGCTCGCCGGTCGAGCGTTCGATGGCGACCTTGCAGTCGCGATCGCAGTTGGAACCCGGAAAGACGATGACGGCTGCGCTCATGGCGCGGCCCTGTAGCAGCGTTTGTCGGTCATGTCAGGGCCTGGCGCCCTCGGGCGTCTCGCGCCGCACCTCGGCGAGGAAATCCGTCATCACCGCGATGCGCTGCGTGGCCAGATTGCGGGCTGCGGCGGTCTTGAGGCGCGGCGGGATGTCGACGGCGAATCGCTCGATCCGCCCCAGCGCCTGATCATAGTCCGGCCGGTCTCCGGTCGCCGCCAGCAGCCGGGCCGCCCCCAGGGCCCCCAGAAAATCCAGCGCGTCCGCGTCGTGCAGCACGACCGCCTCGGCCCCCTCCGGCTCCTTGTCGTACATATGCCCCAGGATCGCGGCGCGGACGGCCGGGAATTTCTCCATCGGGAAGCCGGCTTCAGTCAGGAAGGGTTCGGCCAGCTCCACCGAACGCACCGCATGGTCCGTGCCCGCGACGGCGAACGGCGCGATCCCGCCCCAGTCGTGCAGGAAGGCGGCGGCGAACAGGACGTCCGCATCGACGGTCAGGCCCTCCGCCCCGGCGAGGGCCATCCCCAGCACATAGTTGCGCTCCGAATGACGCACGCCCCAGCTCGGATGCCGGAGGTGGGTGTTCGCCTGTTCGTACACCGCGCGCCGCCAGGCGCTGTCCAGCGGAACGCCGGCGGGCGTCGCCGTCGGAGCCGCAGCGACCACGGGGGCCTCCTGCGCCGCCGGTGCGCTGGCGGCGGTCAGCAGGAGCGCGCTCGCTGCGATGGCCAGAACCAGGGTCTTCATGCCGCCCCTCCCGATGATGGCGTGGCTCATCCCCGGTTCTCGTACACGCCCGTGATGGAGGCCCGACCCAGGGTGTGGAAATGCAGGTTGAAGCCGAACACGGCGCCCGAGTTGTCCGGCGTCACGTCCAGCCGCTCCGTGTCCACGGCGAAGACCGTGAAGATGTAGCGGTGCGGGCCATGTCCGGGAGGCGGCGCGGCGCCGCCGAAGCCGGGCTCGCCGAAATCGGTTCGGCCCTCCACCGCGCCCCTGGGCAGTCCGGCGGGCGAAGCGCCCTCGGCCAGTTCGGTCACATCGGCGGGGATGTTGGCCACGGTCCAGTGCCAGAAGCCCGAGCCGGTCGGCGCGTCGGGGTCGAAACAGGTGACGGCGAAGCTCTTCGTGCCCTCGGGGGCGCCGGACCAGCTGAGCTGCGGCGACCGGTTGCCCCTGGCGTGAACCTGGGCGTCGGGGAGGGTACCGCCGTCGGTGAAACCGGTTGAGGTGACGGTAAAGGTCATGGAGCGCTCCTCGCTGCGGCTTGACTGATCCCGGCGCATGAACGCGGCTAGTGGGCCGCTTCCCTGGCTGCAGGCGTGAAGGCCGAATCGTCGGTCAGCCCACCGGCCAGCGCCGCGGCGAAGATCAATACTCCGACCAGAACGAAGGCCGCGACCGAGAACTGGATCAGCCGTTTCATTCGACCTCGATGCGGTAGCTTTCGATCACGGTGTTGGCCAGCAGGGTCTCGCACATGCGCTTGACCTCGGCCGCCTTGTCCTCGACCCCGTCGCCGATGTCGAACTCGATCATCTTGCCGACGCGGGCGTTCGATACATCGGCCCAGCCCAGTCCATGCAGCGCGCCTTCAACGGCCTTGCCCTGGACGTCGAGCACGCCGGGCTTGAGGAAGACGTGGACCTTCACCTTCGCCATCAGTGCAACCCTCCCTGAATCACGGTCGGCATATCCTTCATGATGCCGAGGCGGCGGGCCACCTCGGTATAGCTTTCGATGACATTGCCCAGATCGCGGCGGAAGCGGTCCTTGTCCAGCTTCTCGCCCGTATTGGTGTCCCACAGGCGGCAGGAGTCCGGGCTGATCTCGTCGGCCAGGATGACCCGGCTGAAGTCGTTCTCCCACACCCGACCGAACTCGATCTTGAAGTCCACCAGGGTGATGCCGACCGCGCCGAACATGCCCGACAGATAGTCGTTCACCCGCACGGTCATGGCCAGGATGTCGTCCAGCTCCTGGGTCGTGGCCCAGTTGAAGGCGGTGATGTGCTCTTCGGTGACCATCGGGTCGTTGAGCTCATCCTTCTTCAGATAGAATTCGATGATCGAGCGCGGCAGGGGCGTGCCCTCGTCGATGCCGAGGCGCTGGCTCATCGAGCCGGCGACGATGTTGCGGCACACGACCTCAAGCGGGATGATCTCGACCTCGCGGATCAACTGTTCGCGCAGGTTCAGCCGCTTGATGAAGTGGTTGGTCACGCCGATGCCGTTCAGGCGCGACATGATGAACTCGCTGATCCGGTTGTTGATGACGCCCTTGCCCTCGAGCTGGGCCTTCTTCTCGCCGTTGAAGGCGGTGGCGTCGTCCTTGAAATACTGGATCAGGGTGCCGGGCTCGGGTCCCTCATAGAGGATCTTGGCCTTGCCCTCGTAAATCTTCTTGCGCTTGACGTTCATCATGGTTGGTCCGGGCGGGCCGCGACGGAAACGGCTGTCGCGCGACCAGATGGAGATCTGGGCGGCTCAATCCGGAATCGGGCGGGCGGGAAAAAGTCGCGGGAACCCTTAGCGGATGCGGCGCGGCGACACAAACCGACGGCGTTCCGGCACGGCGGGTCGACGCGGTGTCGCAACCCGGCGAGTTCCGGTTGCGTTCGGCCATGGGGCGGCTATAGACCACCTCGACTGCGGCCATGCTTTCAGGCCGCCCAAACGGAGCCTCGCGACGCCCATGACCACCTTCGACGATCGGGAAAAGGGCTTCGAGTCCAAATACGCCCTCGATCAGGAACAGGAGTTCAAGGCGGTCGCCCGGCGCAACAAGCTGCTGGGCCTCTGGGCCGCCGAGAAGATGGGGCTGAACGCCGATCGCGCGGAAGAATACGGCCGCGCCATCGTCAAGGCCGACTTCGAACAACCGGGCGAGGAAGACGTCTACCGCAAGATCGCCCAGGACCTGGAAGGCGCCGGCCTGACCGTCTCGGAGGGCGAAATCCGCCGCAAGATGGACGAGCTGTCCTCGGTGGCGCGCGAGCAGATCCGCAACGACGAATAGTCCGCGGCTTTCTCGCCAACGAAAAAGGGCCGCTCCATCGCTGGAGCGGCCCTTCTCGTATCCGGCGCTGGCCGGGTTAGTTCGGCATCACCACCGTATCGATGGCGTGGATCACGCCGTTCGAGGCGGGGACATCGGCCTGGACAACGCGCGAAACGCCGCCGTTCTCGTCGGTCAGGGTGACCGAACCGTCGGCGCCGACGCGAGCGGTCAGGACGCCGCCCTCGACCGTGGTCAGGGCGGCGCTGCCGCCGCCGGCCTGGATCTGCTGCGTCAGGGTCGCGGCGTCCACCCGGCCCGGAACCACGTGATAGGTCAGGATCTTGGTCAGGTCGGCCTTGCCGGCGGGCGCCATCAGGCTCTCGCGCGTCGCGGCAGGCACCTTTTCAAAGGCGGCGTTGGTCGGCGCGAAGACGGTGAAGGGGCCGGCCCCGCCGAGGGTCCCGGCCAGGTCGGCGGCCGTCACGGCGCTGACCAGAGTGGTGAAGTCCGGGTTGCCCTGGGCGACGGCGACCACGGTGCCGCTGGCGGTCGGCGCCGGGGCCATGGCGGATGCGTCGGTTGCGGCCGCGTCGGCCGGGGCGGCTTCTTCGGCGTTGTTGCAGGCGGACAGGGCCAGCAGGGCGGCGATTGATACGCCGGCGAACGCGGCGGTGCGGGTGATCTTCATGGGTCTACTCTCCTGAGCGACCGCCGTGTCGGCGGTTCGCGGGGAGGTACTGTTCAGCGGCTCAAAGGATGCACGATCGCCCGCTACCGGGGCGCGACACGTGACCGCACCCCTTCCCACCTATTGGAGAAATGTCTCCAGCACCGACCAGGCCGCCGCCTTCTCCGTCAGCGGCCGGGTGTAGGCGGGGCTGGAGGAGGGCAGGTCGATCAATTCAACGCCCGCGCGGGGCTTCAGCCTGCGCCGACCGAGCCGCGCCGCTGTCCCGCCGTTGAAGGCGATGGCCCGCAACGCCGGCAGGGTGTCGATCAGCCGGTCCAGATCGGCGGCCTCGACGTCGCGGATGGCGGTGTCCAGGCTGCCGGAGCGTTTGGCGCTCGCGATCACATCCCACAGACCCACCCCCGCCGACTTCAAGGCCTGGAGGCGTTCAGGATAGGGCAGGGCGACGAGATCGACGCCGGTCACGCCGCCGACCAGGCGCCAGAAGCCGTTCTGCGGATGGCCATAGTACTGACCGGCTTGCAGCGAGGCGTCGCCGGGCAGGCTGCCGAGGATCAGGAGACGGGTGGTCGCAGAGACGACGGGGTCGAAGGCCCGCTTGATCACCGGGCTAGTGGAAATTCGTGACCGAGACGCTGAGCCGGACCGGAATCGTGACCGGGCCGCCGTTCGCCGGCTGCCCGTCTGCGTCGGTGAACCGGTAAAGGGGCGCCAGGCATCGGGCGGCCGCGCGATGCCGGACCGGATACTCGCGTCCGCCTTCGAGCTGGCAGGCCCTCGGTTCACCGTTCTCTACGCGCTCGCAACGCACAGTCATCCGGGAGTCGGCCGTTCCGTCAGCGCCCAGGGGCCGCATGCACTGCTGCCAGCCCTGCTGGTCCGGCCGCGCCACTGTCCAGCCCGCCGGAATCTGCGCGCCGGACTGCGATGCCGGGGCCTGGTCGGCGGGACCCTGGGCCGCGCGAGCGTGCTCCTGGCCGGACATGGCCGCCAACAGCGCCAGCAGTTGCCAGAACATCATCTCAGCCTCCGAATACTCGCGCGAACACAGTGTCCACATGCTTGGTGTGGTAGCCGAGGTCGAACAACGCCTCGAGCTGCGCCGCCGGCAGGGTCACGCGGGCGTCGGCCTTGAGGAAGTCGAGGAACCGGCCCTCGCCGCGCCAGACCTTCATGGCGTTCTCCTGCACCGCGGCATAGGCGTCCTCGCGGGACACGCCGGCCTGGGTCAGGGCCAGCATCACGCGCTGCGAATGCACCAGCCCGCCCAGCAGGTTGAGGTTCTTTTCCATATTGGCCGGATAGACGTTCAGCCGCTCGACCACGCCGGCCAGCCGGTGCAGGGCGAAGTCCAGGTGGATGGTGGCGTCTGGGCCGATGCCGCGCTCGACCGAGGAATGGCTGATGTCCCGCTCGTGCCAGAGGGCGACATTCTCCATCGCGGGCACCACCGCCGATCGCACGAGGCGGGCCAGGCCGGTCAGGTTCTCGGTCAGGATCGGGTTGCGCTTGTGCGGCATGGCCGACGAGCCCTTCTGGCCCTTGTCGAAGAACTCCTCGACCTCCAGCACTTCGGTGCGTTGCAGATGGCGGATCTCGATCGCCAGCCGCTCGACCGAACTGGCGACCACGCCGAGCGTGGCGAAGAAGGCGGCGTGGCGGTCGCGCGGTATCACCTGGGTCGAGACGGGCTCGATCGCCAGACCCATCCTGTCGGCGACGTAGGCCTCCACCGCCGGATCGACATTGGCGAAGGTGCCGACCGCGCCCGAGATGGCGCAGGTCGCGATCTCTTCCTTGGCGGTGAGCAGGCGGCGTTTGGCGCGCTGGAATTCGGCGTGATAGCCGGCCAGCTTGAGGCCGAAAGTCACGGGCTCGGCGTGGATCCCGTGGCTGCGCCCGACGCAGGGCGTGAGCTTGTGCTCCATGGCCCGCTTCTCAAGCGCCGCCAGCACGCGATCGACCCCTTCGATCAGCAGATCCGCCGACCGCGCCAGCTGGACCGCGAAACAGGTGTCCAGCACATCCGAAGAGGTCATGCCCTGGTGCAGGAAGCGGGCTTCCTCGCCGACGATCTCCGACACATGGGTCAGGAAGGCGATGACGTCATGCTTGGTGGTGCGCTCGATCTCGTCGATACGGTCGGCGTCGAACACCACGTCCTTGCCCTTGGCCCAGATCGCCTCGGCGGCCTCGGTCGGGATCACGCCCAGTTCGGCCATCTTCGTGGCGGCGTGGGCCTCGATCTCGAACCAGATCCGGTATTTGGTCTCCTGGGACCAGATGGTGACGGCGGCGGGGCGGGAATAGCGGCTGATCATGGGGGCGGGGTGTCAGGCGAGGGCGCCGTCGAGTCAAGCGCCGCTTGTGCCGGACCGCTTCGAACTGATTGGCGGGACGCCCGCAACCGCCCTATGCCTGAGCGTCACCACAGTGGAGCGCGACCATGGAACTGATCATCGGACCCCGACTGTATTCGACCTGGTCGCTGCGGCCGTGGCTGGTGCTGAAGCGGTGCAAGGCCGAGTTCACCGTGCGCGAGATCGACATCTATTCACCCGAGGGTCAGGCCGAGCTGGAGCGGGTTTCGCCGTCCCGCCTCGTTCCCTTGCTCAGGGTCGAGGGCGTGACGATCTGGGACTCGATGGCCATCTCGGTCTGGTGCGCCGAACGCTATCCGGAGACGCGGCTCTGGCCGGCCGATCCCCATGCCCGCTGGCTGGCGCGCTCGGCGGCCTGCGAGATGCATGGCGGCTTCATGGGGCTGCGCACCGACTGCGGCATGGGGCCGGACCACACCATGGTCGGATCTGACCGCTCATCGTCCCCCACGGGCGAGGCGGTGGAGCGCGACATCCGCCGTATCGTCAGCCTGTGGCGGGAGATGCGGGGCCGCTTCGGCGCCGGCGGGCCATACCTGTTCGGCGAGTGGTCCGTGCCCGACGCCTTCTTCACCCCCGTGGCGGCGCGGTTCCGGCATTACCAGATCGACCTGGCCGCCCATGGCGACGACGGCGTGGCCGCGGCCTATCGCGATACGCTGCTGGCCCAGCCGGACTTCCTTGAATGGTCCGAACAGGCGCTGGCGGACCGTTAACCGCCCCGCGGAACCCGGTCTTAAGACAACGGCGGTATGTGTCTCTTTCAGGAGCGCAGAAGCGTTCAGGGGTCCGCCGATGTCCATGCCCGCCGAACAGCCCGGAGCACGCCGTCCCAGCCTGATGGTCTATGGCCTGATGATCGTGATCGCCTGCTGCCTGCCGGCCCTGCTGCTGGTCAATATCTAGTTGGCGCTGGCCGTCGGGGCCGAGGCCACCTCGACCGGCAGGACCGGTGTGGGCGGCGGCGGGACGTAGTCCAGCGACAGCGGAATCCACGTCGCGCCCGAGGCGACGGCGTCCAGGGTGTGCAGCGGCCGGCCATTCATACGCTGGTAGATCCAGTAGGCCGCCACGACCTTTTCCACATATTCGCGGGCCTGGGGGACGTCGATCGTCTCGATCAGCAGCAGCGGATCAGCCTCCTGGCCCAGTTTGCGGACGGCGGCGACCATCGGGCCGGGCCCCGCATTGTAGGACGCCGCTGCGCGCAGCAGGTCGCCGTTGATCGCCGGCAGGGCCAGAACCCGGTTCACATAGGCCTGACCCAGGCGGGCGTTGACGTTGGGCTCGAACAGCCGCTCGGGATCGCTGACGAAGGCCCGGTCGCCGGTCAGCTCGGCGGCGGTGGTCGGCATGACCTGCATCAGCCCATAGGCGCCGGCCCCTGAACGGGCGCGGGCGTTGAAGCCGGTTTCCTTGCGGGCGATAGCGTAGACCAGCGACCGTTCAACGGTGAAGCCGCCGTCCGGCTCGATCACCGGCTGGGCGTAGTGGGTGGCGTCGATGCGGCGTACGTCGTCGCCCGAACCCGTGACCCGCGGACCCAGGGCCCGGCCCAGGGCGGCCCACAGCTGGCGGCCCCGATCGGTGACGGCGGCGCGCAGGCCGGTCCGAAGCTCTTCGCGCGCATCCGAGCGGCGTCCGATCTCAAAGAAGGCCACGGTGCGACGTGCGCGCGGCTCGGACCGGATGAATTCGTCCAGCTCGTCGGCGTCAACGCCGATGGGCTCTTCGGCCTGGTAGGAGACGCGACGCAGGTTGCCGGCGGCGTAGGGTGTCGGCCCGAGGTTCTCGATCGCCGGCTCTTCGCCCAGCTGGCGCAGGGCGATCTGCCCGTAGAAGGTGGCGGGCCAGCTTCCCGCGCGATGCAGCAGGGGCTGAACCCGGTCCTGCTGTCCGGACCGTCCGGCCGACCGCGCGGCCCAGAAGGCGGCGCCAGAGCGGACCCAGCCGTCCTCGGTCGGGTCGTCCAGAACGCGTTCGAAGGCGATCTTGGCGGCCGCGAATTCACCCAGCCGGTACTGGGCCAGGCCGACCGTCCACCAGTCGCCGATCTGTTCGCCGATCGTGACCGCGCCGGTCAGGTCGTCGCGATTCAGGGCGACCCGGGCCGCCTTCATCGGGTCAGCCTCGGTGTTTCCGCCCGCGGCCTCGATCCGGTTCCAGTAGCGCCCGCCGCCCATCCGTGAAGGTTGACGCGGTTCGGCCGCGCCGTCAGGGCGGCGGCGCATGGCCAGGTTCCAGGCGCGTTCCGCGGCGGGGAGGTCCGAATACTCCTCCAGCCACGCCGCCAGCTCCTCAAAGGTGGCGGTGTAGTCGGCATGGAACAGGCGCTCGAATTCGACCTGTCCCAGCAAAACACGGTCATTGGCCTGGCGCGCCGAGGCGCGGGCGGCCTCCAGGTCGCCACGGCGCAGGGCGTCGAAGGCGGTGGTGTAGTTGAGGCGGTCCGCGGCGCTGAGCGTGGAGAGCGCGCGACGATCGCCCTCTTCGGCGTGCACGGCGCCGGCCAGGGCGCTCAACGCCAAAGCCAACGTCGGCGCGAAAATCGCGCGGCGGAAATCAAATCGCACTAAGGCGGCCCCCCTGAGAGCGGCGAGCGACCCGTCTCGACTCGGGTCAATTCGCGCTGTTCGTTCGGTCGTCAGGCCAGAAAGGCGCCAGCGCCCCGACCCATGTCAAGATTTCACCCCTTTTTGGGGCAGTTTTGAGTCTGAAGCATGAACGAGCTTAGCCGTCCGCCTCGATCCGGGCCGCCAGCGACAACAGATCCGCCCAGACCTCGCGCTTGGCGATGGGTTGCCGCAGCAGGAAGGCGGGGTGCAGGGTCGGCAGGGCCGGAGCTGACACGGCGCCTTCCGGGAGCCGCCATTCCCGCCACTGTCCCCGCATCCGCATGATCCCCTCGTCGGTCGCCAGCACCGATTTGGCCGACGCCGCGCCGAGCAGCAGCACGGCCTTCGGCTTCAGCAGGGCGAAGGCGCGTTCGACAAAGGGCGCGCAGACCGCCTGTTCGGCCGCCGTCGGCGTGCGGTTGCCCGGCGGCCGCCAGAACACCGTGTTGGTGATGAAGACCCGGCCCTCAAGTCCCGCCTCGGCCAGCATCCGGTCCAGCAGCCGTCCGGCCTTGCCGATGAAGGGTTGGCCGCGTTCGTCCTCTTCAGCGCCGGGTCCTTCGCCGATGACCAGCACCTCGGCCTCAGGATTGCCGCGACAAAACACCGCCTGTTTCGCGCCCATGCCGCGCAGCGGACAGCCTTCGAAGCCGGCGATGGCCAGACCGAGGGCCTCCAGGGTATCGGCGCCGGCGGCCAACCGCCGGGCCTCTGACAGGGCGTCGCCGGTTGCGGCGATCGGCGTCACCGAGGCCGTGGCCCTGGTCACCGCCTTGACGGCCGGCGGCGGAGCGACGTGCGTGCGATCGACCGGGGCGTCCTCGAAACAGGCGTCGACGCCCGCATCGCGCCAGAAGGCGAGCAGGCTTTCGGCGCTGGCGCTGTCGAGGTGAGGCGTGGTCATGGGGCGATCCGCACAGGGATAGTCCTTGACCACCCTTGCGTCACCTTCGGATAAGCGGAAAACAGCAAGACCCCACTGACACCGAGGATTCTGGTCATGGCCGACAACGCCATCGAAGGCGGCGCAACCAACGCCTGGCAGGAAGCCGTGATCGACAAGCTGCCGCCCGCCGAGGCCCTGGCCGGGGTCGAGCGCGAGGTGATGGAGTATGACGTCGTGATCGTCGGCGGCGGTCCCGCCGGCCTGTCCGCCGCCATCCGCCTGAAACAGCGGGCGGAAAAGGACGGCAAGGACATCACCGTCGCCGTGCTGGAAAAGAGCGCGGAGGTCGGCGGCCACATCCTGTCCGGCGCGGTGATCGACCCGCGCGCCCTGACCGAACTCTTCCCCGACTGGAAGGGACGCGGCGCGCCGCTGGAGACCCCGGTCACCGAGGACCGGTTCATGATCCTGGGCCCGATGGGTCAGGCCTCCTTGCCCATGCCCCTGTTGCCGCCGATCATGCACAACGACGGCTGCTACATCGCCTCGCTGGGCAATGTGGCGCGCTGGTTGGGCGAGCAGGCCGAGGCCCTCGGTGTCGAGGTCTATCCCGGCATGGCCGCCAGCCATGTGGTCTGGGACCAGCCGTCCGGCCGGGTGAAGGGCGTCGTCGCCGGCGTCTTCGGCATCGACCGGCACGGCAAGCCGACCGACGACTTCCAGCCCGGCATCGAGCTGCACGGGAAATATGTCTTCATCGCCGAGGGCGTGCGCGGCTCGCTGGCCAAGACCATCATGGCCCGCCACAACCTGTGCGACGACGCCCAGCCGCAGAAATTCGGTATCGGCCTCAAGGAGTTGTGGCAGGTCCCGGCGGAAAAGCACCGCCCCGGCCTGGCCCAGCACACCACCGGCTGGCCGCTGGACGAATTCACCGGCGGCGGCAGCTTCATGTACCATTTCGGCGACCGCTACGTGGCCATCGGCTATGTCGTGCACCTGAACTACAAGAACCCCTTCCTGTCGCCGTTCGACGAGTTTCAGCGGTTCAAGCACCATCCCGCCATCGCCGAGCACCTCGAGGGCGGGACCCGCATCTCCTACGGCGCGCGCGCCATCACCGAGGGCGGTTTCCAGTCTGTGCCGAAGCTGAGCTTCCCGGGCGGCGTCCTGATCGGTTGTTCCGCCGGCTTCGTGAACGTGCCGCGCATCAAGGGCAGCCACAACGCCATGAAGACCGGCATGCTGGCCGCCGACGCCGCCTATGAGGCGGTGCAGGCCGGGCGCTCGGGCGACCAGCTGGTCGAATACCAGGCCGCCTATGAGAAGAGCTGGGTCTACAGGGAGCTGAAACAGGTCCGGAACGCCAAACCCTATCTGTCAAAATTCGGCACGACGATCGGCGGGGCGCTGGGCCTGTTCGACATGTGGTTCTCGTCGCTGTTCCGCGTGAACCTGCCGTGGACCCTGAAGCACGGAAAGACCGACGCCGGATCGACCGAGAAGGCCGCAAGGCACAGGCCGATCGCCTATCCGAAGCCGGACGGGAAGCTGTCGTTCGACAAACTGTCGTCGGTGTTCATCTCGAACACCAACCACGCCGAGGAACAGCCGGCGCACCTCAAGCTGCTGGACCCGTCGATCCCGATCCGGGTCAATCTGCCCGAGTATGGCGAGCCGGCGCGGCTCTACTGCCCGGCGGGCGTCTATGAGGTCCTGTACGACGAGGCGGGGAACAATCCGCGCTTCCAGATCAACGCCCAGAACTGCGTCCACTGCAAAACCTGCGACATCAAGGATCCGTCCCAGAACATCGTCTGGACCACGCCGGAGGGCGGCGGCGGGCCGAACTATCCGAACATGTAGGTCAGGGCCGAGGCCCCAACGTCCGTTCGAAGAAGCTCACGAGGGCCGTCGTCGAGCGGATGCGGTTGGGCAGTTTGCGCCAGCCGTGACCCTCGTCGGGGAACAGGACGTATTCGACCGGCACATCCCGCGCCCTCAGGCTGTTGACGATCTGCTCGGCCTCGACGACCGGGACATTGGTGTCGTTCGCCCCGTGCAGGATGATCAGGGGCGTCGTCACGATGTCGATCTTGTGGATCGGCGACAGGGCCCGGAGCATGTCGGCCTCGGTGACCGGATTGCCGTATTCGACGGTCGAGATCGCCGCCATCCAGGGCTCGGTCTGGGCGAAGAAGGTCTCGAAATTGACCACGCCGAACAGATTGGCGCCACCCGCGAACATCTCCGGATATTCTGTGACGCCGGCCATCACCATGTAGCCGCCGTACGAACCGCCCATGATGCCCAGCCGCCCCGGATCGGCGATTCCGGCCGCCACCAGGTGATCGGTCGTGGCCTTGATGTCGCGCACGCCGTCGACCCGCAGGGCGCCGTTGTCGAGATTGACGAAGCGCTTGCCGAAGCCGGACGAGCCGCGAACATTGGGAGCGAAGACGGTGATGCCGCGCGCCACCAGCGCCTGGGTCACGTCGCTCATGGACGGCCGGGACTGCCCCTCGGGGCCGCCGTGATAGTTGAAGACCACCGGTCCTGGTCCGGTCGCGCCGTGCGGCCGGTACAGCCAGCCCGACAACTCCACCCCGTCATGGGCCTGATAGGTGACGAGGGTCGGCCGCACCAGCGTGTCCAGATCGACGCCGTCGTGGGCGCTGTGGGTCAGCTGGACCAACGTTCCCGCGGCGATGTCCAGCCGATGGATGTCTCCCGGGCGGTTCGCGCCCGAGCCCGACAGCGCCAGCGTCTCGCCGTCCCGCGACAGGGCGCTGGCGGAGACGATGTCCATCGGCAGGGCGGGTCCGGGCGTGACCGCGCCGCTGTCGGTATCCAGCCAGGACAGTTCGCTGCGACCGGAGGCGTTCCAGAACAGGGCGGCCCGCCGTCCGTCATGCGACAGGCTCGCCGATTCCGCCTCGGCGTCCGCCCGCTCCGCGATGATCCGGATCGGACCCGGCGCACCATCGGGCTCTAGATCGATCACCCCGAAGGCCAGCCGGTCGCGCCCGCCGTTTGAAAGCACATGGATGCGCCTTCCGTCAGGCGAGAACTCGCCCCAGCCGAAGGTCGCGGTCTCCGTATGGGGAGTCAGCAGGGTCTCGGCGCCGGTGGTCAGATCGACGAGATAGAGGTTGTTGTCGCCGCGGCTGACCAGCCGGGTGATGACCGCATGACGGCCGTCGGGGCTCAGGTCCAGCAGCCGGCTGACCCCCGCGCCGTCGCTGACCGGCGTCGCCACGCCCGTCGCGACATCGATCAGCACCGGTTCGAACCGCGCCGGATCGCGCGAATTGGAGGCGGCCATCAGCCGCCGGCCGTCGTCGGTCCAGCCCGTCAGCGCGTTGTTTTCCCTGCCCCCGGCGGTCAGGCGACGCGCGTCGCTGCCGTCGGGGCGGCTGACATAGATCTGGACATTCAGCCCGCCGCCGGGGGCGACGTCCCAGGCGAGCTGGTCCCCGGACGGCGACCAGTCGACCGACTGCACGGGATCGTTGAGGCGGGTGATCTGCCGCGCCTCGCTTCCATCTGCGGCCATGGTCCAGAGCTGGGGGATGCCGCTGGTGGATGAGATATAGGCGATCCGCGAGCCGTCGGGCGAGAAGCTGGGTCCGCCCGCCGAACGGATGCTGGCGATCGCCTCGACCGTGCGCGCGACATCGGAATCGGAAGCAGACTGGGCCATTCCCGGAGTCGCCGCCGCCAGAAAAGCGGTCGCCATGACCGACGCGAGAATTCGCATATTGACCGGCTCCCCTTGCTGAGCGGAACGGTCACACGCGCAGGGATTCGGGGCAAGGGTCGTCGCGCCCGGGCAGCGCGCGTCGAATATGTGACGCGCGCCGGGCGAGGGGCCTTGTCGCCGCCTCATAAAGCGGGAAGGTTCGTGGTCATGCGTCTTTCCCGCCTTTCCCTGCTCCTGACCGTCGGCGCCCTGACCGCGCTGACCGCGCCCGCGTGGGCGCAGGATGCGCCGGTTGTCGTCGACCAGCCGCTGGTCCAGCCGTCGGCCATAGTCCCTGCTCCCCAGAACGAGACGCCCGGGCCGGTCAATATCCTGCCGCCCCTCGTGAACCCGGCGGAGCCGGTTGCGGCCGGGCCGGCGGAACCCGTCGCGCCTCCCATTCCGGCGGTATGGGCGCCGGTACCCGTCGATGCGGCGGGACAGTCCGCTTATGGTCTCTACCTGTCAGGTCTGAGCGCCAGCCTACGCGGGGACTACGCCGAGGGTTCGGACCTGTTGGCGCAGAGCCAGAGCCTGGTTCCGGAACAGCCTCGGGTGGGGTTCGACGCGTTCCGCGCGGGCCTGATGGCCGGCGATCTCGACGCCATCGTCCGGATTTCGCCCGCCCTCCAGAATGAACCGGCGCTCGCCGACGCGGGACGACTCGCCGGGGCGGTCGACGCCATGCAACGGGGTGATGCGCGAGCCGGACTGGCGATTCTCGATGCGGGGGAGTTTGATGCGGCCTTTGCCTTGGCGGCGCGCTTCCTGCGGGCTCCCGTCGCCGCCGCGGCTGACGACTGGGACTCGGCCCTGACGCCGGTGTCGTTGATGCCCGGCGATCCCGCCACCCTGATATTGCTGCACCAGCACGCCCGCCTGCTGGAGAGCCGCCGCCGGTATGCCGAGGCTGAGGCGGCCTTTCAGACCTTGCTTGAAGTCCCGGTCGCCACCCAGCTGTTCGCGCGGGACTACGCCGACTTCCTGAAGCGGCTCGGCCGGAACGACGAAGCCTTCGCCTACTACCAGCGGGTGCTCGGTGCAGCCGCAACGGACGGAGCGGACACCTCGGCCGAAGCTCGGGGACTGGTGCAGATTCGCCCGCCCGCGGCGCCCACGCCGGTCGAACTGGCGGCCCAGGGGCTCAGATATGCCGCCATCTTTCTCGGTTCCAACCCTGAGGCCCGGTCGCAGGTCGTCGTCTACTTGAGGATGGCGGAGAATCTGCACCCGGACGACGAGATTGCCCTGCATCTGGGACAGACCCTGGCCGCCGGAACCCAACAAGCGGAAGCCCGGGAGGCGTTCGGCAGGGTCGGGCCCGAAAACCCGATCCGGTACGCCGAGGCCCAGGTCGGCATGGCGGTCAGTTTCGCGCGGGAAAATCGCGCTGCCGAGGCCCTCGCCGCCTTCGAACAGGCGCGCGCGGTCTCGCCCGGCGAACCCCAGATTCTCAGATTGCTGACGGCCCAGCTGAACGACCTTGGCCGTCATGAGGAAGCCCTCGCCGCCATCGACGATCCAAGCGCGAACGCCGCGCGGACCCATCCGGACATCCGGGAAATCCGCGGCCTGACGCTGCAGGAGCTTGGTCGCATCGAGGAGGCCGAGGCCGAGCTGTGGGCGGCGCTTCAGGCCGCGCCGGACAGCCCGTCACTGCTCAACTCTCTCGGCTATATGTGGGTCGACAGCGGCCGCCGGGTCGAGCAGGGGGCCGAGATGCTGGCCCGCGCGCACGCCGCCGAGCCCGAGAACGGCAATATCCAGGACTCGCTCGGCTGGGCCCAGTTCCGGCAGGGTCAGTACGACATCGCCGTCGAGACGCTGGAAGGCGCGGTCGGCAAGGAGCCCGCCAACGCCGAGATCAACGACCACCTCGGCGACGCCTACTGGCAGGTCGGACGCCAGCGCGAGGCCCGGTGGCAGTGGAATCGCGTGCTGACGCTGGAGCCCGACGCCGAACGCCGCGCCGAGGTGGAGCAGAAGCTGGCCAAGGGCCTGTCGATCGCGCCGCCGGTGGCCGCCGGCCAATCCTGATCCATGGAGGCGATCGCCCGGCTCGCGCCCGCCAAGGTCAATCTGTTCCTGCACGTCGGGCCGCTTGAGGCCGACGGCTACCACCCGCTCGCCAGTCTGGTGGTCTTCGCCGATGTCGGCGACCGGCTGACAGTCGAAGCGGCGGACGGGCTGTCGCTGGCGGTCACAGGGCCCTTCGCCGACGCCCTCCAAGCGGAGGACGACAATCTGGTCCTGAAGGCGGTCCGCGCCCTGGGTGCGGCGGCTGGCATCGGCGAGCCGGGGCTGCGGATCACCCTCGACAAACAGCTGCCGGTGGCGGCCGGGCTGGGCGGTGGTTCGTCGGACGCCGGGGCCGTGCTGAAGCTCGCGCGGGATGCGCTGGGCCTGCCGTTCGACGATGCGGCGCTGGCGGAGATCGCCGCCGCCCTCGCCGCCGACGGCCCCATGTGCCTGCACGCCCGCGCCGCCTGGGCCGAGGGGCGGGGCGACGTCCTGACCTTCGAGGCCGGCCTGCTGGCGCTGCCGGCCTTGCTGGTCAATCCGGGCGTGCCCTCCTCGACCGGGGCCGTCTATCGCGCGTTTGACGCCGGGTCCCCGGGCGAAGCGCGTAGGCCCGCCCCCCCATCGGATTGGGACGCAGCGTCCGTCATCGACTGGCTGGCGATCCAGCGGAACGATCTGGAGGCGCCCGCCGCAGCCCTCGCCCCGGCGATCGGCGAGGCTCTTGCGGCGACGGCGGACCTGCCCGGCGCGCGCCTGACCCGGATGTCGGGCTCGGGCGCCACGGTCTTCGCCCTCTTTGATACGGCCCGCGCGGCCGAGGTCGCCGGGCGGGCGTTGGCGGCCCTCCACCCCGACTGGTGGGTGCGGCCGACCGTCCTGCGCTAGCCGCCGATCGCCGCCTTAACCGTCGGCAAACCCGTGTCTGGCAGAGTGGCGATATGGAAACGCTCTCGCCCGCCCAGATCGCCGCGTTCGAAGCCGTGCTCGCCAGGGTCCCGGTCGAGGATCGCGCCCGGCTCCACGCTCTCAAGGACGCCGCCGCGGCCGCGGCCGCCGCCTCGGCCCCGCACTGGGATTTCGACCAGCCCGGCCACCGGGCGGAAGAGGCCCTGACCGAGGCCTTCGGCGCCGCCCTGACCGATGACCACCGCCGCGCCCTCGTCGCGCTCTGGGCGCTTGAGATGCCCGCGCGCGTCCCGGCGGCTGACCTGCCGCAGGCCTCGCTCGAGCTTTATCCGGAATGGATCCAGCGGCTCGCTGATTTCCTGACCGCCGCGGCCGATCCCTATGACCGCGACTTCTGGGCCAAGGACGTGCGCATCTCGCTGGTCCTCAGCGTGCCCGGCGCCCGCACCCAGATGATCGACCTGTCCTCGCCCATGGGGCCGGGGCAGGTGCTGCGTCATGCCCGCGAGGGCTGGGGCTGGTCCGTGATCCCGGCCTATGCCGCCGCCCAGGCGTGGAAGCCCTGGCTGGAGGTCCATACCGAGAGCCGCGAACTGTCGGACTTCAACGAGGCCGGCTGGGACCGCGCCTGGGCCACCGCCGCCGAGATCTGCAAGCGCCGTCCGGAGATGGCCGGCATGCTGGGGTCCAGCTGGTTCTATGATCCGCCGCTGGAACAGATCAGCCCGCGTCTGGCCTATCTGCGCCTCAACCTGCTGAAGCACGGCGCCTTCATGGTGCATCAGGGGCCGGGCGAGATTCACACCCAGCGCGCCGCCACCAGTTCGCCGACCCGCGCGGCCCTGATCGAGAAGGGCGAGTACACGGCCCGTTCGTGGATCGTCGCCTTCCCCCGCGCCGCCCTGATCCGCTGGGCCGACGCGCGCAAGGCCGCGATGATGCGCGAAGCGGCCTGACGATCAGGCGCTGGCTACCCGGCTCCACGCCTCGCCGACGGGCGCGATCTCCAGCCCGGCCGCCTTCGCCAGACCCAACACCCGATCCAGATCGGCCGGGGTGCAGCCATAGTCAGTGGGCCGGTCCGAGACGTCGTGACCGTAGGCGGTCAGCCAGCCGTTCGACGCTGCGGCCTCGGCCATCAGGCCTTCGAGGTCGTAGCCGGGGAGGCGGCGGCGCTCCAACCCGATCGACTTGACGAGCGCCCGATCTTCACGCCCGGCGTTGACGCCGTCGCGGACGCCGCGGGCCATGGCGAAGCGGCGGCGCACCAGTCTCTTGGCCGAGACCGTCGCATCGCCGAACGGCCAGGCGAAGGTGGTCATGCGGCAGCCGTCCAGCCGTTCCGCCACCCAGGCGGCGTTGGCGTCAAGGCTGAGGCGCAGGGCCCCGGCGTCCATGCGCAGGGCGCTGGTGTGGCCGAAGGTGTGGCAGCCGACCTCGTGGCCGGCGGCGTGCAGGGCCTGCAGGTGTTCGACCTCGAACTGGTCGCGGTCCATGTTGACCCCGCCGGCGAGGCCGCCGCAGACGTAGTAGGTGGCCTTCACGCCGTGCTCGGCCAGCACCCGTCCGGCCTCGGTCCAGGCGCTGGCGGGGAAGTCGTCGAAGCTCAGCGAGAAGACCCCGCGCGGCGGCGCGATGGTCACCGCCTCGATGTCGAGATAGCGCGCGGCGCGGCGGCGCATCTGGTCGATCTGCTTCATGCGGCGGTCATAGCGCGGGGGCGCTTAAGGAAGCGTATGGCGGGGCTTCGCCTTGCCCGCCAAGGGCCGCCCGTCTAGGGTCCGCCGCCTTCTTCCCCGGACGAAAAAGCTGCCCGTGACGACCGAACCGCTCGCCTTCCAGGACCTGATCCTGACGCTTCACAAATACTGGGGCGATCAGGGCTGCGCGATCCTGCAGCCCTATGACATCGAGGTCGGCGCCGGGACCCTGCATCCGGCGACCGTGCTGCGGGCGCTCGGGCCGCGCCCTTGGAAGGCCGCCTATGTGCAGCCGTCGCGGCGGCCCGGCGATGGGCGCTATGGCGAAAATCCCAATAGATTACAGCACTATTACCAGTATCAGGTGATCCTGAAGCCGAACCCGGACGACCTGCAGGCCCTGTATCTGGGCTCGCTGGCGGCGATCGGCATCGATCCGAAACTGCACGACATCCGCTTCGTCGAGGACGACTGGGAGAACCCGACCGTCGGCGCCTGGGGGCTGGGCTGGGAGGTCTGGTGCGACGGGATGGAGGTGACGCAGTTCACCTATTTCCAGGGCGTTGGCGGGATCGAGGTCGACGTCGTCTCGGGCGAGCTGACCTACGGGCTGGAGCGTCTGGCCATGTACGTCCAGGGCGTCGACAACGTCTACGACCTGAGGTTCACCAAGGAGGGCCTGACCTATGGCGAGGTCTTCCTCGAGAACGAGCGCCAGCAGTCGGAGGCCAATTTCCACGGCTATGACGTCGACGGGTTGAAGCGCCGGTTCGAGGACATGGTTGGCGAGGTCGGGCGCTTGCTGGCGATGAAGGGTCCGCAGGACCAGGCCCTGGTGCTGCCGGCCTATGACCAGGTGCTGAAGGCCAGCCACCTGTTCAATCTGATGGACGCCCGCGGGGCGATCGCCGTCGCCGAACGCCAGAGCTACATCGGGCGCATCCGGGATCTGTGTAAGGCCTGCGCCACCGAATGGGTCGAGCAGGAAAGGGGGCGCGTCTGATGGCCCAGTTTCTTCTCGAACTCTTCTCTGAAGAAATCCCGGCCCGCATGCAGGGCGGGGCGGCGCGTGACCTGGAGCGGATGGCCGCCGAGCGGCTGAAGGCCGCTGGCCTGACCTATGACGCCCTGACGACCTTCGCCGGGCCGCGGCGGTTGACGCTGGTGGTCGAAGGGCTGCCCAAGGCGACGCCGGACCGCGAGGAAGAGGTCAAGGGCCCGCGGGCCAATGCGCCGGAACAGGCCCTGGAAGGCTTCCTGCGGAAGACCGGTCTGACGAAGGACCAGCTGGTCGAGCGCGACGGGGTCTTCTTCGCTGTCCTCAGCAGCAAGGGCCAGCCGACCGCCGAACTGATCCCCGGCATGGTCGACCAGATCGTGCGCGGCTTCCCCTGGCCCAAGTCGATGCGCTGGGGTTCGGGGACGCTGCGCTGGGTGCGGCCGCTGAAGCGGATCGTGGCCCTGTTCGACGGCCATGTCGTGCCGTTCGAGATCGACGGGATCGCCTCGGGCGAGCTGACCGAGGGGCATCGCTTCCTCGGCTGCGGCCGGCCGTTCGCGGTCAAGGATTTCGCGGATTACCGGGCGAAGCTCGAGAGCGATTTCGTCCTGCTGGACGCCGTCGACCGGCGGCTGAAGATCCTCGAGGCGGCGCAGAAGGTCTGCGCCGACCGGGGCTTCGCCCTCGTCGATGACGACGGCCTGCTGGACGAGGTGGCGGGGCTGGCCGAATGGCCGACGCCGATCCTGGGCGACATGGACCCGGCCTTCCTGAGCCTGCCCCCCGAGGTGGTGCGGCTGTCGATGAAGGTGCACCAGAAATATTTCGCGGTGCGCGATCCGGCCAAACACGGCCTGGCCCCGCATTTCGTGGTCGTGGCCAATGTCGAGGCGACGGACGGCGGCAAGGCGCTGGCCGCCGGCAACAGCCGCGTGCTGTCGGCGCGTCTGGATGACGCGCGCTTCTTCTGGGACGAGGACCTGAAGACCGGGTTCGAGGTCTGGTCGAGGAAGCTGGAGGGGGTGACCTTCCACGCCAGGCTGGGGACGCTGGCCGAGCGCGTCGAACGGATCGCGGCGCTGGCCCGTGAGATCGCGCCGCTGGTCGGGGCCGATCCGGATCAGGCGGAGGCGGCCGCGAAGCTGGCCAAGGCTGATTTGTCGGCCGCCATGGTCGGGGAGTTCCCCGAACTGCAGGGCGTCATGGGCGGCTACTACGCCCGCGCCGCCGGCCATCCGGACGCCGTCGCCGATGCCGTGCGCGATCACTACAAGCCTCAGGGCCCGGCGGACTCGGTGCCGACCGCGCCGCTGACGGTGGCGGTGGCGCTGGCCGACAAGCTGGACACGCTGGTCGGGTTCTTCGCGATCGATGAGAAGCCGACGGGGTCGAAGGATCCGTTTGCGCTGCGGCGGGCGGCGCTGGGGGTCATCCGGCTGGTGCTGGATAATCAGGCGCGGATCGGACTGTCCAACCAAGCTGTCGCTCCTGCCTTGGCGGGTCTCTCGGGCCTAGCCAGGGCCGTCGACAAACTGTCGATCGAGACCGAAGTGGTCGCCTTCTTCGCCGACCGCCTGAAGGTCCTCCTCCGCGATCAGGGCAAGCGTCACGATCTCGTCGACGCCGTCTTCGCGCTCGGCGACGACGACCTCGTCCGCATCGTGCGGCGGGTGGAGGCGCTGGACGGCTTCCTCGCGACGGACGACGGGGCCAATCTGCTGGCCGGGTACAAGCGGGCGTCCAACATCCTCAGGGCAGAGGAGAAGAAGGGGGCCGTGCCGACCGGCATGGTCCGGACCGGCCTGCCCGGACAGCCGGAACAGGAGACGGCCCTGGCCTTCGCCGCCGCCGCCGCCGCGACCGCCGTGGACGCCGCGCTGGAGACCGAGGATTTCGCCGCCGCCATGACGGCGCTGGCGCGGTTGCGGGCGCCGGTGGACGCCTTCTTCGACAAGGTGATGGTCAACTCCGAGGTGGCCGAGGAGCGGGACAACCGGCTGAAACTGCTGGGGCAGGTCCGCGCGGTCATGGGCCGGGTGGCGGACTTCGGGATGATCGCGGGCTGAATCCCGCAATTGGGGGACGCCCGACTCGCCGCGTTTTGGTTGACTGACCTCTGGTCTGTCAACTTCCGGTGAGGCGTCCGTCATGGTGTTGGGAATCTTCGGTGTGGCCATCGCGTTGATCGCGCTCACCTGGTGGTGGCATGGCCGTCGGATGAAGAAGGTCAGGTCGCAGGCGGCATGGCCCACCGCCGAGGCCGCCATCCAGTCCTCCGGCATCCGCGAGGCCGAAGAGGTCGACTACGAAGGGGCCCGCGAAACGGCCTATTATCCGGAGATCGCCTTCAGCTATGCGGCGGGCGGCCAGAGCCACGTCGGCAAGGCCATTCAGCCGGGCGCTGCGCTGAGCTATACCAGCCAGGCCCGGGCGCAAGAGGTTTGCGCCCGCTATCCGGTCGGCGGCAAGGCGAAGGTCCGCTACAATCCGGCGGCGCCCTCGGAAGCCTATCTGCAGATCCCCAAGGCGGACCTGGGCATGCCGATCATCGTGACCATCGCAGTGGTCGTGATCGCCTTCTTCGCCGCCGCCGCCTGATCTCCCGGCATTACCGGGGCCTTCCCCCGAAAAATCGCGAAAAGCTGTCTTCTCGACCCTGTCGGGGCGTGGGCCAGCGGTGGCTGGGCCGTGGGTTACACCGCGCCTGGAGCGGTCGCGGGGGTGTGGCTTGTCAAAGACCGGCGGCGGTTCGGGGACCGACAGGGTCTATTTTACCGGGGCGCCAACCTGCGCTGAGGAGAAAAATTTCGCGCAGGGGCGAGAAGGGCGCTTTGGGGGTCGAAAGGGGACGGAGGATCGGGGGCGGGAAGAAAGGCCTCAGCGGGCGAGGGCCGGCTGGTCCATGAAGGCGGCGTCCAGCCCATACTCCGCGAACCGCGCCAGCCGCTCCCGCAACCGCCCGTGCCCGGCCGGGTCGGCGCCGATGCGGTCGGCTTCGGGCAGGAAGATGTTCTCGGCGCGGAAGGTCCAGGCGGCGACCTTGAGGCCGGCGGCGTGGGCGTCGGGGATCAAGGTGGTGGGCGCGCCGGGGGGTGGTTCGATCAGGGCCGTGTCGGCGCCGATCCAGTCGGCGTATCCGCCGACAGCGGCGAGGCCCTGCGGCGTGGTCATGGCGGCGTAGTCAAGGTCCGGCCGGTCGAAGGGGCCGCCGGACGCGGCGATCAGTTGCAGCAGGGGGGCGGCGAGGCGGGCGCGGAGGCGCTGCAGCGGGCCGACCTCGAAACACTGGATCAGGATCGGGGCGTCGGCGCCGGTCAGGCCGCGCCGCTTAAGGATGGCGACGAAGGCGTCCTCCACCGGCAGGCCGAGGGCGGCGAAATACGTCGGGTGTTTCAGTTCGGGGGCGACGCCGACGCCGGCTGAGGCGGCGAGGTCGAGGACCTCCTCGAAGGTCAGGATCGGCTCCTGTCCGTCGAAGGCGGTGTTGGCGGGGCGCAGCTCGGGCAGGCGTTCGCGGGCGCGCAGGGTCTTCAGTTCGGCGAGGGTGAAGTCCTCGGTGAACCAGCCTGTGACGGATTCGCCGTCGATGGTTTTCGTGGTGTGGCGATCGGCGAATTCGGGGCGGGCGGCGACGTCGGTGGTTCCGCTGATCTCGTTCTCGTGGCGGACGATCAGGACGCCGTCCCGGGTCATGACCAGATCGGGCTCGATGAAGTCCGCGCCCTGCTGGATGGCCCGTTCATAGGCGGCGCGGGTGTGTTCGGGGCGTTCGCCCGAGGCGCCGCGGTGGGCGATGATGAGGGGGCGGGACGGTGTTTGCATGGGCATCCCCCTCATCCGGCCCTCCGGGCCGCCTTCTCCCCCAAGGGGAGAAGGAACGCTACGCCCCCAGAATCCAGCCCTCTTCCTGTTCGACCTGCGCGATCAGGGCCTCGCTCGCGCCCTTGGGCGGGGCGAAGGCGGCGGAGAGGGCGCCGGATTCGTCGAGTTTGGCGAAATGTTCGGCCGTGACCCGCACCTGGGCCTGGTCCTTGAACTCGCCCTCAGCGGGTTTGGCGTCGAACATGGACGGCCAGACCTCCACCACCAGGGCCGAGAGCGGTTCGACGTCGGCGGCGTCCAGCGCGCGCCAGCCGGTGCCGAAGGGCCAGACGGCGCCCGAGGGGCCGAGCTTCTCGAGCAGGCGGCGCACCGCCGGAATGCCGACCAGGGTCTGGCCGCCGACCGCGCCGGCGCCGTGCATCTGCCAGACCGACTTGGGCTGGAGCTTGCCCTTGCGGACCGCGTCCTGCGTCGCGCGGTATTCGGGGATGTCGGCGCCCGAGCCGGCCGGGGGCTTGGTCGTGGTCAGCCAGCGCTGGGCCTGATTGGCCGGCGCGCCCCACATGGGCCAGGCGTTGTCGGTCATCAGCCGGTTGATCTTGGCCGCGACCTGGTAGCGGTTGTTGGTGTTGTCGGGCTTGTCGACCACGTTGGCGGCGAGGAATTTCCACATCGCCGACCAGGGGGTTCCGGTCAGCTTCAGCCGCGCGGCCGTGCCGGCGGGGAAGCCGAAGTTGAAGTCGAAGCCGACCAGCACCCGGTCGCCGCGCTTGCGGTGTTCGGCCAGCAGGGAGGCCAGCAGGGCCTCGCCCTCGGCCCGGGTCGCGACGTTGTGGGTCTCGGTATAGAGGCGGAAACGCACGTCGCGTTTGGCCACGCCGAGCCACAGGGACGTATCGCCGAGCTTCTTGCCCTCGGCGGCGGTCCAGTCAGCGATGATGTAGGCGTCGAACAGGCGGGCCACGGGGGCTCCTCAGGGTACTCGGTCACAGGGAATGGGGGGTTCTAGCGGTCCGGGGGCGGGGGCGGAAGGGCTCTGCTGTCTCCTCCCCACATCGTGGGGAGCGGGACCGCCGGAACGGCGGTGGAGGGGTGATGCGGCGGGTCGTTGGATCGCATGCGATCCGCCTCCACCCCTCCACCATCCTTCGCCTGCGGCTCCGGATGGTCCCCCTCCCCGCAGAGCGGGGAGGAGACACTAGCCTTTGAGCAAGGCCTCCAGGTGCGAGAGCCAGCGGCGGCCGAGGCGGAGGGCCTCGCCGGGGGAGCTGGTCTGGACCGGCAGGGTGGCGTCCCACAGGGCCAGTTCGAACTCGGGATGTCGGGCGTCGGCGAACATCAGCCGCAGCACCACCTGTTCGGCGTCGGGCGCCATGAGGTCCAGCGCCTTGCGGGCCTCGCCGCGGCGGACGCGGGCGACGACATGGCCGTCGACGATGATCTCGCCGCCCTCGATCTCCTCGAAGGCGTAGACCAGACCGGAGCCGCCCCGGTTCCAGAGCACCGCCACCTGGGCCCCGTCGAAGTCGAGACCGGCGGCGCGGCCCTCGGCGGGCGACAGGGCCTCGGCCTCGGGCACGGCGCCGAGCGATTTCAGCAGGGCCCGGCGCATGCGGCGGATCGGCTCCATCCACCAGGCCAGGACCAGGGCTCCCGTGGTCAGGGCCGCCGCCGCCAGGGCCACCAGCAGTATGACCCTGAGCACATCGGCCAAGCTCAGTCCTCCAGCTCGACGACGACGGGGACGTGGTCCGAGGGCTTGTCCATGTCGCGGGCGTCGCGATGGGTCTCGACGCCGACGAAGCGGTCGGCCGCCTGCGGGGACAGCAGGTGGAAGTCGATGCGGATGCCGTGGTCGCGCTGCCAGGCGCCGGCCTGGTAGTCCCAGAAGGTGAAGGTCCCGGGCGGCTGTTTGCCGAGTTCGCCCGCGTCCGACAGGCCGAGGTGGCGCAGGGCGCGGAAGGCGGCGCGGCTCTCCGGCTGGAACAGGGCGTCCGCAGCCCAGGCGGACGGGTTCCTGGCGTCGTCGGGCGTGGGGATGACATTGTAGTCGCCGCACAGGGTGAAGGCCTCTTCCTGCCGCAGCAGGTCGCGGGCGTGGGCCTCGAGGCGGTCCATCCAGGCGAGCTTGTAGGCGAATTTCTCCGTGCCGATCGGATTGCCGTTGGGCAGGTAGAGGCAGCCGACGCGGACCGGGCGCGGGCATTCGATCACGGCCTCGATGTAGCGGGCCTGTTCGAACTCCGCCTCGAAGCCCGAGGCGTCGACGCCGGGCAGGCCGCGCCGCACGTCGCTGAGCGGGTGTTTCGAGAGCAGGGCGACGCCGTTGTAGGTCTTCTGGCCGTGGGTCTCGACGTTGTAGCCGAGCGACTCAAAGGCCTCGCGGGGGAATTTCTCGTCCAGGCATTTGATCTCCTGGAAGCCGACCACGTCGGGCTGCGCCGCTTCCAGCCAGGCCAGCACCGTCGGCAGGCGGGCGTTGACGGAGTTCACATTCCAGGTGGCGATACGCATACGCCATGCTTACGGCGCGTCGGGGCGGTCTGTGAAGCGGGGATCGCCCAAACGAAAACGCCCCGGAGCGAACTCCGGGGCGCTGACTCGAAGGAATATCCATCCGACTATTCGGCCAGGGCGGGAGCCGGGGTGAACCGGCAGCCGCCGCCGATGCGCTGGGCGGTGGCGCAGGGATAGATCTGCTGGGTCACGCCCTCGTTGTTGAGGCGGGCGATATAGCCTTCGCCCTCGGCGGCGCATTTGGCCTCGTAGAAGCGGCCGTTGGCGTTGGAGCCCATCAGGCGGACCTGGGTGACGTCGCAGGCCGCGGCCTCGGTGCCGGCCAGTTTGGGCTCGAAGCCGTCGGCCTGTTCCTGGCCCGTGGTGAAGCGGCAGGTTCCGCCGGTCGAATTGACCTGCAGGCAGTCCTTCAGGTCCCAGCCGGTCCCGACGCGCTCCAGCCAGTAGCCGTCCGCGCCGGCGCAGCCGACCTCATAGACGATGTTGTCGGCGTCGCTCTTGCCGATGGCGACGGCCTCGTCGACCGTGCAGGTCACGCCAGCGGTGCGAGCCCAGCCGCCGATGACGGCCAGTCCGTTCTGGTTGGCGGGCAGGAGGCACTGCTGGCCGACGTCGGCGGCGGGATCGCGCAGCCGGGCGGTGTAGGCGGTGCCGGCCAGCTCGAGGCAGTTGAAGCTCTGGGGCGGGGTCGACTCGATCAGGATGAGGCCGGGGCCTTCCGAACAGGCGGCTTCATAGATTTTCTGCTGTTCGGCGTTGATGCCGGGCTGGGCGGCCTCGGTCACCTGGCAGGCGGCGCCGGCGGCGACGACGAGGGCCTGGGCGGCGGCCTTGATTTCCTCGGGCGTGGGAGCGGCCGGGGGCGGAGCCGCGCGCTGGCGGGTGGCCCGGCTGTCCGGCACGCGATCGCGACGACCGCCGCCGATGCGGCCGGGCATGACGCTCTCGCCGCGAATGGTTCCGGAGGCCCGGTCGGATTCCGAACGGCCGCCCGGATCGGGATTGTCGGGGACATCCTGGGCGAAGGCGGGCTGGGCCGCGACCAGCGCCAGGGCGAGGGCGCCGCCCACGAGCGCGAGCAACTTTTTGTGGAACACGAGAACACTCCGGATGGGAAAACCGTCGGCTCAACCCTTGGCGGGCCGATGTGGCGGGGTCAAGGCATGCCCGCGCGGGCGGCTGGACGCCGGCGGCCGCTTCGGCGTATCAAGGTCATGAGTTGCAATTGGAGACGGACTTGGCGGACGGAGTCGCCCCGGCGGAGATCGATCAGGCGGCGCGCGACGGGCGCGGCCTGACCTATCCGCATCCCGTACCGCCCGGTTTCGGCGAGGCCGTGGCGGTCGCGCCGGGCGTGCTGTGGATGCGGCTGTCGATGCCGATCGCGCTCAACCACATCAATGTCTATGCGGTCGAGGACGGCGAAGGCTGGGCCGTGATCGACACCGGGCTGAACATTCCGGATTCGCGCGACCGCTGGGAGGCGATGCTGGCGGGGCCCCTGGGCGGCCGGCCGGTGACGCGGGTGATCTGCACCCATATGCACCCCGACCACATCGGCCTGGCCGGCTGGCTGTGCGAGCGGACGGGCGCGCCGCTGGTGATGACGCGGGTGGAATATGTCACGGCGCGGATGCTGCTGGCGGATACGGGACAGCCGGCGCCGGAGGCGGGCGCGGTCCATTACCGCGCGGCCGGCTGGGACGAGGCGCAGGTCGAGACCTGGCGTCGCGAATACGGCCAGTTCGGGCGCGCCGTCTCGCCCATGCCCGCCGGCTATGTGCGGATGCGCGAGGGAGACCGGCTGAGCATCGGCGGGCAGGACTGGCGGGTGGTGGTCGGCGAGGGGCACAGTCCGGAGCACGCCTGCCTGTGGCGCGAGGCCGACGGCGTGGTGCTGGGCGGCGACCAGATCCTGCCGCGGATCTCGTCGAACGTGTCGGTCTGGCCGACGGAGCCCGAGGCGGATCCGCTGGGCGACTGGCTGGACTCGCTGGAGCGGATGAAGGACGTCCTGCCCCACGACGGACTGATCCTGCCGTCGCATGGCGAGCCGTTCCACGGCGTGCACACGCGGCTGGACGCCCTGATCCGGGGCCATGAGGTCTCGCTGAAGCGGCTGGAGAAGGCGTTGAAGACGCCGAAGCGGGCGGTCGACGTGTTCGGCGCCTTGTTCGCCCGCGCGGTCGGGGACGGGGTGCGGGGCATGGCCACGGGCGAGGCGATCGCGCATCTCAACTATCTGCTGCATCGGGGCCGGGTCAGCCGGGTCCGGGACGCTGACGGCGTGGACTGGTGGACGATGATCAAACGGAGAGAGGCGGCGTGACCGACCAAATTCAGACCGAACTGGCGGGCGGCGTCCTGACCGTCACCCTGGCGCGGCCGGAGAAGAAGAACGCCATCACCCAGGCCATGTACGCCGTGCTGGCCGAGGCGACCAATCGGGCGCGGACGGACGACGCCGTGCGGGTACTGGTCTTCAAGGGGCAGGGCGACAGTTTTTCGGCGGGCAATGACATCGCCGACTTCATCGCGCTCGGTTCGCAGGGCCAGCAGCCGGCCCAGATGCCGGTGTTCGACTTTCTCAAGGCGCTGGCCGATCTGGACAAGCCGGCGGTGGCCGCGGTCCGGGGGCGGGCGGTCGGGATCGGCCTGACGCTGCTGCTGCACTGCGACATGGTGGTGGTGGCGGAAGACGCCCTGCTGTCGGTTCCCTTCATCAATCTGGCGCTGGCGCCGGAAGCGGCGTCGTCGCTGCTGCTGCCGGCGGTGCTGGGGCATCAGCGGGCGTTCGAGCTGTTCGCCCTCGGCGAGCCCATCGACGGGCGCACGGCGGTCGCCTGGGGCCTGGCCAACCGGGCCGTACCGGCGGACCAGGTCGATGCGACAGCCGCCGAACTGGCCGGCAAACTGGCCGCCCGGGCGCCCAACTCCATCCGCAAGACCAAGCGGTTGATGCGCGACGCCGAACGGCTGTGGGCGTTGATGCAGCGCGAGGGCGAGGCCTTCGGCAGCCAGATGTCGAGCCCCGAGGCGATGGAGGCCTTCATGGCCTTCAGCCAGAAGCGGGCGCCGGATTTCTCAAAAGCCGGTTGATTCGCGGGTCCGCGAGCCCTAGTTGCGCGCCCTCATGTTCGACGCCCCCGTCAGACCCGCGCCCCAAGACGCCCCTTGGCGCATCGAGATCGAAGTCCCCGACGATGCGGCGGCGGTCGAGGGTCTGGTGCTGGCCGCCTTCGGTCCGGGGCGATTCGCCAAGACGGCGGAACGGCTGAGGGAGCGGGCCCGCATCGCCGCCGGCTTCGTGGCGCGTGAGGACGGTCGGATCATCGGTTCGGTGCGGCTGTGGGCCATCACCATCGATGGCGAACCGGCGCTGTTCCTCGGCCCCATAGCCGTTTCAGCCGCCAGCCGCCGTGCGGGCCTCGGCGCCGATCTGGTGCAGGCCTGCCTGGATCATGCCGGGGATGTCGGCATCCTGCTGGTCGGCGATCTTCCCTATTTCGGCCGGTTCAGCTTCCGCCCCGCGCCGGATGTGCGTCTGTCCGGGCCTGTCGACCAAAGCCGCGTCCTGTGGCGCGGCGCGGGCGAACCCGAAGGGCTTGTGGTCGCCAACTGAGCCCTTCCGCCGCAAGGGGGGAAGGGAACGGCGGGGCCAGCCACGGAAGGCATTGCCAGAGTCCTCGCAAACCCTAAGTCTGGGCCATGGCTGAATCCCCGGACAACAAGACCGGACTGGCGGGCGTCGCCGCGGCGGCGAAACAGGCGCCGGGTCGTGGCCTGCCGCCCGTGCACCTGTGGCATCCGGCGCATTGCGGCGAGATCGACATCGTCATCCGCCGGGACGGTCTGTGGATGCACGAGGGTTCGCCGATCGGGCGGGCCGAGCTGGTGCGGCTGTTCTCGACCGTGCTGCGCAAGGATGACGACGGCTATGTGCTGGTCACGCCGGGCGAGAAGCTGTCGATCCAGGTCGAGGACCTGCCCTTCCGGGCGGTGAGCGTGACGCGGCGCGGCGAGGCGCTGGTCTTCACCACCGATGTGGGGGACGAGACAGAGGCGGGGGCGGAGCATCCGATCCGTGTGGAGACCGACCCGGAAACCGGCGAGCCGTCGCCGTCGGTGCATGTCCGCGCCGGTCTGTGGGCGCGGATCGCGCGACCGGTCTTCTATGAACTGGTCGAGATGGCGGGCGTCGAGGACGGACGGCTGACGGTGCGCTCGGGCGGCGTCGCCTTCGCCCTGGGTCCGGTCGGGGCGGGCGTGGAATGAGCCTGGCCACCCTGCGCGAGCGTCTGATCGAGCATCTGGAGCCTGCGGTCAGCTGGACGGCGGATCGCCCCCCCGCGCGGTCGGACTTCGACCTCAACCCGGAGGCGGAGCGGCCCGTGCGGACGCTGAGACCGGCCGCCGTTCTGATCCCGGTGATCGCGGAACCCGACGGGGCGACGGTGCTGATGACGCGACGCTCCGACAGTCTGGCCAGCCACACGGGCCAGATCGCCTTTCCCGGCGGGCGGCTGGATCCCGGCGAGACGGCAGTCGAGGCGGCCCTGCGCGAGGCCTTCGAGGAGGTGGCGCTGGACCCGGCGCTGGTCGAGGTGCTGGGCGTCGGCGAAGCCTATGAGACCGGCACCAGCTTTCTGGTGACGCCGGTGATCGGCTGGTTGACCGCGAAGCCGGCGACGACGCCGTCCCTGGATGAGGTGGCCGAGGTGTTCGAGGTTCCGTGGGACTATCTGATGGACCCCGCCAACCATCGTCGCGATTCCTACGACCGCGAGGGCCAGCCGCGCCGCTGGTACTGGGCCATCACGCATGAGGAGCGCTACATCTGGGGGGTGACGGCGGGGATCGTGCGGGCGCTGCGGACGCGGCTGTATGGCGAGGACGCCGGCCCCGATGTCGTGGCGGAGGACGCGGCGTGATCCGGCTCGATGACCAACCGTGGCTCAAGGCTTCGGCCACGCGCGCCGTGATGGCGGCGCTGGAGGCGGCGGGCGGTCCCGGCTGCGCCCGCTTCGTCGGCGGCTGCGTCCGCAACGCCCTGATCGGGGCACCGGTGGCCGACATCGACATCGCCACGACGCTGAAGCCGGAAGAGACCGACCGCGCCATCCGCGCCGCCGGGCTGAAGTCCGTGCCGACCGGCATCGCCCACGGCACGGTGACGGCGGTGTCAGAGCGGCAGCCGTTCGAGATCACGACCCTGCGCCGCGACGTCTCCACGGACGGCCGAAACGCCACGGTGGCCTTTACCGACGACTGGGCCGAGGACGCGGCCCGCCGCGATTTCCGCCTCAACGCCCTCTATGCCGACGGCGAGGGGCGGGTGTTCGATCCGACCGGCGAAGGCGTCGCGGATGCGGCGGCGGGGCGGATCGTCTTCGTCGGCGATCCGGAGACGCGTATCCGCGAGGATTATCTGCGCATCCTGCGCTTCTTCCGCTTCTTCGCCTGGTACGGCCGGGGCGAGCCCGATGAAGCGGCGCTGAAAGCCTGCCGCGAACTTGCGCCCGGCATGACGCGTCTGTCCGCCGAACGCGTGTCCAAGGAGCTGATGACGCTTCTCGCCGCGCCCGATCCACTCGTCGCCATGGCGGCGATGACGGACGCCGGGGTGTTGGCGCAGATACTGCCGGAGGCGGCGAACGGTCCGTTGTTCGAGGCGGCGGTCGGGCTGAGCGCCGATCCGGTGATCCGGCTGATGACGCTGTTCCCGACCGACGAGCGTCTGGTGAGGGAGGCGTCGGCGCGTCTGAGGTTTTCCAACGCCACCCGGGACCGGCTGGCCGCCGCCGCCGCGGCCGCGCCCGCGGTCAGGCTGACGATGAGCGACCCCGAGGTCCGGGCCGCCGTCTATCGCCACGGCGCCCGGACGGTGGCCGACGCCGTGTACCGGCGGTGGGCGGAGAGCCCCGAGGGGGCGGATGCGGCGCAACGGCTTCTGGCGCTGGCCGAGAGCTGGCGGCGACCGTCCATGCCGGTCGGGGGCCGCGAGCTGGCCCGGCTGGGCGTGGAGCCGGGACCGGAGACCGGGCGGCTGCTCAAGGCGTTCGAGGACGGCTGGATCGCGGACGACTTTCCGTCAGAGGGTCATGCGGAACGACTGGCTGCGCTGGTCAGGCCGTGATTCCGGACTGAAATCCGAGACCTGTCGGACTTCGTCCAGCAAGACCGATTTCAGTCCGCCGCGCGGGTGATTTCGGTCACGACCGGGCGATGGTCCGAACCGGTCGGGCGGCCGAGATGGCGGCTGACGAAGGCGAGATCCCGCGAGGCGTAGACCTGGTCGATGGTGATCGCCAGGGGTGACGGCAGCTTGTCGGGCCAGGTGCCGGGAAAGCCCGGCGCGGGATGAAGGCCGATGTCGCGTTGGATCTGTTTGCCGATGCGGGCGCTGGAAACGCTGTTGAAATCGCCGGCGACCACGACCGGGCCGTCGAGGCCTTCGACGACCGCAGTCAGCGCCATGGTCTGGCTGATCTGGCCCCAGGAGTGCACGAACGGCCATGGCCGGGTCAGGTGGACGCCGACCACATTGACCGGGCCCAGCGGCGTTCGCACCGTCGCGGCCACGGCGTGCAGACCGGGGGAATCGGCCCGCGCCGTGAGGGGCCAGCGCGATGCAATCACCGACCTTGATGGGCCGCGGGTCTGGTCGAGCCGCATCGAGGCGGCGCGGTGCGGATAGCCGGCGAGCAGGTCGTCGATCTCCCGCGCCGGATCGCTGGCCAGCTCGATCAGGACGACGATGTCAGCGTCCGCGGCCTCGATCGACCGGCGGATCCGGGCCGTGTCGTCGTTCAGATAGAAGATATTGGCCGAATAGACCCGCACAATGGCTGCGTCGGGGTCGGGGGCCGGCGCCTTGGGAAACCACTGCGGCCAGACCGCGAGGGCCAGCAGGAGGCTGGTCAGCGCGCCGAGACCCGCCGGAGCCTTCATCCGCAGCAGACCCACCCCGACGGTCAGAAGGACGGTCGCGATCAGCACCGGCGCCGTGAACTGGGCCAGCAGGTCCACCGCGCGGTTGTCGGCGCCCGCGAGCACGAGGACGGCGGCGCCCGCCACCGGGATCAGGCCCGAAAGGAGCAACGCCTCCAGCCACCGCCGCCGGGTCCAGTCCGGCAGAGTGAATCGCGGACCTTGCCTTTCCGGGTGAACGGGGTTCGTCATGGCGCGTTACGGTCTCGCTTCAGGAGGGCAGACATGGCCAGACGGTCCGTCGCGGATATCGAGAAGATCTGGTCCAATGTCGAGGGCGTCAAGAAACTGTCCGACCGGGCGGTCGGCATCGGCCCGTTCGGGATCGGGCTGGACGGCCTCCTGACCTGGATACCGGTCGTGGGCACGGTTTACAGCGTCGGCGCGGCGGCCTGGCTGCTGATCCAGGCCGCTCAGGCCCGGGCCACGCCGGCGACCCTGTTGCGGATGGTCAGCTACCTCGGACTCGACACGGCGACGACGGCGGTGGGCGAGGTGATCCCGTTCGCGCCGGACGTGGTCGACCTTCTGTTCCCCGGCCACCTGATGGCGGCCAAGGCGCTGCAAAAGGACATCGAAAGCACCCACTGGGTCGAGGCCAGCGAGCGGGAGGCGCGCGCCTCGGGGGCGCATGAGGGCCATGTCGCCGACATGCGCCGCAATCCAAAGCTGCGGCGGATCGTCTATCTGCATGACTGAACGGCTTGACGAACTCCCGCCGTCGCCGCCAAGTCAGTCCTCCCCTATGCCGGACCTCTGAATGAGCGCGATTCTGACCCGAGACGAACTGGCCCAGGCGCTCGGCCGCGCGGGCGAAGGGGATCGCGCGGCCTTCCGCCGCGTCTATGAGGCGACCTCCGCGAAGCTATTGGGCGTGACCCTGCGTATCTTGGCTGACCGACAGCTCGCCGAGGACGTTTTGCAGGACACCTATCTGACCGTATGGAGGAAGGCCGGGAGCTTTGATGCGACCCGCGCGAGCCCCATCACCTGGCTGGTGACCATCGCCCGCAACCGGGCGATCGACCGGCTGAGGTCAGGCGCGGCCATGCGCAAATCGACGCCGATCGACGAAACCGTAACTGTCATCGCCGACGACGCCCCGTCGCCGGCCCAGGCCCTGGAGACCGGCGACGACGTGCGCCGCCTCAACGACTGCCTCGGCCAGCTGGACGACCGGACCGGCGGCGCCATCCGCACGGCCTTTATCGAGGGCGTGACCTATGACGCCCTGGCGGTGCGCGAGAATGTGCCGCTGGGCACGATGAAGAGCTGGATCCGGCGCGGATTGATGCGGCTGAGGATGTGTCTCGAATCATGACCGATCCCACGGACATCGGCGGCATGGACGAGGATCTGGCCCTGGCCGGGGAGCTGGCGCTGCGCGTTCTGTCGCCGGAGGACGAGGCCGCGGCCCGCGCCCGTGAGGCCGCCGATCCCGCCTTCGCCGCCCATGTCGAGGCCTGGAACGAGCGTCTGGGCGGACTGGCCGACGGAATCGTCCCGGTCGAGCCCTCGCCCTGGGTCTGGCCGCGCGTCGAGGCGGGGCTGACGCCGCCGGTCGCCGCCAATGACAACAGCATCGTCTTCTGGCGCCGCTGGGCCATCGGCTCGACGGGCCTGCTGGCCGCCAGTCTGGCGGCGGTCGTCATGCTGCTGGCCCAGCCGGAGCCCGCGCCGGTCGCGACGCCGGAGCCGGCGCCTGCGGTCATCCGGGTGGCGACCCTGACGCTGGAAAGCGGCGCGGCGGCGATGACGCTGGCCTATGACGCCAACACCGGCGAACTCTACCTGGCGCCGACGACGGAGATGGCGGGCGACACGCGGGTGCCGCACCTGTGGCTGGTCATGCCCGAGGGCGGGGTCCAGCTGGTCGGCGCCATCGACGGTTCAACCACCTCGCGGCACCATCTGGGTCAGGCCCTGTCCGGCCCGGCCGGATCGGCCAATGCGGTCGCGGTGTCGATGGAAGCGCCCGGACATACGCCGGCCCCGAACAAGCCGGACGGCCCGGTCGTCGCCCAGGGCGCGTTGCAGCGGCTGTAGTCTGCATCCGGCGCCGAACCGCCGCCGTAGCTGTGCTGACGGGTTCGTAGCGGTCTCGCGCAAGCGCGCCGCCTGGTCCTGACAGCCTGCGGGCCCGTCTGCGGGGAGGCCGTCCAGCCCTTCCAACTACGGCCTCCCCGCTACCTTTTCGCCGATTGTCAGCATATTCCGACGCGCCAGATCGTTGATTATGCGACGTTTCGTGTCGCCTGCAGCGTCACCAGCCCGCCTGAGGAAGCCCTCCCGCCAGACTGATCTCCGACACGATTTCGGAGATTTCCATGAGCGACGATCACAGCGCGAGGCTGGCCCTGCCGTATCTGGCGGCCGGGCAGATGCAGAAGCACGTCACCCTGAATGAGGCCCTGACCCGGCTGGACGCCCTGGTCCAGACCGTTGTGGTCAGCCGCACGACCACGGCCCAGCCGGGCGCGCCCGCCGACGGCGGCCTCTGGATACTGCCGGCCGGGGCGACGGGCGCGGACTGGAGCACCCGGCCCACGGGCGCGCTGGTGCGGGCGGAGGGCGGCGGCTGGACGGTCGTACAGACCGGCGACGGCCTGATCGCCCTGGTGGAGGACGCCGACGAGGTCGTGGTGCGGCATGGGGGCGACTGGGCGCCGCTGGGAGCGCGGCTGGGCGTGGCGCAGGCGCTGAGTCGGCTGGGGATCGGGACGACGGCGGATGCGGCCAATCCGTTTGCGGCGCGGTTGAACACGGCCCTGTGGACGGCGCTGGAAGCCTGGGCCGGGGGCACGGGCGATCTGCGGCTGACGCTGAACAAGGAGACGTCCGGCGACGTGCTGTCGCTGCTGTTCCAGAGCGGCTGGGGCGGGCGGGCGGAACTGGGGCTGGTCGGGGATGACGACCTCAGGCTCAAGGTCAGCGCCGACGGTTCGAGCTGGCATGACGCCTTCGCGGTGGACCGCGCCACGGGCCGGATGACCTTTGCGCAGGGCGCGGGGCGGCGGGCCGTGACGGTCCTCACCGCAGATGGAAGCTATGCCGTGCCGGCGTGGGCGCGCAGCGTCGAGGCCGTGATGGTCGGAGGCGGCGGCGGGGGCGGAGCGGGCGCCTTCGGCGCATCCGGCTCGCGCTTCGGCGGCGGCGACGGCGGG
>NZ_BSOY01000009.1 GCF_030160755.1 Brevundimonas denitrificans | reverse complement strand
GGCCGCCCGCGCCTCGTCCCGCGCCACCGCCGCCGCCGCCAAGGCCCGCGTCACCGAGGCCGCCAACGCCCGCGCCGCCGAGGAAGAAGCCGTCGTCAACGCCCGCATCGCCGAGGCCGAGACCGCCATCGGCAAGACCCGCGACGCCGCCATGACCAATGTCGCCTCGATCGCCTCGGACACGGCCGCGGCCATCGTCGAACGCCTGACCGGCAAGGCGCCCAGCGCCGCTGAAGCCGCTGCCGCTGTGAAGGGCGCCGCCTGATGGAATTCTTCAACCCGCATCTCTACGACCTGGCCAACCCGGAACTCTGGGTCGCCGCCGGCCTGTTCCTGTTCATCGGCCTGTGCGTGGTCGTCGGCGTGCCGAAACTGGTCGCCGGCCAGCTCGACGCCAAGGCCGCGAAGATCCAGTCCGAGCTCGACGAGGCCGCCCGCCTGCGCGCCGAGGCCGAGGCCCTGCTGGCCCAGATCCGCACCGAAAAGGCCGAGGCCGAGGCCCAGGCCGCGGAAATGCTCGCCGCCGCCGAAGCCGACGCCCGCCTGATGGAGGTCGAGGCCAAGGCCAAGCTGGAAGAGACCCTGGCCCGTCGTCAGGCCCTCGCCGAGCGCCGCATCGCCCAGGCCGAGGCCCAGGCCACGGCCGAGGTCAAGACGGCCGCCGCCGACCTCGCCGCCCGCGCCGCCGAACAGATCCTCGCCGCCCGTCTGGCGGGCCAGACAACCGACCCCCTGCTCGACGCCGCCATCGCCCAGATCGGCACGCGGCTGAACTAGATTGGGGCGCTAACGCTCGCGACGCGGTCGCTCGCTGCTTGAGCGCCTCGCGTTCGCGAAGCGACAGGCCGCGTCGGGTCGACAGGGCGAAGCCCTGTGACCGCGGCCCAACAAGAACGGGCCCCGGCGTTTCGCCCGGGGCCCTTTTTCGTATCCGGTCGATCAGTGCGCCGGCGCCCCGCCGACCGGGACCCGACGACGCTTCTCGCGTTCCACCAGCCGCCCGTAGACGCTGCCCAACACAATGCCGAAGATCGCGTGGCTGGCGACCATCCAGGCGAGTGTGCCGAAGCCGGCCCGCATGAAGAACATGCCCGCTCCGCCGATCGGGGCGACCACCAGTCCCATCAGGATAAAGGCGCCGACGGCGAACAGTATGCCCTTCGATTCGGGCGTGTCCGTGGGCAGACGCGGACACAGGATCCCGAACGCCGCCCCCAGTGCGAGACCCGCGAACAGGTGCCCGGCCCAGCCGACGGCCGGCGTGTCCTGGTTCTGCAGGATGACGGCGAGAAGCTGGGGGAAAGCGACGGCCCAGTGGCCGACCGACATATTGATCGCCTCGATGACGGAGACGACGGCCGTGGCCGCGAAACCGGCGACCAGACCCTTTTGTACGCGTGACATCATGACCGCAGCGCCTCCCAACGCTTGGTGTGGCTCAGACTACGCCGGGAGAAGCATACGCCTGCTGTGGCAGGCGGCGTTCACTTTGCCGTGCTTCGCAGGTGCGGGAGCGGTCAGCGCCTATTCGGCGGCGATGTTCGAGCCTTCGGGCGCCGTCCAGCGCAGCACCGGCGACCGGGCGGCGCGGGTTTCGTCGAGACGCTTCATCGGCGCATGGAAGGGGGCGCCCTTGAACCGGTCGACGTCGCCCGCCTTCGCCGCCTCGGCCAGGGCCCGCATGGCGTGGATGAAGCGATCCAGCTCCTGCTTCGACTCCGTCTCGGTCGGCTCGATCAGCATGGCTCCGTGGACGACCAGCGGGAAATACATGGTCATCGGGTGGAAGCCCTCGTCGATCATCGCCTTGGCGAAGTCGAGCGTGGTCACCTCCGTGCCCTTCAACCATTCGTCGTCGAACAGGGCCTCGTGCATGCACGGCCCCTCCGGGAAGGCCGGGCTCATCAGGTCCGACAGACGGGCCTTGATATAGTTGGCGTTCAGCACCGCGTCCTCGGCGACCTGGCGCAGGCCGTCCGAGCCGTGGCTCATCATGTAGCTGAGCGCGCGTGTATACATGCCCATCTGGCCCTGGAAGGCGCACAGCCGGCCGAAGGCCTGGGCCGCCTCGTCCTCCTCCCGCTCGATCAGGCGATAGCCGTCGGCGTCATGCACGACCCACGGGGCCGGAGCGAAGGGGGCGAGGGCCTCGGACAGCACCACCGGACCCGCGCCCGGACCGCCGCCGCCGTGGGGCGTCGAGAAGGTCTTGTGCAGGTTGATGTGCATGGCGTCGACGCCCAGGTCGCCCGGCCGCACCCGGCCGACGATGGCGTTGAAGTTCGCCCCGTCGCAGTAGAAATAGGCGCCGGCCTCGTGCGTCAGCCGGCTGATCTCGAGGATGTCCCGCTCGAACAGGCCGCAGGTGTTCGGATTGGTCACCATGATGGCGGCGACGTCGTCGCCCAGCTTGGCGGCCAGGTCGGCCACGTCGACGCGGCCGTCCCCGGTCTGGGCCACTTCCACGACGGTGTAGCCGACAAAGGCGGCCGTCGCCGGATTGGTGCCATGGGCCGAGGTGGGCACCAGCACCTTGCGGCGCCGCTCATGCTGGCCCGAGGCCTCGTGGGCGGCGCGGATGGCCATCAGGCCGCACAGCTCGCCATGGGCGCCGGCCTTGGGCGAAAGCGCGACGGCGGGCATGCCGGTCAGGGTCTTGAGCCAGTGCGCCAGGGTGTCCATCAGCTCCAGCGCGCCCTGCACCGTCGACGTCGGCTGCAGCGGGTGAATGTCCGCGAACCCCGGCAGACGCGCCATTTTCTCGTTGAGGCGCGGGTTGTGCTTCATCGTGCACGAGCCCAGCGGATAGATGGCCAGGTCGATGGCGTGGTTCTTCTGCGACAGCCGCACATAGTGGCGCATCGTCTCGGGTTCCGAGAGGCCCGGCAGGCCGATCGGATCGCGGCGGACCAGATCGCCAAGGTCGGACCCGTCTGTCTTCGGCTCAGGCAGATCGACACCGGTCTTGCCCCAGCCGTCGCTCTCGAAGATCAGGTGTTCGTCCTGCAGCAGGCCGCGCCCGCCGGTCAGGGTGGCGGGCTTGCTCTCGACGCGGTTCGGGGTGGTCGGGCGGCCGACGGTGTTCATGGTGCTCATGATCCGGGCTCCTTACGCGCAGACCTTGGCGAGCGCGCTCGCCAGGATTTTGATGTCGCCGTCCATGGTCATCTCGGTCGCCGCGACCAGCAGGACGTCGTCCATGCCGGCTGCAGGGGCGAGGCGGCTGTAGGGCACGCCGGCCAGGATGCGATGCTGGGCCAGTTGCTCGACCACCTCCGCCGCGGGCTTGGGCAGGCGCACGGCGAACTCGTTGAAGAAGCGCGGGGTCAGGACCTCGACGCCGGGAATCGCCGCCAGGGCGTCCCGGGTCGCCAGCGCCTTCTCATGGTTCAGCAGGGCCATCTTGCGCAGCCCCGTCTCGCCCAGCAGGCTCATGTGGATGGTGAAGGCCAGGGTGCAGAGACCGGAGTTGGTGCAGATGTTCGACGTCGCCTTGTCGCGGCGGATGTGCTGCTCCCGCGTCGACAGGGTCAGGACGAAACCGCGCTTTCCGTCGGCGTCGACGGTCTCGCCGGTCAGGCGGCCCGGCATCTGGCGCACCAGCTTTTCGCGGCAGGCGAACAGGCCGACATAGGGGCCGCCGTAGTTCAGGGCGTTGCCGATCGACTGGCCCTCGGCGGCGACGATGTCGGCCCCCATCTCGCCCGGCGACTTCAACAGGCCCATCGAAACGGCCTCGGTGACCACGACGATCAGCAGGGCGCCGGCGGCGTGGGCGGCCTCGGCGATTTTGGTCACGTCGGTGGCGGTGCCGAACACGTTCGGGGTCTGGACCACGACACAGGCGGTGTCGGGTCCGATCTGGGCGATGACATCGGCCTCGGCGTCCACGGCGGCCGGCAGGACCTGGGTCTCGACGCCCACGGCGTGGACCACGGTCTCGGTCGCCCGGACATAGTGGGGATGAACGCCACCGGAGATCACCGCCTTGTTGCGGCGGGTCACGCGGGTGGCCATCAGCACGCCCTCGGCCATGGCGGTGGAGCCGTCATAGAGGCTGGCGTTGGCCACCGGCATGCCGGTCAGGTTCGCGACCTGGGTCTGGAACTCGTACAGATACTGCAGCGTGCCTTGGGCGATCTCGGGCTGGTAGGGCGTATAGCTGGTCAGGAACTCCGACCGCTGGATCACGTGGTCCACGGTCGCCGGCACATGGTGCTTGTAGGCGCCGGCGCCGCAGAAGAACGGCACGGATCCCGCCGAGGCGTTCTTCGCCGCCATGGCCCCCAGCGCCCGCTCGACCTCAAGCTCGCCCGCCACGCGCGGCAGGTCGACGAAGCCGTCGCGGTGCGCCGCTTTCGGGACATCCACGAACAGGTCGTCGATGGATTTGGCGCCGATGGCCGCCAGCATGGCGGAGCGGTCGTCGGGCGTCAGCGGCAGGTAGCGCATGGCGGGGAGATCCGTGCGGGAGGGAAGGGCTTAGAGGGTGGCGAGGAAGGCGTCGTAGGCGGCGCGGTCCATCAGGCCGTCGGTCGAGGTGTCGGACACCTTGATCTTCGCGAACCAGCCTTCGCCTTCAGGGTCGGCGTTGACGGTTTCCGGGGCGGAGGCGAGGACGGCGTTGCCCTCGATCACTTCACCCGAGACGGGGGCGTAGACGTCCGAGGCCGCCTTGACGCTCTCGACGACGGCGAAGCTGTCGCCTTTCGAAACGGTCTTGCCGGCGTCCGGGGTCTCGACGAACACCACGTCGCCCAGGGCGTCAGCGGCGTGTCTGGAGATTCCGACGGTGGCGACGTCGCCGTCGAAGCGAACCCACTCGTGATCCTTGGAGAAATGCATCGGTCCGATCCTCAGGCTTTCGGTTTGCGATAGTAGCGTTGGGCGACGAAGGGCATGGCGACGACCTCGGCGGCGGCGGGCTTGCCGCGCACGATGACCTTCAGATCCGTGCCGAGTTCGGCGAATTCCGGCGGGACATAGCCCATGGCGATGTTGCGACCCAGCGTCGGCGAGGGCCCGCCGGAGGTCACATTGCCGATCACGGTTCCGTCCATGTCGGCGATCTCGGCGCCTTCACGGGCCGGGGCGCCTTCCTTGACGCTCAGGCCGACGCGGACCCGGGACGGGCCGTCGGCCAGTTCCTTCAGGATGCGGTCGGCGCCGTTGAAGTCCGCGCGCTCCTTGCGCGATTTCGACAGGGCGAAGGTCAGGGCGCCTTCGACCGGGCTGGTCGAGGGGTCGATGTCGTGGCCGTGCAGCGGCAGGCCGGCTTCGAGGCGCAGGCTGTCGCGCGCGCCCAGGCCGATCGGCTTGACGCGGGCGTCCTTGAGAAGGGTGTTCCAGATGCGTTCGGCGTCGGCGTTCGGCACGGAAATCTCGTAGCCGTCCTCGCCGGTATAGCCCGAGCGGGAGACGAAGCAGTCGACCCCGAACAGCACCAGCCGGGCGCAGTCCATGAAGCCGAACTCGGCCAGCACCGGTTCATGCGCGGCCATGACCTCGGCGGCCTCCGGGCCCTGGATGGCGATCAGGGCGCGGTCGGACAGGACCGTCAGCTTCGCGTCGCCGGCAAGGTTGGCCTTGAGGAAGGCGAAGTCGGCGTCCTTGTTGCCGGCGTTGACCACCACATAGAGGCCGTCGTGATCGGGGCGGCCGGCCATCAGGTCGTCCATGATCCCGCCTTCGGCGTTCAGCAGCAGGCTGTATTTCTGCCGTCCGGCCTTGAGGACCGCATAGTCGCCGGGGACGAAGCGCTCGAACTGGGCCGTGGCGTCCTCGCCGGTGATCCGGCACTGGCCCATGTGCGAGACGTCGAACAGGCCGGCGTGTTCGCGGGTCCAGCGGTGCTCGGCCAGCACGCCTTCGTACTGCACCGGCATGTCATAGCCGCCGAAGCCGACCATGCGGGCTCCGAGGGCGCGGTGCGCGGCGTTGAGGGGCGTGGTCTTGAGGATTTCGTCGGTCATGTCGGCCTTCAGAGTCGCGTACTGGGGCGGAAAGCTCCGCCGTCCTCGCGCCCCCGCTGTCCTGAAGCCTGAGAGATTCCGCGGTTCCCCGCTTGCTCCGTCGGCGCGCTCCGGAGAGCGACTTTCCAGCGTCCGTATGTCCTCGCGGTCCGTTTGCCTGAGCGTTTCCGGGGCGGTTGCGCCTTCGGCTCCGGAACCCCCGAAAGGGCCCCGATCTCTCCCGCGAGAGCGAGCGGACCTAGTGCCCGACTCCGGGCCTGTGTCAAGCGGAACGGGCGGCGTACGCCTCCACTTCGGCGATCCGCGCAGCCTTGTCCGGCTCGCTCAGGAACGAGCCCTCGAAACTGTTGCGCGCCAGCAGGGTGAGCTGGTCGCGGGTCAGCCCGACGGCCTGCGCCAACTGGCGGTAGTTCTCGTTCACATAGCCGCCGAAATAGGCCGGATCGTCCGAGTTCAGCGTGACGTGAAGGCCACGCCGCAGCATCTCGGGCACGGGGTGATCCTTCAGGTCCCTGACCACGCAGAGCTTCAGGTTCGACAGCGGGCAGACGGTCAGCGTCATGCGCGACGCCGCCAGCCGCAGGATCAGGTCCTCGTCCTCCATCGACCGGTTGCCGTGGTCCATCCGGTCGATGTGCAGCAGGTCCAGCGCCTCGCGCACATAGGCCGGGGGCCCTTCCTCGCCGGCGTGGGCGCAGAGTTTCAGGCCCAGTTCGCGGGCGGCGGCGAAGACCCGCTCGAATTTCGACGGCGGGTGGCCGACCTCCGACGAATCCAGCCCGACGCCGACGAAATGACGCAGGTATGGCGTGGCGGCCTCGAGGGTGGCGAAGGCCTCCTCCTCGCTCAGGTGGCGCAGGAAGCTGAGGATCAAACCCGAGGTCACGCCCAGTTCGGTCTTCGCCCGCTCCATGCCCGCGATCAGGCCCTCGACCACCACGCCGAAGGGCACGCCCCGGTCCGTGTGGGTCTGCGGATCGAAGAAGATCTCGGCGTGGCGCACATTGTCGGCCGCCGCGCGCTGGAAATAGGCGAAGGCCAGATCCTCGAAGTCGCGCCGCGTCAGCAGCACATTGGCCCCGGCGTAATAGATGTCGAGGAAGTCCTGCAGGTTGGAGAAGTCATAGGCCGCGCGGACGGCCTCGACGCTGTCGAAGGGAATGGCCACGCCGTTGCGCCGGGCCAGTTCGAACATCAGCTCGGGCTCGAGGCTGCCCTCGATATGAAGATGCAGCTCGGCCTTGGGCAGGCCGGCGATATAGGTGTCGAGCGACATGGAGAGCTCCGGAAACGAGCCTCCAGTCTAGCCTACATCCGCTCGGGCGTGTCGATTCCCAGCAGTCGGAGCGCCGTTTCCAGCTGGTCCAGCGCCGCCTTCGACAGGGTCAGGCGCGAGCCGCGGGTCGCCGCATCGGGGGCGACCAGCACCGGACAGGCGGCATAGAATTTCGAGAAGCTCTGCGCCAGCCGGTAGGCGTGTTCGGCGATGACGTGCGGCATCCGCTTGTCATAGGCCTCGGCCACGGCCTGGGAGAAGGCGTCCAGCGTCAGGGCCAGGTCGCGTTCGGCCGGTTCGGCGATGACGATGGGACCGGGCGTCGCGCCCTGGTCGGCGGCCTTGCGCAGCAGGGATTTGATCCGCACGGCCTGGTACAGCAGATACGGCCCGGTCTTGCCCTCGAAGCTCATGAAGCGGTCGAGGTCGAAGACGTAGCTGGTGGTGCGGCTGTTCGACAGGTCGGCGAATTTCAGGGCGGCGACGGCGACCTTGTGGGCGATGTCCTCGAACTCGGCCTCGATCAGGTCCTCGCCCAGATGCGCCTCGTGCAGCCGCTCCCGCGCCTTGTCGACGGCCATGGTGATCAGGTCGTGCAGCTTCAGGACGCCGCCGGCGCGGGTCTTGAAGGGCTTGCCGTCCGGGCCGTTCATGGTGCCGAAGCCGAGGTGATCCAGCGAGCCTTCGGCGGCGTAGCCGGCCAGATACGCCGCGCGGAACACCTGTTCGAAATGCTCGGCCTGCCGCTCGTCGACGACATAGAGGATCAGGTCGGGGTCGATGGCCTTGCGGCGGTCGAGAATGGTCGCCAGGTCGGTCGTGCCGTACATGGCCGAACCTTCCGAGCTGATGACCAGCAGCGGCGGCGGGCTGGGCGCCTCGATGACGGAGCCGTCGGCCAGCTTGCGTTTGCGGGTTTCGCCGGGCCGGGCGACGTGGACCACGCGGGCGCCGTCGTCCTCGACCAGCAGGCCGGTCGCCTCCAGATGGGCGATCATCTCGGCCATGACCGGATCGGCGTCGCTCTCGCCGTTCCACAGGTCGAAGGTCACGCCCAGGGCGCCGAACTCGCGTTCCAGCGCCGTGCGGCTGACGGCGACGAAATGGGCCCAGAGGGCGCGGTAGCCGGGACGGCCAGCCTGCAGTTCCGCGGTCGCCTTGCGGGCGCGGTCGCGGAAGCCGGCGTCTTCCTTGGCCATGGCGGCGGCGGCCGGATAGAGGCGCTCGAGATCCTCGAGGGTGACCGGGCTCTCGGCCGGGAAGGGGCCGTCGCCCTCGATGAGGAAGCCGTCGGCCTTGCCCTCATCGCCGACGGCGACGATCAGCAGGCCCATCTGGAAACCCCAGTCGCCGAAATGGGCGTCGCCCCAGACCGTATCGCCGCGGAAGCGGAAGATGCGCTTGAGGCTCTCGCCGATGATCGAGCTGCGGAGGTGGCCGACGTGCATCGGCTTGGCCACGTTCGGTCCGGCGAAATCGATGACCACCTTGCGGGGCGATGCGACCAGCGCGGCGCCGGCGTGTCCGGCGTCGATGGCGACCTCTGCGGCACGGGCCGACAGCGCGCCGTCAGCCAGCTTCAGATTGATGAACCCCGGTCCGGCCACCTCGACCGAGGACAGGCGGGGATCGTTCGTCAGGCGTTCGGCGACCCGGGTCGCCAGGTCGCGCGGATTGGCCTTCAGCGCCCTGGCGGCGGCGAGCGCGCCATTGGACTGGAAGTCGGCCAGGTCGGGCCGGTCCGAAGGCGTGACCTTCGCCAGGGCGGCGTCCACGCCTTCGGCGGCGAAGGCGGCTCCGACCGCTTCGCCCAGAACAGTCCTGAGGTCGGTCATTTACTGCGCCGGCGGCTGGGCGGCGCCGGTCCCGGCGTTGACGCGGAAACGGTTGCCGTTGCGATTGAACTCGGCCATCGCGGGCGTGACTTCGAAACCGACCAGGACTTCGAAATGGTCGCCGCTGGTGGTCGCCTCGGCGCGCGGGATGACGATGGTCTGATCCTGGATGACCGTCGCCGTGGTCGCCCCGTCGAAATTGACCGGCAGGTCGAAATATTCCTTGGCCAGAACCGCTCGGTTCCGTTCGGTGACGGCGATCCAGTAGCGATAGGTGCGGCCGTCGCCCTGCGCCTGCGGGCCGCGGCCGAGGTTGAACTGGACACGCGTATGAACCGTGATCGGCTCGTCCGACTGGTACGAGCAGTCCGAAACCAGACCCTCGATTTCGCCGGTGAAGCCGACGTTGGCCATGGTCACCCGGTCTCCGGTCAGTTCGACATAGCGGGCCGCGTCGTACAGCACCTTCACATAGGGGCAGGGGCCGGCGGCGGCGCTGCGGCGCAGCGGCGCGATCCGGGGCGGGCGCGGGCGGTCCTCCGTCGAGCCGTCTTCCTGTTCACGCTGGCCGGGGCTCTGGCCGGGGCGGCTCTGCTGGCCTTGCGGATACTGGGCGCTGGCGGCGGTCGGGACGATCACGACCGACACGGCTGCGGCGGCGAGGGCCGAGGCCAGGGAAACCTTGAGGACGCGACGCATCGAATATTCTTCCGGAAACGAGGAGGTGCGGCGACAGCCCGACGCGGGGCGCACGCTGGTTGCTGATAGCGGCTAAACCGAGGCGCGGCAAACCCGCGCGAGCCTAAAGCGTGGTGGCGAGGACGGCCTCGAACGACTAGGTTCCGTCCATGACCCTTCAAGCGCCTGTGCGGCCGCCCGAGAAGCCCTCCCTGACCGTCCGGTTGGCCACGCCGCGAGGCTTCTGCGCGGGGGTCGACCGGGCGATCCAGATCGTCGAGCGGGCCATCGAGAAATACGGCGCTCCCGTCTATGTGCGGCATGAGATCGTCCACAACCGCCATGTCGTCGACCGGCTGAAGGCCATGGGCGCGGTCTTCGTCAAGGAACTGGACGATTGCCCGGACGACCGCCCGGTCGTTTTTTCGGCCCATGGCGTGCCCAAGTCCGTCCCGGCGACGGCCCGGGCGCGGGAGATGCTGTATCTCGACGCAACCTGCCCGCTGGTTTCAAAGGTTCATGTCGAGGCGGAACGGCATCATGCCGCCGGCCGCCACATCATCCTGATCGGCCACGCCGGCCATCCCGAGGTCGTCGGCACCATGGGCCAGCTGCCGCCGGAGGCCATCAGCCTGATCGAGACGGTCGCGGACGCCGAGGCCTTCCAGCGGCCGGGCGACGCGCCTCTGGCCTACGCCACCCAGACGACATTGTCGGTCGACGATACGGCGGAAATCCTGGCCACGCTGAAGCGCCGCTTCCCCGAGCTGCCCGACCCGCACAAGGAAGACATCTGCTACGCCACCACCAACCGGCAGGAGGCGGTCAAGCGGCTGGGTCAGGGTTGCGACCTGGTGCTGGTGGTCGGGTCGAAGAACTCGTCGAACTCCGTGCGGCTTGTGGAGGTGGCGATGCGGGCCGGCGCGCGCGACGCCCGGCTGGTGGACGACGCCGGTCAGGTGGACTGGTCCTGGATGAACGGCGTGTCGACGCTCGGGATCACGGCCGGCGCATCCGCCCCGGAGCGGCTGATTGAGGAGCTGGTCGACGCTGTCCGGGCCCGCTTCGACGCCGAGGTGATCGAGGACGCGGGCGAGCGAGAGACCGTGACATTCAAACTGCCCCGGGTTCTGACGGCCTGAGCCGGCGGGCTTGCGCAAGCGGAGCCTTTGCCGTTCGCTGGCGTTGAAGCTGCTCACCACGGGACACCTCCATGCGCCGCATTCGCACAGCCTGCACCGCCGTTTCGGCCCTCGCCCTGTTCGCGGCGGCGGCCTGCTCTCCCGAGGCCGAGGCGCCGCCGGCGCCGGTCCCGCCGTCGCCGGCCCCCGCCGGAACGGCCGCGCCGCCGGTCAGCTATGCCTGCGAAAGCGGCCAGTCGGTCACCGTCGCCTACCCGGACACGGCCACCGCCCTGCTGACCTACAAGGGCCAGAGCTATACATTGCGCACCGTCCAGTCGGCGTCCGGCGCCCGCTACGCCGGGTCGGGGCTGGAATGGTGGAGCGCCACCCGCGACGGTTCGGAGAGCGCGACGCTCAGCCGTCTGGGCCCCAACGAGGATGTCGGCGTGTCGGTGCTGGAACGATGCAGCCGCCCGTCCTCGGGACCCATCGCCCCGGGCCCGATCCCCGGACCCCAGCCCGCGCCGGGCGGCGTGCTGCCCGCATCCGCCCCGTGCCGGGGACCGCAGCTGAAACTGTCCGCGGACGGCGGCGACGCGGGCGCGGGCAACCGGGTCTCGATCCTCGGCGTCCAGAACGTCGGCGCCCAGGCCTGCAGCCTGACCGGCTATCCGACCTTGACGCTTCAGGATCGACAGGGCCGCAACCTGACGGCCATTCGCGCCGACCAGACGCCGGGCGGCTATTTCCGGCAGGGTCAGGCGCCGACGCCCGTCGAACTGGCGCCGCAGGGCAAGGCCTTCTTCGACATCGCCTGGAATGTCGTGCCGAATGAAGGGAACGGCGAAACCGCCTGCCCGTCCGCGGCGCGTATTCGCATGACCGCCCCCGGCGACACCTCGCCGGTCTCGCTGGCCCAGGCCCTCACACCCTGTGGCGGCCGCATCCGGGTCAGTCCGTTCCGCCCGACGGCCGAACCGGCCCCGGCGCCGGCCCCGGCGGCCGCGACTTAGCTCCGGGGGGTTCAAACCGGGGCGGAAACGGCGTAGCGGAGCGCGCATGACAGCCAGTTTTCATGACCGCGTCCGCGCGGAACTCGCCGACATCGACGCCCAGGGCCTGACCAAGCCGGAACGGGTCATCGCCTCACGACAGGGGCCGGTGATCAAGGTCGGCGGGCGCGACGTCCTCAATTTCTGCGCCAACAACTATCTCGGCCTCGCCGGCGACGAGCGCGTGACCCAGGCGGGGATCGCGGCGCAGCGGAAATGGGGCGCTGGCACGGCCTCGGTCCGCTTCATCTGCGGCACGCTGGAGATCCACAAGGAGCTGGAGCGCGCCGTCGCCGACTATCTCGGCTTCGAGGACACGATCCTGTTCGCCGCAGCCTTTGACGCCAACGGCGGCATCTTCGAGCCCCTGTTCGGCGCCGAGGACGCCATCGTCTCGGACAGCCTCAACCACGCCTCCATCATCGACGGCGTGCGGCTGTGCAAGGCCAAGCGGTACCGCTTCGCCAACTCCGACATGGACGACCTCGAGACCCAGCTGAAACAGGCCCGGGCCGACGGCGCGCGCGAGATCGTCATCGCCACCGACGGCGCCTTCTCGATGGACGGCTATATCGCGAAGCTGAAGGACATCCGGGCGCTGGCCGACAAGTACCAGGCCCTGATCATGGTCGACGACTGCCACGCCACCGGCTTCCTCGGTCCGCAGGGGCGCGGCTCCTATGCTCACCACGGGGTCGAGATCGACTTCCTGACCGGCACCTTCGGCAAGGCGCTGGGCGGGGCCATGGGCGGCTTCATCTGCGCCACCGCCGAGGTCGTGGCCCTGCTGAAGCAGCGGGCCCGGCCCTATCTGTTCTCCAACGCCCTGGCCCCGGCCGTCTGCGGCTCGAGCCTGGAAGCGATCCGCATCGCCGCCGGCGACGAGGGCGACGCCCTGCGCAAACAGCTGTTCGCCAACGCCGTCCGCTACCGCGCGGCTATGACCGAAGCGGGCTTCACCCTGCTGCCCGGCGAGCACCCGATCATCCCGGTGATGCTGGGCGACGCGAAGCTGGCCCAGGACTTCGCCGCCCGGGCGCTGGAGCTCGGCGTCTATGTCATCGGCTTCAGCTTCCCTGTGGTGCCCCGCGGCCAGGCCCGCATCCGCACCCAGATGTCGGCGGCGCACACCTTCGAACAGATTGATCAAACGGTCGCGGCGTTCACGACGGCCGGACGCGAATTGGGAGTTATCTGATGGCTGACACCATGAAGGCCCTGGCCAAGACCCGGCCCGAAGTCGGTCTCGAGCTGATCGACGCGCCGATCCCGGTCGCCGGACCCGAGGACGTGCTGATCCGGGTGCACCGGACCGCCGTCTGCGGCACCGACATCCACATCTGGAACTGGGACGAGTGGAGCCAGAAGAACGTCCCGGTGCCCATGATCACCGGCCATGAGTTCGCCGGCGAGATCGTCGCCATCGGCAAGGACGTCGACCGCCGCCTGAAGATCGGCCAGCGGGTCTCGGCCGAGGGCCATGTCATCGACCTGAATTCGGAAGCGGCCCGCGCCGGCCATTTCCACCTCGATCCCGCGACCAAGGGCATCGGCGTGAATCGTCAGGGCGCCTTCGCCGAGTTCGTCGTCGCCCCGGCGTTCAACGTCATCGAGCTGCCCGACGACGTGCCCTATGAGATCGGCTCGATCCTCGATCCGTTCGGCAACGCCGTGCACACGGCGCAGCAGTTCGACCTGCTGGGCGAGGATGTGCTGGTCACCGGCGCCGGCCCCATCGGCATGATGGCCGCCGCCGTCGCCCGCCACGCCGGCGCCCGCACCGTGGTCCTGACCGACATCAACGACTTCCGGCTGGAGCTGGCGCAGAAGGTGGCGCCGGGCGTCCGCACCGTGAACACGACCCGGGAAGACCTCCGCGACGTCATGCACGAGCAGGGCCTCAAGGTCGGCTTCGACGTGGCGCTGGAGATGTCGGGCTCGCCGATCGCCTTCAAACAGTGCGTCGACACCCTGATCATGGGCGGCGGCATGGCCCTGCTGGGGATTCCGTCGAAGCCGATGGAGACCGACTGGGGGGCGATCATCCTCAAGGCCCTGACCATCAAGGGCGTCTATGGGCGCGAGATGTTCACGACCTGGCGCAAGATGCTGGGCCTGCTCAAGGCCGGTCTCGACCTGACCCCGCTGATCACCCACCAGATGAGCTACGACCGCTATCAGGAGGGTTTCGAGGCCATGCGTTCGGGCCAGTCGGGCAAGGTCGTGCTCAACTGGGACAAGGCGGTCTGAGGGGACGGCCGCAATGGTCGTCCGCCCTGTCGTGATGTTTCTGGAAGGCGAGGGGACGGACGCCCGCGGCCGCACCGTGTTTGACGTCCTCGCCATGGACGACGTCGCCCTTGAGCGGACGCACGATTTCATCCAGTGGCTGTTCCCCTTGCCGGAACCATCGGCCGCCGTACCCGACTCGCCGGTGCTGACGCCGGGCGACATTCAGGCCATTCGCGTGTCCGAACTGGCGCCGATCGCCCTTACCGGCGCGACCGATCGCATGGTCGCCTTCTACCAGACGACCCACGACTGGCTGATGCCCAACGACCACAATCATCGCCGCATCACCCGGATCATCCGCTCCCTGAGGCTGCTGCAGGGCGACGAAGCGGCGGACGCCTTCCGGGATGCGATTCTGGCGCGGGTCGAGGCGACGCGAGCGCCGGTCAGCGCCCGCAGTCGCGGCTACTGGGCGACGGCCTGACCCGTCAGGCGCTCTGATCCTTCGCCATCGTCGCGTTGAAGACGATGATCACGAACAGCGCCATCGACGCCACCAGCATGATCTCCGAGGCGATCATCCCCGGCATGAACAGGGGCTTGCCCAGCAGCATCAGGGTCAGGGACGGCATCAGGATCAGGAAGCCGATGACCGAAAGGACGAAATGCGCCATCGGCAGCCAGCCCCGGCCGGCGGCCGGAAAGACGCGGTAGAACAGGCCGAACAGCATCATCGACGCGAATCCCAGCAGGTTGATGTGGGCGTGCACCGGCCTGAGCACGAAGTCCTGATTGGCGCCCATCCAGACGCCCAGCGACATCCCGACCAGGGCCGACAGCGCGCCGAGGCGCAGAAAATTATTGGATACGAACATCCTGGATCCCTCCGACAAAGGGCGGTCGTAAACCGCCGTTCTCCCCAGGGATCAAGTTACATCCGATTCAGCTCCGTGGCGCAAACGGGGCCCGTCGCGGCGGGCGTCCTCAGCCCGCGAGGGCCTTGATCAGGGCGCGCTCGAAGCCGTTGGCCTCGGGGCCCGGCAGGACTTCGACCAGTCGGCCGGTCTCGTAAAGTTCGAAGACCGTCGGATGAATATAGGCCGACCGGCAGACCGTCGGGGTGTTGCCCAGCAAGCCCGCGACGGCCCTGACGCAAACGGTGATCCTGCGTTTCGCATCGGCGGCCGAGGTCGGGGGCTCCGCCTCCCGCAGCGCCCGCGCCGCCGACACCGTTCCGGCCCAGGTGCGAAAGTCCTTGGCCGAGAAGCCGTCGCCCATGGCCTCGCGGATATAGGCGTTCACGTCGTCGGAGGTGATGGCGCACAGCGTCCCGTCGGCGTCGCGGTATTTGAACAACTGCTGACCCGGCAGTTCGCGCAGGGACCGCACGACCGTCGCCAGCCGCCGGTCGCGCACCCGGACCTCGTGCTCGACCCCGCTCTTGCCCTTGAAGGCGAAGGTCAGGGCGGCGCCGGTCAGATCGAGATGGCGTTTGTTGAGGGTGGTCAGGCCGTAGGACCGGTTGTGCCTCGCATACTGGGCGTTGCCGACGCGGATCAGGGTCAGTTCCAGCAGACGCACCGCCGTGGCCAGCACCTTGTCGCGCGACACGCCGCGCCGGTTGAGATCGGCCTCGACCCTCTTGCGCAGTCTCGGCAGGGCCCGGGCGAAGGCCGGAATGCGTTCGAATTTGCTCTCCGAGGCATGGCGGCTCCAGCCTTCATGATAGCGGTACTGCTTGCGCCCTTTGACATCGCGGCCTGTGGCCTGGATGTGGCCGGTGGCGCGGGGGCAGATCCAGACGTCGGTCCAGGCCGGCGGGATGGCGAGGGTACGGATGCGGTCGAGCACCTTGCGGTCGCGGACGAGGCGTCCCTGCGGGTCGTGATAGGCGAAGCCCTTGCCCGAAGGCGTGCGTCTCAGGCCCGGATGCTCGTCGCTGCAATACGTCAGACCGTCGGGAACCTCGGCCCGCGAGCCGACCTCCAAAGCGCCATGGGCCATCAGCGTCGTCCGCCCCGCAGTTTCGTCGCCATCTCAACCCCTTGCGGATTTGCGCAGCGCCAACGTCGCGCGAGGACCGCCGGTTCCCCTTGACCCGCAGGCCGGGCCGCGAGAGGGCAGGGCGATGAACTATCGCCACAGCTTTCACGCCGGGAATTTCGCCGACATCGTCAAACACGCCCTGCTGCTCTGGCTGCTGGAGCGGCGGCAGGCGCAGGGGCCGGTCAGCGTGATCGACACCCATGCAGGGGCCGGGCTGTATGACCTGACCGGCGATGGCGCGCGGTCGAAGGAGGCCGAGGCCGGCATCGCCCGGTTGATGGCCGCCGGCGACCGGCCGCCGCTGATCGAGGCCCTGGCGGCCGAGGTGGCGCGGCTCAATCCGGATGGCGGCGTGACCTTCTATCCGGGGTCGCCGCTGCTGATCGCCGGACGGTTGGGCGAGGACGATCGCTATGTCGGCTTTGAACTGCATCCGCCCGTGCTCGACCTGCTGACCGGGGCGCTGGAGGCCTTTCCGCAGGCGATGGCGCAGGGCGGCGACGGCTTTGACCAGGCGCGGACCTGGGCGGCGGAGGCGACCGGCGCCTTCGTCCTGATCGACCCGCCGTTCGAACAGCCCGACGACTACAATCGCGCCGCCGACACGGCCGCCGCCATCGCGCGGGCCGACCCGCGGGCGACGGTGGCGATCTGGACGCCGCTGAAGGACATGGAGACCTTCGACGGCTTCCTGCGTCGGCTGGACCAGGCGGGGATCAAGCGGATGCTGGTGGCCGAGGCGCGGCTGCGGCCCCTGACGGATCCGATGAAGATGAACGGCTGCGCGGTGGTGGTGCTGAACCCGCCGCCGGGCGCCGAGGCGGCGGCGGACGAGGTCTGCGGCTGGGTCGCGGCGGTTCTGGGCGGCGAGAGCGCCCGGTCCGAGGTGTGGATGACGGGCTGAACCCTTATTCGATGACCTCGCCCGCCTCATAGAGGTGGGGGGCGAAGGTGGCGATGGCCATGATCGGCTCCATCGCCGCATTGACGGCGGGACTGCGGGCCATGGCCTTCCAGTCCTCGCGCGAGCGCCAGACGGCGTGGACCGCCGCCACCTTGCCGTTGAGGCCGCGGTGCAGGGTGGCGGAGATGAAGCCCTCGGCTTCGCGCTGGGTCCGGACCATAACCGCCAGCAGTTCCATCAACGTGTCCAGCTGTTCGGGCTTGCAGGTGTAGACGTTGATCAGGACGACCGGATCGGCGGCGGCTTGGGTCATGGCGGGGCCATAGCGGATCGCCCTTCCGCCGTCTTGCGCGAACGCCTATTTCGGTCGGATCGAGGAGTCCTGAATGACCCGCATCGCGATTCTGGAGACCGGCGCGCCGCCGGCGGCGCTGGCCGCCGCGCATGGCGACTATCCGGCGATGTTCCGCGACCTGCTGGGCGAGGGGTTCGACTTCCGGACCTTCGATGTACAGGCCGGGGAATGGCCGGACCTGGAGGCCTTTGACGCGGCGATCATCACCGGTTCGTCGGCGGGGGTCTATGAGACCGACGGCTGGATCGCCGAACTGCTGGACTGGATCCGCTCGGCCCGGGGCCGGACGAGACTGGTCGGCGTCTGTTTCGGCCATCAGGCCATGGCCCAGGCCCTTGGCGGGCGGGTCGAGAAGTCGAGCCGGGGCTGGGGCGTGGGCCTGCACCGCTATCAGGTCGTCTCGCCCGAGCCGTGGATGGCTCCGGCCGCGGCGACTGTCGCCATCCCCGCCTCGCATCAGGATCAGGTGGTCGAGGCGCCGGCCGAGGCCCGCGTGCTGTTGCGCAGCGACTTCACGCCGTTCGCCGGACTGGCCTGGGACGAGGACGCCATCTCGATGCAGCCCCATCCGGAGTTCACCCCGGCCTTTGCGACCGCGCTCACGGCGGGCCGCCACGACCGGATTGATCCGGCGCTGGTCGAGCGGGCGGTGGACAGCCTGAAGGCGGCGGATGATCGGGCCACGGTCGGCCTGTGGATCCGCCACTTCCTGTCGGCCTGAGGACCCCGCCTCATGTCCGGACCCGTCGGCTATTCCGGCAAGCCGCTGATCCAGAAACTGGGCTTGAAGGAATCCCGGATTCTGAAGCCGATTGCGGCGCCGGGGGCCTATAGCGACTGGATCGAGCCGTTGCCCCTCGGTGCGGTGGTTGACGCCGACGCCGCCCAGGCCGACCTCGTCCACCTGTTCGTCCGCGACCGTGCCGAACTGGAGCGTGGCGCCGCGCCGGCCCTCGCGGCGGTCAGGCCGGGCGGGATGCTGTGGGTGTCGTGGCCCAGGAAGAGCTCGCCCCTGTTTCGCGACCTGACCGAGGACGGCCTGCGCGAGATCCTTCTCCCGACGGGCTGGGTCGATGTGAAGGTCTGCGCCGTCAGCACCGACTGGTCGGGCCTGAAATTCCTGAGGCGCAAGGCCTAGGGCCACTTCACCACAGGCGGCATCGAGCTGAGGATGGACTCGACATTGCCGCCGGTCTTGAGGCCGAACATGGTGCCGCGGTCGTAGAGCAGGTTGAACTCGACATAGCGGCCGCGCCGGACCAGCTGTTCCTCGCGCTCCTCCGCCGTCCAGGGCTCGCCCATCCGTCCGCGCACGATGGCTGAATAGGCGTCGAGGAAATTCACGCCGACGTCGCGGGTGAAGGCGAAGTCGCGGCTCCAGTCGCCGCTGTCGTGGTGATCGTAGAAGATGCCGCCCGTGCCGCGCGGCTCATTGCGGTGGGGCAGGAAGAAATACTCGTCGCACCAGGCCTTGAACTTCGCATGCCACGCCGGGTCGTGGGCGTCGCAGGCGGCCTTCATGGCGGCGTGGAAGGCGAGGGTGTCGGGGTGATCCTGCCGCCGGTCGACGTCGAGGACGGGCGTCAGATCGCCGCCGCCGCCGAACCAGCATTTGGTCGTGGCGATGAAGCGGGTGTTCATATGCACCGCCGGCACGCGCGGGCTGACCGGATGGGCGATCAGGCTGATGCCGGTGGCGAAGAAGCGCGGGTCCTCGGCCGCGCCGGGCACATTCTTCGCATAGTCGGCGGGGAAGGTCCCGTGCACGGTCGAGACATGGACGCCGACCTTTTCGAACAACCGGCCGTGCATCATCCCCATGACGCCGCCGCCCCCCTCCGGCCGCTCCCAGGGGGTGCGCACGAACCGGCCGGGTTCGCCGGGAAACAGGTCGGCGGGGGCGGCGTCCTCCAGCGCCTCGAAACCGGCGTGGATGCGGTCGCGCAGGGTCTCGAACCAGGCGCGGGCTTCGGTCTTCTTTTGATCGGGGGTGAGGTCGGCGGGGGTCATTCGCTTCCTGTAGTCCGTCCGGCCGTTGACGCACCACCCCCGTCTGCCACTGTCCGCCGTCACATCCCGGGAGCCCGCCATGATCCGCACCGTCCTTCTGACCACCGTCGCCGCCGTGCTGATGTCCGGGCCCGTCATGGCGCAGTCCGCCGATGCGGCGAGCGAGGCGCGGGCGCGGAGAATCCTGGAGCGGACGCCGCTGATCGACGGGCACAACGACCTGCCCTGGGCCCTGCGCCAGAACCACGGCAATGATCCCCATGCGGTGGACCTGACGACGAACCTCGACGCCTCGACGCTGCTGCACACCGACATTCCGCGGCTGCGCGCCGGCGGCATGGGCGGCCAGTTCTGGTCGGTCTATGTGCCCGCCACCCTGGCCCCGCCTGATGCGGCCGTGGCGACCTTCGAACAGATCGACACGGTCAAGCGGCTGGTCGCCGCCTATCCGGACGTGTTCGAGCTGGCGACCACCGCCGATGACATCCAGCGCATCCATCGCCGCGGCCGGATCGCCAGCCTGATCGGCATGGAGGGCGGCTATTCGATCGACGATTCCCTCGGCCTGCTGCGCGAATTCCACGATTCCGGCGCCCGCTACATCACCCTGACCCATTCGCGCACCACGACCTGGGCCGACAGCGCCACCGACGCGCCGAAATGGGGCGGGTTGTCGCCCTTCGGCGAGGACGTGGTCCGCGAGATGAACCGGCTGGGGATGATGGTCGACCTGAGCCACGTCTCGGAAGAGACCATGCTGGACGCCATGCGGGTGTCGGACGCGCCGGTGATCTTTTCCCACTCCTCGGCCCGGGCGGTGACCGCCCATCCGCGCAATGTGCCCGACAGCGTGCTGCGGCTGATGGCCGAGGACGGCGGGGTGGTGATGGTCACCTTCGTGCCCGGCTTTGTCTCCGAGACCGTGCGGACATGGAACAGCGCCCGGTCGGCCGAGGACGCGCGGCTCAAGTCGCTGAACCCCGGCGATCCGGCGGCGGTGACGGCGGGCCTCGTGGCCTGGGCCGCGGCCCATCCGGAGCCGGTCGCCACCATCGCCGACGTCGTCGCCCACATCCAGCACATCCGCGATACGGCCGGGATCGACCATGTCGGCCTGGGCGGCGACTATGACGGCGTCGACTCCCTGCCGGTCGGGCTGGAGGGGGTGGACGCCTATCCCCGTCTGCTGGCCGCCCTGATGGCGAACGGTTGGAGCGAATCGGACATCCGCAAACTGGCGGGCGAGAATGTGCTGCGGGTCATGCGGGCGGTCGAATCCGTGGCGGCGGGCAAGCGGGGGGAGCGGCCGGGGCTGGCGGTGAACGCGCCCGCGGGCTGAGCCGTCACCCGGGTTCGGGGCTCGTCGCCCCGCCGGATCGGCCGGCGAGAAATCCCGCCCCCGCCAGCAGGAAGGGGCCGCCCAGAATCAGATTGGTCCACAAGGGGTTGTCGAGCAGCAGCAGCGGCGACAGGCCGGCGATCAGGAACAGCGCGCCGCCGACGCCCGGCCATCTCCATGCGACCACCAGCAGCCCCGCGAGCACGAAGCTGGGGATCAGGTGAACCAGAAAGCCGGCGAGCCGAGGGGCCAGCGGGGCCTCCATACTGAGGACGTCCAGGGCGAACATCGAGATGAAGCCGATGCCGAGAAGGGCGATCACCCGGGCGGCGAAGATCAGGGTGCGCTGCATCGCATATCTGTGGGGCGGGGCGAGCAGGGGCGCCTTGAGCGGCGTCAATTCCCGCGCAACCCCTCCCACAGGGCGATTCCCGCTGAAACCGACAGGTTCAGCGACCGGGCCTCGGGCTGGATGGGAATCACCACGCGGGCGTCGGCGGCGTCGTGCACGAAGTCCGGCGCGCCGGAGGGTTCGCTGCCGAACAGCAGGATGTCGTCGGGCTGGAAGACGAATTCGTTCAGCGGCGTCGCGCCCTTCGTCGTGAACAGGATGAGCCGGCCGGGTACGCGGTCGCGCTGGAAGGCGTTCCAGTCAGGGTGCCGCGTCATATGGCCGAGGGGGCCGTAGTCCAGGGCGGCGCGCTTCATCGCCCGGTCGTCGAACCGGAAGCCCGCGGGTTCGATGATGTGCAATTCCACCCCGAAACAGGCGCTCAAACGGATGCAGGCGCCGACGTTCTGGGGAATGGCCGGTTGAAAAAGAGCGAGACGCATTCTAAGGCCCTCTTACGCGTGGCCCGGGGGCTTGTCGCGGCTCGAAATGCGACTGTTTCTCAAAGAGGCGGCGCAGTTTGCGGCGATGAGCCGCAATGCCGGGCCGGGTCAGATTGCCGGGAAGGCGCTAAAGCATCCATGCCGCGATCGACCGGGCCCAGACGGCCCCGGACTGCGGCGTACGAGGAGTAAGACGTGGCCGAATCGGTCGTGACTGAGAACGGTGAGGGCGGCGACGCCACCCGTCGGGACTTCATCCATATCGCGGCCGGCGCTGCCGCCGTGGGGGCCGGGGCCATGCTGGCCTGGCCCCTGATCAATTCGATGAACCCGGCCGCCGACACCCTGGCGCTGGCGTCGATCGAATTCGATATGACCAAGGTCCAGGAAGGCCAGCAGATCGTCATCAAGTGGCAGGGCAAGCCGGTGTTCGTGCGTTATCGCACCGCCCGCGAGCTGCAGGAGGCCGTCTCCACGCCGCTGTCGGCGCTGAAGGACCCTGAGGCTGACGCCGACCGCGTCAAGGAGGGCCACTCGCAATATCTGGTCGTGCTGGGCAACTGCACCCACCTGGGCTGTATCCCGACCTTCGGCACGGGCGACTTCGGCGGCTGGTTCTGCCCCTGCCACGGCTCGCACTACGACACCTCGGGCCGCATCCGTAAGGGCCCGGCGCCCGCCAACCTCGTCGTGCCGGAGTACGCCTACCTCTCCGACACCCGCATCAAGATCGGCTGAGGGCGAGACCGATGAGCGATCACGAATCCACCTACGTCCCGAAGACCGGCATCGAGAAATGGCTCGACACCCGTCTGCCCATCATCCGCTTCGGCGCTGACTATATGTCGCTGCCGACCCCGAGGAACCTCAACTACTGGTGGACCTTCGGCGGCATCCTGGCCCTCTGCCTGGTGATCCAGATCGCCACCGGCGTGATCCTGGCCATGCACTATGTGCCCAACACCGAAATGGCCTTCGCCTCGGTCGAGCGCATCATGCGCGACGTCAACGGCGGCGACCTGATCCGCTACACCCACGCCAACGGGGCCTCGATGTTCTTCATCGCGGTCTATCTGCACATGCTGCGCGGCCTCTACTACGGCTCGTACAAGGCGCCGCGCGAGATGATCTGGATCGTCGGCTGCCTGATCTTCTTCCTGATGATCGCCACAGCCTTCCTCGGCTACGTCCTGCCGTGGGGCCAGATGTCCTACTGGGGCGCCGAGGTGATCACCAATCTGATCGGAGCCATCCCGGTCGTCGGCGAGCCGGTCCTGATTTGGCTGCGTGGCGGCCCGGCGATCGACAACGCCACCCTGAACCGCTTCTTCTCGCTGCACTATCTGCTGCCGTTCGTCATCGCCGGCTGCGTGGTGCTGCACCTGTGGGCCCTGCACGCGGCGGGTCAGAACAACCCGGTGGGCATCCTGATTCCGAAGGACCGCCAGGCCAAGGACACGGTGCCGTTCCACCCGTATTTCACGGTCAAGGACGGGTTCGCCATCATCCTGTTCCTGATGCTGTTCGCCCTGTTCGTCTTCTTCATGCCGAACGCCCTGGGCCACGCCGACAACTATATTCCGGCCAATCCGCTGGTGACGCCGGCGCACATCGTGCCCGAGTGGTACATGCTGCCCTTCTACGCGATCCTTCGCGCCATCCCCGACAAGTTCGGCGGCGTGATGGCGATGTTCGGCGCCATCGGCGTGCTGTTCGTCCTGCCGTGGCTGGATACGTCCAAGGTGCGCTCGATGCGCTACCGGCCGACGATGCGGACCTTCTTCATCCTCTTCGTGATCGTGGGTCTGATCCTCGGCTGGTGCGGGGCTCAACTGCCCGACGCGCCGGTGATCGGGACCTTCAAGACCTTCACCCTGATCGACGGGGACCTGAACAGCTATCTGTGGCTGACCCGGTTCGCGACGGCCTACTATTTCGCCTTCTTCCTCATCATCATGCCCCTGGTGGGCCTGCGCGAGACGCCCCGGACGATCCCGGCGACGATCTCCGAGCCGGTCCTGTCGGGCGGCGACGCCGAGATGAAGGGCTGAGCGGGACCATGACCCTCCAGACGAATATCCGCGCCATGAAGAAGACCCTGGTCCTGATCGCCGCCGCCGCCGGCCTGACCTTCGCGGCCCAGCCCGCGCTGGCCGCCGGCGAGGCCCACGCCCTGCGCAACGGCGGCTTCAGCTTCGAAGGGCCGTTCGGCAGCTTCGACCGGAACCAGCTGCAGCGCGGCTACAAGGTCTATCGCGAGGTCTGCGCCTCGTGCCACAGCATGGACCTGATGCATTTCCGCACCCTGGCCGAGCCGGGCGGGCCGTTCTTCGACTCGCACCAGGCGAGCCCGGCCGAGAACCGCTGGGTCAAGGCGCTGGCGAAAGAGGTCCAGATCGCGGACATCGACACCGAGACCGGCGAGCCGGTGATGCGCGACGGCACCGCCGCCGACCGCTTCCCCAACCCCTATCCGAACGCCACGGCCGCGGCCGCTGCGAACGGCGGGGCGGCCCCGCCCGACCTGTCGGTGATGGCCAAGGCCCGTCACGGCGGCGCCAACTACATCTATTCGCTGCTGACCGGCTATGCGGCCGTGCCGCAGGGCCTGCAGATCCGGCCCGGCCAGCACTACAATATGTATATGGCCGGCGACCTGACGCCCTTCATGCCCGAAGGCGCGCACGTTCCCCCGGGCGGCTTCATCGCCATGCCGGCGCCGCTGACCGCCGGTCAGGTGACCTATGACGACGACACCGTCGCCTCGGTCGACCAGATGGCCAAGGACGTGGCCGCCTATATCGCCTGGGCCTCGGACCCCCGTCAGGTCCAGCGCAAACAGACCGGCGTGGGCGTGCTGATCTTCCTCTTCATCTTCGCGGGCATCACCTATCTGAGCTACCGCCGGATCTGGAAGGGCGTGGCCCACTAGGGTTCCCCGACATCGACACCGAAAGGACCCGCCGGCGCCCCGCGTCGGCGGGTTTTTCGTGGGTCTTGCCTCAGCCAAAAAAGTACTTTACAAGACAAAGTCAAAGGGAGACCCGACGATGAAGCCGTTTGCCTGCCTGGCGCTCGCCGCCGTCCTTCTGGCCGCCCCGGCGGCGGTTCAGGCCCAGGCGCCCGCCTCGCCGAACGGCACGGAGGCCCAGCGCGCGGCGATGCACCGCCTCGACATGCTGGACGGCGAATGGCGGGGCGAGGCCATCATCCACGGGCCCGACGGAACCACGACCCTGACCCAGACGGAACGGGTCGGGTCGATGCTGGGCGGTTCGATCAAGGTCATCGAGGGACGCGGCTACGCCGCCGACGGTTCGACCCGGTTCAACGCCATGGCCACGGTGTCCTGGGACGCGCGCGCGGGACGCTACGGCTTCCGGTCCTACGCCCAGGGATTTTCGGGCGACTATCCGTTCGAGGTGACCGGGGACGGCTTCCGCTGGGAGACGCCGGCGGGCCCGGGGGCGAAGATCGAATATGTGGCCGTGGTGCGCGACGGAACCTGGCATGAGGTCGGGACCTGGGTCGCCGAGGGCCAGCCGCCGCGCCGGATGATCGAGATGCGGCTGACCCGGATCGGCGACACCGACTGGCCGGCGGGCGGGGCGGTCGATCCGGCGCCCTGAGTTCGGACAGGTCCGACGCATCGACACCCGGCGGACGGCGCCCTAACGTCCCGGCCACTGATTTCGGCTGAGGATGTTTCCGTTCATGCGTCTGTTTCCGACCGCCGCCGTGCTTGCCGCCGGCGCCCTGATTTCCGGCTGCGCGATGATGGGGGCCGGGGCGTCCGCACCCGACACCCCCGCCGCAACCTTCGACACCGCACGGCTGTCCGAGCATGTGCGGGTTCTGGCCGACGACAGCTTCCAGGGGCGGGGCATCGCCACCCCGGCCGAGGACATGACCGTCCGCTATCTGAGCGAGCAGTACGCGGCCGCAGGGTTCCAGCCCGGCGGCCGGAACGGGTCCTGGACCCAGGACGTGGTCCTGAACCGCTTCACCGCCTCCAATTTCCGGGGAATGCAGCTGGAAGTCGGGGGCGAGACCATTCCGTTGGCGCAGGGCCAGCAGATCACCGTCTCGACCCGCCTCCCGGGCGACCACGTCATGCTGACCGACACGCCGCTGGTCTTTGTCGGCTACGGCATCAAGGCGCCCGAACGGAACTGGGACGACTTCAAGGGCGTCGACGTGCGCGGCAAGATCATCGTCGTACTGGTCAACGACCCCGACTTCGAGCAACCCGAGCTGAACACCTTCAACGGCCGGGCCATGACCTACTACGGCCGCTGGACCTACAAGTATGAAGAGGCGGCCCGCCAGGGCGCCGCCGGGGTCATCGTGGTGCACGAGACCGCCCCGGCCTCCTATGGCTGGGCCACGGTCCAGAACAGCTGGTCGACGCCGCAGTTCGACATCGTCCGCGCCAACGCCGCCGCCGAGCGGGTGGCGATGGAGGCCTGGATCCAGCGCGACGTGGCCGTCGACCTGTTCCGGCGTTCAGGCCAGGACTTCGAGGCCCTGAAGATCGCCGCGCGCAGCCGCGACTTCCGTCCGGTTGAACTGCCCGGCGCCAGCTTCAGCGGGATGTTCGACGTCGCCACCACCCGGGTCACGACCCGAAATGTGATCGCCCGACTGCCGGGACGCACGCATCCGGACGAGACCATCCTCTACACCGCCCACTGGGATCACATCGGCGTCGGCGAGCCTGACGCCAACGGCGACGCCATCTTCAACGGCGCGGTCGACAACGCCACCGGCACCGCCGGCCTGCTGGAGCTGGCCCGCGTCTGGGGCGCCGCCCCGCGTCCGGAACGCTCGATCGTCATGATCAGCTTCACGGCGGAAGAGAGCGGCCTGCTGGGTTCGGAATTCTACGCCGCCAATCCGGTCTATCCGCTGGAGACGACGGTGGCCGGCTTCAACATCGACGCCATGAACGTCTATGGCCGGGTCGCCGACGTGGACATCATCGGCTCGGGCCAGTCGAACCTCGACGCCCGTGTCACCGCCGAGGCGATCCGGCAGGGGCGCACGGCCAAGCCGGACGGCAACCCCGCCTCGGGCAGCTATTTCCGTTCGGACCATTTCCCGCTCGCCAAGCGCGGCGTGCCGATGGCCTATGTCGACGGCGGCGGAGCCTTCCGCGACGAGCCGATCGCCGCCCGCGAAGCGTCCCGTTCTGAATACAGCGCCCGCCGCTATCACCAGGCCGACGATGAATGGTCGCCCGACTGGGATCTGCGCGGCCAGGCCGAGGACCTGGAGCTGATCTTCAACATCGGCCGCGATCTGGCCAACAGCCGCGACTGGCCGGAATGGATGCCGGGTTCCGAGTTCGGTCCGGCGCGCGCGCCGAGCGCCAGTCAGCGGCGGTAGGGCTGCGACGGCCCTTTCCCTCCCCCGCCGGGGGAGGGTGGTCGCGCCTGGTCTGACATGACCAAAACTTAACGGACGCCGCCCGGCCGGCCCCCCTAGAATGCGGGCCGTCAATCCGGGGATGGAGCCTCCCATATGTTTCGCAAGATGATGGGCGGCGTCGCCATCGCCGCCGTGCTGCTGGCCGCCGGCATGGCCTCGGCCCAGGACTTCTCCGCCGCGCGGATCAGCGCCGATATCCGCACCATCAGCGCCGATGAATTCCAGGGCCGCTATCCGGGAACCGAGGGCGAGCGCATGGTGCTGGCCTGGCTGCAGGCCCAGTATGAGGCCATGGGGCTGGAGCCCGGCGGGCCGGACGGCCAGTGGCTGCAGCCCGTCGCGCTGAATCGCTATTCGCCCGTGGCCGGCGCGACCGCCGCCTGGACCGGGCCGGACGGCGTCGCGCACCCCTTGACGGTCGGAACCGACATCACCGTGCGCGCCGTCACCAATGACGGCCGCGCCTCGATCGGGAATGCGGAGCTCGTGTTCGCGGGCCATGGCATCTACGCCCCCGAGCGGAACTGGGACGACTACGGCGACCTCGACGTGCGGGGCAAGGTCGTGATCGTGGTGGGCGGCGAGCCGGACGGCGACCTGTTCAACGGTCCGTACGCCACCAACTACCAGTCCGGCGCCTACAAGGCCGACGAGGCCTTCCGCCGCGGCGCCGTGGGCGTCATCACGATGGTCATGGGCGACGCCGCCTCGCCGATGTGGCAGGGCGCGGTGCGCAGCAATGCGCGCACCCGGACCCTGACTCCGGGCGCCGCCGACCTGGAGTTCTCGGGCGCGATCAATCACGACGTGGCGACGCTCTGGGCCGCGGCCGCCGGCCTCGACATTTCCCAACTGCCCAACATCGGCGACGGAACGTTCAAGGCTGTGGCGCTGAACGGCGTCACCCTGTCGGTCGAGGCCTCCGAGACGATCGAGACGCTCGTCACCCACAACCTGCTGGCCCGCATTCCGGGGACCGAACATCCGGACGAGACCATCATCTATTCGGCCCACTGGGACCACGTCGGCGGCGAGGCCCAGCATCCCGGCGTGGTCGGCGACCAGATCTGGAACGGCGCCTGGGACAACGCCTCGGGCACCATCGGCGTGCTGGAAATGGCGCGTCAGATCAGCGCCGTGCCGCGGCCGGAGCGGTCGATCGTCTTCGCCCATATGGCGGCCGAGGAGATGGGTCTGCTGGGCGCCTACGGCTATGCCGCCGACCCGGTCTATCCGCTGGAGACCACAGTCGCGGACATCAATATCGACATGCTGCCGCTGTCGGGTCCGACCCGCGACGTGCCGATTTTCGGCAAGGGCCAGAACGATCTTGAAGACCGATTGCAGGCCCTCGCCGAACCGCTGGGCCGCTATGTCTCGGACGACGGCATGCCCGAGCAAGGGTTCTACTACCGCTCCGACCACTTCCCCTTCGCCCGCATGGGCGTGCCGGCGATCATGCCCTGGCACGGCTGGGACTGGGTCGAGGGCGGACGCGAGGCCGGCGAGGGGGCCTGGCGCGCCAAATTCGCGGCCGACTATCACAAGGCCTCGGACGAATGGTCGGCCGACTGGGACCTGACCTCGGCGGTCGAGAACCTGACCCTGCTGTATCGCCTGGGCCTGGACCTCGCGAACAGCGGCGACTGGCCGGGCTGGAAGCCGACCTCGGAGTTCGCCGTGGTCCGCGCCCGCTCGGACGGCGCACGCCAGTAGAGGGGGCGCCGGTGACCGCCACCATCCGACCCCTGACGGGCGACGGCTCTCCGCCGGTCGAGGGCTCGTATCCGCAGGCGGTCGAGGTGACCGGCCCGACCCGCTGGCTGTATCTGTCCGGCCAGATCCCGGTGGCGCCGGACGGCGCGCTGGCGGCGGACTTCGCCGGCCAGTGCGAACAGGTCTGGTCGAATATCGAGACCCAGCTGACCGCGGCGGGCATGACGCTCGACAACCTCGTCAAGGTCACGACCTTTCTGTCGGACCGGGCGTATTCGCTGGAGAACCGCGAGGTCCGTATCCGCCGTCTGGCGGGCCGCCAGGCGGCGCTGACGGTGATCATCACCGGCATCTTCGATGAGGCCTGGCTGGTCGAGATCGAGGCGGTGGCGGCGGCCTAATTCCTTCCCTGAGGCGGAGGAACGGCGCATTGCCGCGTTGCCTGCCCGGGCCAACCGCCCCACTGTCGCGCATGAGCCGCTGGTCGCCGCAGCCCGCCCCCGATGAGCCTGACGGCCTGATCCTGTTCGACGGGGTGTGCGTCTTCTGCTCCCGCTGGGTCCGGTTCGTGATCGACCGCGACCCGGAGCGGCGGTTCCGGTTCGTGGCGATCCAGTCCGAGCCGGGCCGGGTGTTGGCGGCGCGGTTCGGCATCGATCCGGAGGCGCCGCGGACCAACGCCGTGGTGTGGAACGGACGCATCTTCTTCAAGTCGGACGCCGCGCTGACCGTCCTGCGACAGTTGCGGTCCACGTGGCTGCTGGGCCTGTTGAAGGCCGTGCCGAGGCTGCTCCGTGACCCGGCGTATGACCTGATCGCGAGCAACCGCTATCGTATCTTCGGGCGCACTCACGTCTGCATGACACCTGCCTCGGAGGACCGGTCGCGGTTCCTGATGTGAAGCGGCCGCGGCGGCATGAAGAGGATTTAAGCTGACAAGCTTCGCCTTGCGGCGTCATCCTCGGGCGTCAGGGAGGATCACCACATGAGCATCGACCCCGCGGCCGAGACCGCTCGCTGGCTGGCGACCATTTCGCCGGAGGACCTGGAACGGGCCGTGGCCTATACGCGCGGCGGCCACTGGCTGCTGCTGTGGGGCGCGGTCGTCTCGATCGTCGTGGCCTGGATCATCATCCGCACGGGCATCCTGAGCGGCATCCGGGACCGGATGGAGCGGCGGCGCAAGCGGCCGAAGCTGGTCTCGCTGGTCGTGGGCGTCGTCTATCTGCTGATGAGCTGGGTCCTGACCCTGCCCTGGGCGATCTATCAGGGCTGGTGGCGCGAGACGCAGTACGGGCTGACGGAACAGCCTCTGGCCGGCTGGCTCGGCGAGGCGGCGCTGAGCACGGCGATTTCGACCGTGTTCGCGGGCCTGCTGATCGTGGGCCTCTATTTCATCATCCGCCGCGCGAGGCGGCTCTGGTGGGCCTGGGGCGCGGGGCTGACGGCCGTGGCCGTGGTCTTCATGCTGATCGTCTCGCCCATCCTGATCGAGCCGCTGTTCAACACCTATACGCCCGCGCCGGATGGAGCGATGCGCGACTCCGTGGTGGAACTGGCCCAGCGGACGGGCACGCCGGACGACAAGATCTTCATCTATGACGGCTCGAAACAGTCGGACCGCTACACCGCCAATGTCTCGGGCCTGTTCGGCTCGGCGCGGGTGGCGATGAGCGACGTCATGTTCGCCAAGGGCGCCGATCTGGCCGAGGTGCGCGGGGTCGTGGGCCATGAGATGGGCCACTATGTCCATATGCACTCGCTGTGGATGACGGGCGTCCTGATCGTGCTGGCGGGACTGGTCTTCTGGCTGATCGACCGGCTGTTCCCCCTGGCGAAACGGCTGCTGGGCGCGAACCGGGTCGGCGACATCTCGGATCCGGCCGGCCTGCCCGTGCTGGCCGCGATCGGCGCGGTCATCGGCCTCCTGCTGACGCCGGTGACGAACACGATGATCCGGGTGATCGAGTCGGACGCCGACCAGTTCTCGCTGACCCATGCGAATGAGCCGGACGGGCTGTCCAAGGCCCTGATCAAGACGGCCGAATATCGCGCGCCGTCGCCCTCGGCGATCGAGGAGATTCTGTTCTACGACCACCCCTCGGTCGAGAACCGCATCCGCATGGCCATGGAGTGGAAGGCGACGCATCCGGCCAATGCGCCGGCGGCAGCGCCCGCGGCGGCTATGCCGGCACGGTGAGGCCGGGACGCTCGTTGTCCCAGATCATGTGCAGGATGGACCAGAGGCCGTCGGGGCCCCGGCAAAGCTGGATCGAATTGATCCCGCGGCGCTCGGGCTCGGCGTCCTCGGGGGCGGTGCGGGCCTCGTAGATCGACCAGACGTGCGCCATGTTGCCGAACTCGGTGATCCGGCGGCTGATCTCGACCTCGAAGAAGCCGTTGGCCTCAAAGAAAGGCGTGACGTTGGCCTGGTACTCTTCGCGGCCCATGACGATCATCGTGGGGCGGCCGTCGGCGTCGAGGCCGGTGCGGGCCTGACGGCTGTCGGGGTGGAAGATCTCGCGCTGGGTCGCCCAGTCGCGCGGCCCGGCGGGGCCCGAGATACAGGCGTACATGGCGTCGACGACGGCGCCGATATCGCTGCGGTCGACCCTCATGCGCGTTTCCTGACGAAGACGGTCCCGGCCGAATAGCCGGCGCCGAAGCTGCAGATCAGGCCGATGTCGCCCGCGGCCATGGCCTGCTGGCGCAGGTGGAAGGCGATGATCGAGCCGGCCGAAGAGGTGTTGGCGTAGTCGTCGAGGATGATGACGTTCTCCTCGGCCGTGGGCTCGCGGCCCATCACCTTGCGGCCGATGAACTGGTTCATGTTGATATTGGCCTGATGCAGCCACATCCGCTTGAGGGTCGCGGGGTCGATGCCGAGGTCACGGGCGTGGTCGACGATCATCTCCGAGACCATGGGCACCACGTCCTTGAAGACCTTTCGGCCCTGCTGGATGAACAGCTTGTCCGGCTGGCCGATGCCTTCGGGCGCCGCGTTGTTCAGGAAGCCGAAATTGTTGCGGATGTTGTTGGAGAAGACGGTCTTGAGCCGCGTGCCGAGGATGTCCCAGCCGCCCGGGCCGGCCTGGTCGGAGGACTCGATGATGACGGCGGTGGCCACGTCGCCGAAGATGAAATGGCTGTCGCGGTCCCTGAAGTTCAGGTGGGCGGAACAGACTTCCGGATTGACCATCAGCACGGCCTTGACCGAGCCCGAGGCGATGAAGTCTGCGGCGGTCTTGATGCCGAAGGTGGCCGAACTGCAGGCGACGTTCATGTCGAAGGCGAAGCCCTCGATGCCGAGGGCCTGCTGCACCTCGATCGACAGGGCCGGATAGGGGCGGGGCATGTTGGAGGCGGCGCACAGGACGGCGCCGATCTCCGAGACCGGCTTGCCCCAGGCGGCGATGGCCTCGCGCGCGGCGGCGACGGCCATTTCGGCCATGACCGACAGCGCGTCGTCGGGGCGTTCGGGGATGTTCGGGGCCATGCGGGCGGGGTCGAGGACGCCCGCCTTGTCGAGGACGAAGCGCGACCTGATGCCCGAGGCCTTCTCGATGAACTCGACCGAGGAGGGGGTCAGTTCGGCGACGTCGCCCTCGAGGATTTCGGCGGCGTGGTCGGCGTTGAACCGTTCCGCATACGCATTGTAGGCGGCGACCAGCTCGGCGTTGGAGATCGACTGTTCGGGGGTGAACAGGCCGGTGGCGGCGATGACGGCGTGGGTCAAGGTGTGTTGGTCCCTATCACTCGGCTCCCGGCCTTCGCCGGAATGACGTGCGGCGCCTCGTTGCTTGAGGGACGTCCGTTGCGTTGAAGTACGCTTTGATAGGCCTGTCGATTGGGGCCGTCGAGATGGGTCGTCAGCCGCGTGAGCTCGCCGCCTCATGCCGCGCCAGCAGGCGGTGGGCGGCGTCGAGGTGCAGGCGCTCGACCATGCGGTAGCCGACCCGGATGGCGCCCTTGCCCTGCGCATCGGCGTCGGCGAAGGCGTCGACGACCTCGCGGGCCCTGGTGACCTCCTCCGCTGACGGCGAGAAGGCGGCGTTGGCGGCGTCAATCTGGGCGGGATGGATCAGACTCTTGCCGTCGAAGCCGAAGGCGCGGCCCTGCAGGCATTCGGCGTGGAGGCGGTCGGCGTCGTCCGTGGCGTTGACCACGCCGTCGATGGCCAGCAGGCCGTGGCCGCGCGCGGCGGCGACGACGGCGGCCAGCCAGGGCTTGAGCGGGTCGCGGTCCGGACCGAGGACGAGGTTCATCCGCTCGCCGAAATCGTTGATCCCCAGCATCAGGGCCGTGAGCGGCGCGCCCGCGCCGGCGATCTGGTCAAGGCGGAGGACGGCCAGCGGGGTCTCGACCATGATCCACAGGTCGACGTCGACCGGCAGGCGGGCGGCGACCTCGCGCACGGCCTCGGGGTTTTCGATCTTGGGGGCGACGACGAAATCGGGCTTGTGAACGCAGAGGGCGGTCAGATCGTCCGCCCCCCAGGGGGTGTCGAGGCCGTTGACGCGCACGCCGACGCGGCCGCTGAAGCCGCCGGCCGAGAGGGCCTCGACGGCGGCCTGACGGGCGGCGGCCTTGGCGTCGGGGGCGACGGCGTCCTCGAGGTCAAGGATGACGGCGTCGGCATTGAGGCCGCGCGCCTTTTCGATCGCACGCGGATTGCTGGCCGGCAGGTAGAGGACCGAGCGGGTCAGCAGCATCAGACGCGGCCCGTGACGGGGATCAGGGCGCCGGTGACGGCGCGACTGTCCGGTGAGGCGAGGAACAGCATGACCCGGGCCAGATCGGCGGGCCGGACCCATTTGGCCGGATCGGCCTCGGGCATGTCCTTGCGGTTCTGGGCGGTGTCGAGGATCGAGGGGAGGACGGCGTTGACGGTCACGGACGTGTCCTTGAGCTCCTCGGCCAGGCTCTCTGTCAGGCGGTGGACGCCGGCCTTGGAGGCGGCGTAGGCGCCCATGCCGGCGGCGCTCTTCAGCGCCGCATTGGCCCCGACATTGACGATGCGGCCTTCCGGCGACGCCTTGAGGTGGGGCAGGGCGGCGCGGCTGGCGTTCAGCGCCGTGGTCAGGTTGAGGGCGAACATCTTCGCCCAGGCGGGGTCGGCGTCGTCCGTCATCTGCCAGACGAACCCTCCGGCGATGTTGAGCAGGGCGTCCAGCCGGCCGAAATGGGCCGCCACGGCGGCGATGGCCTTCGTGGCCGAGGCGGGATCGGTCAGGTCGACGCCGCCCAGTTCGAGCACGCCGTCGGGCGCGGACTGGTCCGTCGCATGGTCGATGTCCGCCACCTTGAGCCCGTCGGCCAGGGCGGCCTCGACGACGGCGCGGCCCAGCACCCCATGGCCTCCGGTCACGGCGATCACGCGTTGGGACATATCGGGCTCCGGGAAAAAGGCGGTCTGAATCGTCTGAATAGTCTGAAACCAGGCCCGGACGAAGCCGGTCGACGGCTGTCAGGCGGCGAACACCCTGGCCATCAGCCGTTCGAGAGCATGGGCGTCCACGGCGTCAAAAGCGGACGTGACCGTGGCGTCAACATCGAAAACAGCGATCAGGGCGCCCGAAGCGTCAAACACCGGAACCACGATCTCGCTGGCCGAGCGGCTGTCGCAGGCGATGTGGCCGGGGAAGGCGTGGACGTCCTCGACGATCTGCGTCGCCCGGTCCTTCGCCGCCGCGCCGCAGACGCCGCGGCCGAAGGCGATCCTCAGACAGCCGAGGGTCCCCTGGTACGGCCCGACCACCAGTTCGCCGGCCTTGTCCGGGTCGACGACGTAGAAGCCGGTCCAGAAGAAGGCGGGAAAGGCGTCGGCCAGCATGGAGGCGACCGTGGCCATACGCGCGGTCCGGTTGGGCTCGCCGTCCAGGACGGCCAGGATTTCAGCCTCGACCTCGGCATAGCGGGCGGCCTTGTCGGCGGGACGATCATCACGGGCGGCATAGGCCATCGGGGTGCTCCAGGAGTCCGGTCGCCCCATATAGGAAGCCTTCGGCCGACTGGCGAGCGGTCTGATTCCCCTCACGGGCGAGTGCGCAACCCGCTGATTCCCGTGGAAAACTATCCACGGGTCACAAAAAGGCCGCTATGCGGCAACGCTTTATCGCAAACCAGCGTTTACCTTGACAGAAGGTTAACGGGGCCGGACTGTCACGCTCGCGCAAAGTAGGCGCAATGGGCGGGGGGCTGCCCGTTTTAGTCGTGCGAGGGGGAGTATGAGCGAGGGTCGATCCAACCAGGAAGGCGGCTCCCGTTTCGGTCGGGGCCGCGGTCCCGTCGCCATCGCAGCGGTCGCCGGCGTGCTGGCCCTGACCGCGCTCGGCATGGTCTCGTGCGGCAACGGCAATGGCGGGGGCATGCAGTTCTGGCAGCGCAACGACGCGGCCTCCAACGCCTGCCCGCGGCCCGCGTCGCTCACCGGATCCGAATTCAACGCCCAGGAAACCGGCCTGCGCGCCCTGCGCCGCGCCGCCTTCCGCGGCGACTTTTTCGCCCAGCTGGAGCTCGGCGGGCGCTATGCGGCCATCCGGGCGACCGACAAGAACATCGAGGACCCGATCGAAAGCGCCACCTGGTACGCCATGGCGCTGGCCAATGACGAGGGCTACGCCCCGATCAATCGCGTGGACCGCGGCGGGTTCGGCGGCTGGCGGCCCCTGTCCAAATACGACGACTGCCGCGCCTGGGAGCGGCACACGGCCTATCAGCGGCTGGACCGCCAGCTGGGCCAGATGACCCGCGAAGAGCAGGAGGCGGTGCGCGACCGCGTCATCTATGTGCTCTCGACCCAGGACGCCCATGGCTACCGCACCCTGGCGCGGCTGCACGACGGCCTCTACGGCCCCTTCGGAGAGCCCGAGGACAATCGCGAGGCCCGCGAAGCCTGGGGCCGCAACCCCGGCGGCAACAGCCGCGATCGCAACCGCCGCGGCTACTACTCGGCGACCAACCTGTTCCAGCGCAACGACGTCGACGCCTACCTGTACAACTACCTCGCGGTGCAGACCGGCGATGTCGGGGCCTATGTCCTGCTGAGGGATTTCGAGCGCTCCGCCCCGAGCCGCGACACCTATCAGCGGTTCGTCGAGACCAAGGCCCGGCAGTGGACGCCGCCGTTCGAATTCTATCCCAACACCGCGCCCCAGTCGGGCGTGCCCTTCTCGGACGAGAGCCGTCCGCGCGGCGACGCCTATGAATATGCGCTGGGCCGGATGGGGAGCGAACTGCCGTTCCTGCACGTCGGCCGGGCCCTGCGGTATCTCGGGATCTCCGATACGGTCGCCAACCGGCCGGAAGACCTGTCCAAGCGCCAGATCGAGACCCTGGAGGCCATGCTGGGCCATCCGATGGAGGGCCGGCTGTCCTATCTGGAACGCGTTCGCGCCATCCAGATGGCCGCCATCAACGGCTCGTCGGAAGCCCAGCTGGTGCTGGCGGTGATGTACGCCGAGGGCGTCGGCCTGCCCGCCGACTACGCCCGCGCCTTCAAATGGTTCGAAGAGGCCGCGCGTCAGGGCAGCCCCGAGGCCAAATTCGCCATGTCGAGCTATTTCGCGCTCGGCGTCGCGGGCGTGGCGGACCAGGACAAGGCCCAGGCCGTGGCCCTGCGCATCGACTCCGCCCTGTCCGGTTTCGGTCCCTCGGCCGGCCGCCTGCAGGCGGTGCTGGCCCAGGTCTCCCGTTCGCAGCAGCGCCGCTAAGGAGGGCGGAAGCATGATCACCCACCGCACCTCGCACCGCACGCTCCTCGGCCTGATCGGCGGCGTCGCCGCCATCGCCGTGGCCGTCACCGCCTTCGCCATGGGCGACGGGCCCGCCCACGCCCAGGTCGCCGCCAAGGTCGAAAGCCAGACACGTCCGAATTTCGGCGTCCTGCTGGACCCCCCGACGCGCGGCTCGCGCAGTCGCCGTTCTCAGCATCGCCGCTATGACTACGGCCAGCACCGGCCTGACTGGCGGCCGGGTCCCCTGCGGCCCGGCGGCGAGGAGATCGTACTGATCGACTGCGGCGGCAACCCCGGCACCGGGGCGGTCGAGGACGCCGTGCGCCGGGTGCGCCCCGGCGGCACCCTGGTCATTCGCGCCCGCGGCGGCGCCTGCGTCGGCTGGCTGAATGTCGACAAGCCGCTGACCATCATCGGCGAGGGCGGCTTCGATCCGCGTGACTGGGGCAGCAATCCGGCGCCGACCCTGATGGCGCCCGACGGCCTGCCCTGTATGACCGTGGCGCAGGGGGTGCGGGTCGAGATCCGCGACATGGTGTTCGCCTCGCCGCGCGCGGGCGACGCCGCCTGCATCGTCGGCTACGGGGCCGAAATCGTGCTGAACCGGGTCGGTTTCCGCCATGCGGGCGACGAAGCCGCCATCTATGCCGACGGCGGCCTGGTCGACATTCGCAACACCATCATCGACGCCCAGACCATCGCCCCGGCCATCGTCGCTGACGGGGCGGTGCTGACCGCCCATGAGCTGGCGGTCACCGGCGCACAGTCCGGGCTGGAAATGGTCCCCGGCGTCGGCCAGACATCCCGGCTGACCAACGTCACCCTCAAGGGCACGGGCGCGCCCAACGCCTTCGGTCCGCGCTCGATCGGGATCGTCATCCGGTCGGGCCGCGAATACGGCCGGGTCGAGATCGAGAACACCGCCGTCCTCGGCTATGTCGAGGGCGTGGCCATCGAAGGGGCCTCGGTCGCGATCACCAACAGCCGCATCGGCCGCTCGGACAAGGGCGTGGTGCTCTACAACGGCGAACTGAACCTTTCCAACAGCCGGGTCCGGGCGAGCGAGGTCGGCGTCGCCGCCGCCTCGGGACATGCGGTGGTGGTCAACAACGTCTTCTCCGGCGTACGCGAGGTGATCTACGCCGAGAACCGCGCCACCGTCGAAGCCAGCGGCAACCGGGTCTGGTCGCAGTATCTGTGCCGCGCCCAGTTCCGCGACCGCTATCGCGGCCGCTACGAGCCCTACTGGCGGGGCGGCGACGGCTGGGAATGCATGTACGGCGCCTATCCGCAGAACTGGTGGGAAAACGAGGACGGCCTGCTGGGCCTGCCCTACCAGGACGACGGCTATCAGCTGGAAGGCTATCGCGAGTATCAGAGCGGCATCGGCTACTACACCCGCGACGGCCGCTACGTGCGCGACGAACGCTATCGCGGCGACAACCGCTGGCGCGGCGGCGGGGGCCTGTTCAGCCGCTGATCGCCGGAGCGGTCAGTCTCCCCGAAGACGGTCCCGGCGCGGCGCGTCGGGGCCGTTTTCGCGAGGTGGTAGGCGCGGAGGGACTCGAACCCCCAACCAGACCGTTATGAGCGGTCGGCTCTAACCATTGAGCTACGCGCCCTCCGGGACGACGGCTCGGCCTAGCAGCCTGCCCGGCGCATTGCCAAGGGCCATCCTCGCCCCGCCACCCTGTCGGCGATTTCACGCTGATGAACGGAACCTGCCATGGCTGTTCGCGCGTTCATTCAGCTACAAACGGCCAAGGTTAGGCCACGGCTCACCGGCATGGTCGGCGCCGGATGGATCGTTCCCGTTCACTGGAGACTACCGACATGACCCGCAACACACGTGCGATGATGCTGGGCGGCGCCCTGATGGCCGCCGTCGCCCTGGGCGCGCCCGCCGCCATGGCCCAGTCGCAGCCGGCCGGCGGCGCGCCGATGATGATCCACGCCATGGCCGAACGGCCGGCGCTCAACCTGTCGGCCTATGGCGAGGTCAAGATCGCGCCGGACATGGCCACCATCAGCTTCGGCGTGGTCACAGAGGCGACCACGGCCGCCGAGGCGATGAGCCTGAACGCCGCGCGGATGAACCAGGTCATGGCCGCCCTGCGCCGGGCCGGCATCGAGGCCCGCGACGTCCAGACCTCGGGCCTGAACCTGTCGGCCCAGTATGACTACGTCCAGAACGAGCCGCCGCGGCTGCGCGGCTATCAGGCCTCGAACCAGGTGACGGTGATCATCAACGATCTGACGAAGGTCGGGACGACGGCCGACGCCGTGGTCGCGGCCGGCGTCAACCAGATCAACGGCATCGGCTTCGGTCTCAAGGATCCGACGGCCGCCGAGAACCAGGCCCGGCAGATCGCCGTGCGCAATCTGCAGGCCAAGGCGGCGCTCTACGCCCAGGCGCTCGGCGTGGAGCTGGGCGGCATCCGCTCGCTGTCGGAAGGCGGCGGCTATTCGCCCCCGCAGCCGATGCTGCAGTACGCCCGCGCCGAAATGGCCATGGACGCCGGCTCCACGCCGGTCGCCGCCGGCCAGCTGACGGTGCGGATCGACATCACGGGCGTGTATGATCTGAACCGCTGACGCGGTTCTGAGTGGCCAGTGGCCAGTGGCTAGTGATTGGTGGGCAGCGCCGGCGCCGGGGCTGCCCATCAGCAATTTCCACGGCGGTCGAATGCGACACTGGCCACTAGCCACCAGCCACCAGCCACCAGCCGTCGTTCAGTCCGACCCGCGCGCCAGCATCAGGCCCAGCGCCAGGTTCAGCACGTTCGAGACCAGGGCGATCGCCAGACGGGTGACGGAATCCAGCTCCATCCAGAACAGGGGCGCGCTCCAGGGCAGGCCGGTGACGGAGAGGGGCAGGAAGGTCACCTGGTTCGGCTCCATGCCGAGGGCCGCCAGCCCGACCGGCAGGGCGAGCATTGTGGAGACGACAGAGGCGAGCACGAAGGCTCCGTACAGGGACCAGCGGGCGGCGCGAATGGTGCGATCCATAATCATCCTCCGGATTCGGAGGGGAGGCCGGAACCCGGCCGCCGTCAAGCCGCGCGCTTGATCTCGTTGTTGTCGTCCAGCAGCACCACGGCCGGCGACCATTGGCGGGCTTCTTCCTGCGGCATCTGGCCGTAGGTCACGACGATGACCTTGTCGTTCTTCTGCACCAGACGGGCGGCGGCGCCGTTGACGCCGATGACGCGCGAGCCGCGCGGGGCCTCGATGGCGTAGGTCGTGAAACGCGCGCCGTTGGTGATGTTCAGCACATCGACCTGCTCGTGCGGAAAGATGCCCGCGGCGTCCAGCAGGTCGGCGTCGATGGCGATCGAGCCTTCATAGTCGAGGTCGGCCTGGGTCACCGTCGCGCGGTGCAGCTTGGCCTTCATCAGGGTGACCAGCATGGGGAGTGCGGTCCGGATGTGACGCGGGGCGTTCGGCCCCCGCTCGCAGATCGCTCATATAGGGGTTTCGGGACCGACCATCAATCGTTGTCGTTGCAACGCAGCATCCGATGTTGCGCCGCGGCTCGCGCGTTACGGGACGTTCATTTGACGGCGGGGCTTGCCGCCCTATGGTCAAAATGTGGCCATGACCCGGCCCGTGCTCCGGACGACTCCCCTCGCCATGAAGCAATTTTTCCTGACCATGCTCGGCGTCTTCGCCGGGATGTTCCTCTTCCTGGTGGTGGTGCCGTTCATCTTCATCGTCATCGCGATCGGCGCGGCGTCGTCCGAGGAGCCGACCCCGCGCAATACGGTGCTGGAGCTCGACCTGCGTGAGGGGGTGACCGATCAGGCCCCGAACAATCCGTTCGCCGTCTTCGGCGGGTCGGGCCTGTCGACCCTGCAGATCGTCGACACCCTGGCCCAGGCCGAGGATGACGACCGGGTCAAGGTTCTGCTGATCCGCCTGCCGGAGGCGGGGATCACCCCGGCCGCTGCCGACGAGATTCGCCAGGCGATTCGCCGCTTCCGCGCCTCGGGCAAGGTCGTCCTCGCCCACAGCCAGGGCTTCCAGCCGGTCGGCGCCACGGTCTCCAGCTATATGATCGGGGCCTCTGCCTCCGAGCTGTGGATGCAGAACACCGCCGGTTTCCAGCTGGCGGGCTTCTCGGCCGAGAGCATCTTCCTGGGTCGGGCCTTCGACAAATACGGCGTCAACGCCGAGTTCGAGCAGCGCTACGAATACAAGAACGCGGTCAACGAATTCACCCAGAGCGACTTCACCCCGGCCCACCGCGAGGCGATGTCGGCCTGGATGACGTCGATCTACACCTCGGCCCTGGCCAATGCGGCGCAGGACCGGAAGACCACTCCCGCAGCCCTGCGGGCGGCCATTGAAGCCGGGCCGCATTCGTCGGCGCAGGCGCTGCAGCGGCGTCTGATCGACAAGATCGGCCAGGTCGAGGAGGCCGAGGCCGAGGCGAAGCGCCGGGCCGGCCGCAACGCCGAGATCATGGAATTCTCCGACTACGCCTCGTCGCAGGGCGAGCGCGGCGGGTCGGGCCGCAACGCCATCGCCATCGTCGGCGGCGAGGGCGCCATCATGACGGGCACCGGCGGCGGCGCCGACCCGTTCGGCGGCGGCTCCTCGATCATGTCGGATGATCTGGCGGAGGCCCTCTACGACGCCATCGAGGACGACAGCGTCAAGGCCATCGTCTTCCGCGTCTCCTCGCCCGGCGGGTCGCCGGAAGCCTCGGAACAGATCCTGGCGGCGGTGCGCGCGGCCAAGGCGGCGGGCAAGCCGGTGGTGGTGTCCATGGGCGACTACGCTGCTTCGGGCGGCTACTGGATCAGCTCGGAAGCCAACTGGATCGTGGCCCAGCCCTCGACCCTGACGGGCTCCATCGGGGTCTATGGCGGGAAATTCGTGCTCGCCGACGCCCTCGGCCGGTTCGGCGTCGACATGCGCAATCTGTCGATCGGCGGGGACTATGCCGACGCCTTCTCGCCCGCGCAGGACTTCAGTCCGGCCCAGCGCGCGGCCTTCGCGGCCCAGATCGACCGCACCTATGAAGAGTTCATCGCCCGCGTCGCGACCGGTCGCCGCCTGCCGCCCGCCCGGGTGCGCGAAATCGCCCGCGGCCGCGTCTGGACCGGCGCGCAGGCCAGACAGATCGGCCTGGTCGACCAGCTCGGCGGACTGGAGGAGGCCATCGGCAAGGCGCGCGAACTGGCCCGCATTCCGGCCGGGGATTCCGTGCGGTTCAAACGCTATCCCGAAGCGCGGTCGCCGTTCGAGGCCCTGTCGGAGGCGTTTGGCGTCTCGGGCGAGGCGGCGCGTGTGCTGGTGGGCATCGGCGGGGTCATGAACGACCCGGCGGCGGAGGCGACCGTTCGCCGCATCCAGACCGAGCGGGCCCGGGCCTCCGGCGCTTCGGTGCTGGCGGACCAGCCGTATTGAAACGGAACACTCGCCTGTGAAGGGGCCGGTCATTGACCGTTCACCCGTGTGGACCGACATTGAGAGTTCGACGTTGTTCTTCCAGCGTCTGCGAAGGTGATTTGATGACCCAGTCCGACCGTCTGATCTTCGGCCCGTCCGCGCGCCGTCCGTCGAGCGGACTGCTGGCGCCGGTGATGTGGCTGGGCGGCGTGATCGCGACCCTGCTCGCCATGGCCGTGGGCGCCGTCCTGGCGGTCTTCACCGCCGTCGCCGTGGCCGTCATCGCCCTGTTCGCCGCGGTTCTGGTCTTCTTCGCCGGCCTGGCCATGGGCGCGCGCCGCAAGGCCGTGATCCGCACCCGCCGCGCCGACGACGTCATCGAGGCCCGCAAGGTCGATGGCGCCTGGGTCGCCTACGGCTGGGAGCGACCGGGCCGGTAAGCGCGCCGTGCTGACCGTGAAGGACGTCCCGTCCCCCAATTTCGACGCCCGCCGCGGGCCGCCCGACATGCTGGTGCTGCACTACACCGGCATGAAGACCGCCGACGAGGCCGTCGCCCGCCTGTGTGATCCCGAGGCCAGGGTCTCGGCCCACTATGTCGTCGATGAGGACGGGTCGATCCTGAGGCTGGTGGCCGAGGAACGCCGCGCCTGGCACGCGGGCAAGGGAGCCTGGCAGGGCGAGACCGACTGCAACGCCGCCTCCATCGGCATCGAGATCGTCAATCCGGGGCATGAGTTCGGTTATCGCGACTTCCCCGAGGCGCAGATCGACGCGGTGATCAGCCTCATCAACGACATCCGCACCCGCTGGACCATCCCCGACGCCCGCATCATCGGTCATTCCGACCTCGCGCCGGATCGGAAGCAGGATCCCGGAGAACGCTTTCCGTGGAAGCGGCTGGCCTCGGTCGGCCACGGTCTGTGGTTCGAACCGGCGCCGGAGCGGATCGCGGCCCTCGGCGTGCCCCTGAATGTGGGGGACGAGGGGCTGGGCGTGATCGTGTTGCGCGCCGGCCTGCACCGGCTGGGCTATGCCCTGACGCCCGGCGGAACCTATGACGCGGCGACCCGGCTGACCGTCGAGGCCTTCCAGCGCCACTGGCGGCCGGGGCGGGTCGACGGGATCGCCGACGGCGAGACGCGCGCGACCCTGATGGGCGTCCTGCAGCTGGCGACGGCGGAGAGCGTGACGGGGGTTTTGGACTAGGGCTTGAGGGTTTCCCTCCCCCGAAGCGGGGAGGGAGAACGTTGACGCCGCCGCCCGAAAAGCCCACCTAGCCCCCGTCAGACGGCCGGGCGGTCGCGGCGGGGGTTATGCTCCCGTCGAGGAAAGTCCGGGCTCCACGGTGAAGAGGCGGCGGGCAACACCCGCCCGGGGCGACCCGAGGGATAGCGCCACAGAAAGCAAACCGCCTGCCCCTCGGGGCAGGGAAGGGTGAAAGGGTGGGGTAAGAGCCCACCGCGTGCCTGGCAACAGGGACGGCATGGCAAGCCCCGCCTGGAGCAAGACCGAATAGGGATGTCGCGCGGTTTCGGCCGCAGGGTTCACCGCCCGAGGCATCCGGGTAGGTCGCGAGAACCGTCGGGCGACCGGCGGTCCAGAGGAATGATCGTCGCCGTCTTCGGGCGGAACAGAACCCGGCTTACAGGCCGTCTGACATAATTTCTGGAGCGCTAACGCTCGCGACGCGGTCGCTCACTGCTTGAGCGCGGACCGTCACCCTTCGATTTGACGGAGGGTCGCGACGCGGTCGCTCACTGCTTGAGCGCGGACCGTCACCCTTCGACCTGATCGGAGGTCGCGACGCGGTCGCCCGCCGCCTGAGCGCCTAGTAGCGCTTGCGGGCCTTGTCGGCGGCGTCGATCAGGCGGAGGCCCGAGATCTCCGCCGCGTCGGCGGTCAGGTCCATGGCGGCTTCGGGCGGATCCTTGACGACCACGATGCCGTCCACGGCCTTGGGCGACATCGGCTTGGTCGGGTCCGGGGCGGATTTGTTCGGCATGGGTTGAAAACTCGCGCCTCCGCAGAGGGTTCCGGCTCCTAGGGCCAGGGCCGCCTCCAGGGTCCGCGGCGTTAACCCTTTGGCCCTGAATGCGGCGCAGGATTGGTCCACAGCCTGTTTATACTGTCAATGTTCTGTGTATGTTCACGTCTATACAGGCGTTGTCGCCACATTCGAGGTTAACCGGCGTCAACTAATCCCATTGAGACCCAGTTCATCCCATGCTATCCCAGAGGCTTGGCGCGGGGTTGGTTTGCGCCGCGTGGATGTTCACGGGGATCAGAGGGGCGGATCCACGGATCCGAGTTTGGGGCAGGGCGTGTTTCTCTCGACCTACGAGAAACAGTTGGACGGAAAGCGACGCCTGCTGATCCCGCAGGAGTTCCGCACCGCCGACAATGGCGCCGAGCACGGCGTCTTCTGCTTCTTCGCCCTGGCCGATGACTGCCTCGAGGCCGGCGGCGACCGGCTGATGGCCGAATATGTCGCCCGCATCGAGGCCCTGCCGTTCGGCAGCGACAAACGCACCGCTCTTGAAGAGACCTTCTACGCCGGCCAGCGCCCCCTGTCGTACGACGGCGGCGGCCGGATCACCCTGCCCGAGAGCCTGTGCCAGGACGCCGGTCTCGGCGAGGATGTGGTCATCGTCGGCCTGGGCCCGCGCTTCCAGATCTGGGACCGGGCGCGCTGGAACGCCCGGCGCGACGCCCGCCGCGCCCTGGCCCGGCAGGTCATGAACGGGGAGGGCGGATGACGGCGCCCCACGCCCCGGTCCTGCTGGCCGAAGTGATCGAGGCCCTGGCCCCGCGCGCCGGCGATGTGATCATCGACGCCACCTTCGGCGCCGGCGGCTACACCCGCGCGATTCTCGCGGCCGGAGCGACCGTCATCGCGCTGGACCGCGATCCGACGGTTCAAGCCTATGCCGACGCGGTGGCCAACGACTTTCCGGGCCGGTTCCGGCTGGTGCGCACGCCGTTCTCGGGTCTGGCCGAAGCCTTCGCCGACAGCGGCGAGGCGCGGCTGGACGGGGTGGTGTTCGACATCGGCGTGTCCTCGATGCAGCTGGACCAGGCCGAGCGCGGCTTTTCCTTCATGCGCGACGGGCCGCTGGACATGCGGATGGGCGACGAAGGCGAAACCGCCGCTGACATCGTCAACACCTGGGACCACGGGCCTCTGGCCCATATTTTCAAACTGTACGGCGACGAGCGCCAGTCGGGGCGCGTCGCCACCGCCATCCTGCGCCGCCGGGTGGAGAAGCCGTTCGAACGCACGCTGGATCTGGCCGCCGTGGTCGAGAAGGCGCTGGGCGGCCGGCGCGGCGCGCCGATCCATCCGGCGACCCGCGTGTTCCAGGCCCTGCGGATCGCCGTCAACGACGAATTGGGCGAACTGCGCGCCGGGCTGGAAGCGGCCGAGGCGGCCCTGTCGCCCGGGGGGCGGCTGGCGGTGGTGACCTTCCATTCGCTCGAGGACCGCATCGTCAAGGCCTTCCTGACCGAGCGGACCGGCAACGCCCCCGGCGGTTCGCGCCATGCGCCCGTGGCGATCGAGACCCGCAAGCCCAGCTTCACCCTGTCGTTCAAGGGCGCGCGCGAGGCCGGCGAGGCGGAGCGGGCGGACAATCCCCGCGCCCGTTCGGCCAAGCTGCGCGCTGCGGTGCGCACCGACGCCGCCCCCTGGGGCGCCTTCGGGGGGAGGATCGCCGCATGAATACGGCCGTCGCCACCCTGAACCGTCTCTACGCCTGGAAGATTCGCGGCGTCCGCTGGATCGAGATCATCGGCGTCTTGCTGGTCGCGGCCATGGTCTTCTCGGTCTATCTGGCCAAGGCCGCCGCGGCGCGTGAGAGCGCCCGCATCTCGGATCTAGAGCGACAGATCAGCGACAACGGCCAGCGGGTCCGCCTGCTGCGCGCCGAGGTCGCCCGGCTGGAACAGCCCAACCGGCTCGAGGCCCTGTCTCGCGGCGCGGGCCTGGGTCCGGTCGACGTGCACCGTCAGGCCACGGCCGAGAACCTGCCGAACCTGGCCCCGATCCCCGAGCCGCGCCCGGTCATCATCGCGCCGACGCCGCCCGCCGCCCCCGCCCCCGCCGCCGCGGAGGTGGAGCGATGAGCGCGCAAGATCCGCACGCCGGCTCCCGGCCCGCTCCGTCGTGGGGCGTGCGGCGGTACACGCCGTCCTGGCGCTGGCTGACCGAGGCCATGTGGTGGGTCGAGCATGCCTTCGGCCGCGCCCACGCCAACGCCCGCCCCGAGGAAGACACCCGGGTCCGCATCTTCGTCATCCTGTCGGTCTTTTCCGCCGTGTTCGTCTGTCTCACGCTCGGCGCCGTGCATGCGGCCCTGCTGACCGCAAGCGCCGGCGGCGGGGCCTCAAGCCATCCGAATGCGGTGGTGCGCGCCGACATGGTCGACCGCAACGGGGCCCTGCTGGCCACCAACATCGTCCACTACGGTCTCTATATCGATCCGGCCCAGGTCTGGGACCGCCGGGCCGCCGCGGCGCAGATCCGGCGCGCCTTGCCGCGGGTGTCGAGGACCCGGCTTCAGAACGCGCTCTACGGCGATCGCCGCCTGCTGGTGGTCAACCGTCTGACGCCGCGCGAGAAGGTGGCGATCCACAATCTGGCCCTCGGCGGCGTCAGCTTCGAGCCCGAGGACGTCCGCGTCCATCCCCTCGGCGAGTCCGCCCGCCACGTGGTCGGCAATGTCGATACCGGCGGGGTCGGCCTGTCCGCCGCCGAACGCGCCTTCAACGACGAGATTCGAGCCGCCGGGGCCCGGGGCGAAAGCTTCCAGATCTCCATCGACCTGCGCGTCCAGGGCGTGCTGGAAAACGAACTGGCCGCCACCGCCGAGGCGACCCAGGCCAAGGGCGCCGTCGGCATCATCACCGACGTCCAGACCGGCGAGGTCCTGGGCATGGCCAGCTGGCCGGCGTCCAACTCGCGCAACCTCGCCACCGCCGCCACCTATGAGATGGGGTCCGTTTTCAAGACCTTCACCGTCGCCGCCGCCATCGACACCGGCCGGGCCGACATGAACACCCTGCTCGACGCCTCCGAGGCGCTGCAGATCGGCAACCGCCGGATCACCGACTTCCACGCCCAGAACAAGGTGATGACGCTGGAGGAGGTCTATCTCCATTCGTCCAACATCGGCACCTCGCGCCTGTCGACCGAGATGGGACCGCGGGTCATGCGCGACTATTTCGACCGCTTCGGCCTGATGTCGCGCGCGCCGTTCGAGATTCCGTCGGAAGCGCCGATCGTGCCGCGCGAATGGTCGGACTCGACCCTGGCGTCGCTGTCGTTCGGCTACGGCATCTCGATCACCCCGATGCAGATGGCCGCGGCCATGGGGGCCCTGACCAACGGCGGGCGGTTCATTCCCCTGACCCTGCGCAAGGGCGGTCGGCCGGATGTGCGGGGCCGCCAGATCGTCTCGCCCGAGACCTCCCTGACCATGCTGGACCTGATGCGCCGCAACGTGGTGCGCGGCTCGGGCGGCCGGGCCGAGGCGCCCGGCCTGCGGGTCGGCGGCAAGACCGGCTCGGCCAACAAGTCGGTCAACGGCCGGTACAACACCGCCCACGCGGTCGGCACCTTCGCCGGGGTCTTCCCCGCCGACGGTCCGGTCAACGCGCGCCGTTACCAGATCCTGGTGCTGATCGACGAGCCCCAGACCTATCCCCGCACCGGCGGCTTCGTCGCCGCCCCGGCGGTGGGGCGGATCGCCGACCGGATCGCCGGCTTCCTCGGCGTGGCGCGGCGGGCCGATCCCTATCGCACCGCCCTCGGCGACCGCATCCCGGCCTTCGAGGATCTGGAAGGCGACGGGCGATGAGCGCGACCCGGCCCGCCCCGATCAAGCTGTCCGAACTGCTGCGCCGCGACGTGGCCGCCGATCCGATGATCACGGGCGTGACGGCCGACAGCCGCAAGGTCGCGCCGGGCGCGCTGTTCGTGGCCCTGCCGGGCAGCGCCGCCGACGGCCGCGCCTTTATTCCACAGGCCCTGTCGCAGGGCGCCGCCGCGGTTCTCGCGCCGGCCGATACGGACGCCCGGCTGGCGCCCCTGCTGATCACCTCGGGCGATGTCCGGCGGGCCTACGCCATCGCCGCGCGCGGCTTCTACGGCGCCCAGCCGGCGACCTGCGTCGCCGTCACGGGCACCAACGGCAAGACCTCGGTCGCCGCCTTCTGCCGCCAGATCTGGGCCGCCCTGGGTCTGCATGCCGCAAGCATGGGGACCCTCGGGGTTTTGGCGCAAAACGGTAACGTTAACCAGGAGTTGACAGGCCCCGGCCTGACCAGCCCGGACGCCGCCGACGCGGCGCGAATGCTGGCCGATCTGGCCGAAAGCGGCGTCACCCATCTGGCGCTCGAGGCGTCCTCGCACGGCATCGACCAGCGCCGGCTGGACGGGGTGACCCTGCAGGCCGCGGCCTTCACCAATCTGAGCCAGGATCATCTCGACTATCATGGCGACATGGGCGCCTATCGCGCCGCCAAGCTGCGGCTGTTCGAAACCCTGCTGCCCCGCGGCCGCACGGCGGTGCTGAACGCCGACTCCGACGCCTATTCCAGCTTCGCCGCGGCCTCGATCATGTCGGGTCTGGGGGTGATGGCCGTGGGCGAGCGGGGCCGGGACCTGTCGCTGATCGGCCGCCGGGCCGTGCCTGAGGGCCAGCGCCTGACCATCGACGTGCGCGGCTCGCTGCATGAGGTGCTGCTGCCGCTGGCCGGAGCCTTCCAGGCGTCCAACGCCCTGGTCGCCGCCGGCCTGTGCATCGCCGCCGGGGAGACGCCCGAACGGGTGCTGGCCGGGCTGGAGACGATCACCGGCGCCCGGGGACGGCTGCAGCGCATTCCCGGAAGCGGACGCGGCGAGGTCTATGTCGACTACGCCCATACGCCCGATGGGCTGGAGACGGTGCTGAAGGCGCTGCGGCCCCATGCGACCGGCCGGCTGATCGTGGTGTTCGGCGCCGGTGGGGACCGTGACAGGGCCAAGCGGCCGATGATGGGCGAGATCGCCGGGCGGCTGGCCGACGTCGCCATCGTGACGGACGACAATCCCCGCTCCGAAGACCCGGCCGCCATCCGCAAGGCGGTCCGCGCCGCCTGCCCCGCCGCGCGGGAGATCGGCGATCGCCGCGCCGCCATCCGGGAAGCTATCGAAATGATGGGCGACGGAGATGTGGTGATCATCGCCGGAAAAGGGCATGAGCAGGGACAGATCGTCGGCGGGATCACCCATCCGTTCGACGACGCCACCGAAGCCGCTGAAGCCCTCCGCCTCCATGCCTGACACCCCGCTCTGGACCTCCGCCGAGATCGCCGCCGCCACGGGCGGGACCCTGTCGGGCGCGGCCTTCGAAGCGACCGGCATCACCTACAACAGCCGCGAGATCGCGCCCGGCGACCTGTTCCTGGCGCTGAAGGGCGCGCGGGACGGCCACGACTTCGCCGCCGCCGCCTTTGCCGCGGGCGCGGCGGGAGCGATCACCGAACATCCGGTCGAGGGCGGGCCGTCGGTGGTCGTCGCCGACACCCTGCGGGCGCTGGAGGCGCTCGGCATGGCGGCGCGCGACCGGACGCCGGCCCGGCGCGGGGCCGTCACCGGCTCGGTCGGCAAGACCAGCGTGACCCAGGCGATCAAGGCGGGGCTGGACCTTGCGGGGCCATCCCACGCCTCGATCAAGAGCTACAACAACCATATCGGCGTGCCCCTGACCCTGTCGCGCATGCCGCGCACGACCGAGCGGGCCGTGTTCGAGATCGGCATGAACGCGCCCGGCGAGATCGCCCCGCTGTCGAAGATGGTGCGGCCGCACGCGGCCTGCGTCACCACGGTCGGCCCGGTGCATATCGAGGCCTTCGCCGACGGCGAGGCCGGGGTGGCGGCCGAAAAGGCGGCCATCTTCGAGGGCCTCGCCGACAATGGCGTGGCGGTATTCAATGCGGACGTGGCCTTCGCCGCCGTGCTGGATGCGGGCGCTCGCCGGGCCGGAGCGCGGATCGCGACCTTCGGGTCTGCCGCCGGATGCGACGCCCGGCTGATCGACTTCCAGCCGAACGACGAGGGGGCCCGCGTCCGGGCCGAGCTGTTCGGCAAGACCATCGACTTCCCCCTGGCCCAGTCGGGATTCCACTGGGGCCTGAACAGCCTCTGCGTCCTGCTGATGCTGGACGCCCTGGACGTGCCGCTGGACACCGGCCTGGCCGCGCTTTCCGAGTTCCAGCCGCTGGCGGGACGGGGACAGACGCTGGTTGTCCATGCGCCCGGCGGCGACTTCACCCTGATCGACGAGAGCTACAACGCCAATCCGCTGTCGATGGCCGCCGGTTTCCGCAGCCTCGGCGCGCGGCCGCTGCCGGCTACAGGCGGCCGCCGGGTGGTGGTGCTGACCGATATGCTGGAGCTGGGCGATCAGTCCGAGGCGCTGCACGAGGGCCTGTCCGGGCCGATCGACGCCGCCGGCCTCGATCTGGTTCACGCCGCCGGACCGGAGATGAAACGGCTCTATGACGACCTGCCGGGCTCGCGTCAGGGCCTCTGGCGCGAGACCGCCGCCGAACTGGCCGCCGAAGCCGCCATGCTGGTCGGCAAGGGCGACATCGTCATGGTCAAGGGTTCAAACGGATCGAAGGCGTCGCTGGTGGCCAAGGCCCTGGCGGCGCTGGGATCCCCCTCAAGCAGCGACGCGCCGCGCGCGGAGCGATAGGGAAGCAAGATGTTCTACCTGCTCTATCTCCACTACGCCGACATCGCCCAGGACTATCCGCTGCTCAATCTGGTCCAGTACCAGACGGTGCGGGTGGCGCTGGCCATGGCCACGGCGATGATCGTCGCGGTCGCCATGGGCAGCCGCTTCATCGCCTGGATGCGGGTCAAACAGGGCAAGGGCCAGCCCATCCGCTCGGACGGCCCGGTCTCCCACCTGTCCAAGGTCGGCACCCCGACCATGGGGGGGCTGATGATCCTGGCGGGGATCGCGGTGGCGGTGTTCCTGTGGGGCGATCTGACCAATCCCTATATCTGGATCGTGTCCGGGGTGACGGCGGCCTTCGGCCTGCTGGGCTTTGTCGACGACTACGCCAAGGTGTCGAAACAGACGTCGGCCGGGCTGACCTCGAAGCAGAAGCTGCTGGCCCAGGTGGTCGTCTCGGTCATCGCCGGGGTGCTGACGGTGCTGTGGATGACCCAGTCGCCGACCTCGCCCAACCTCGAGACCTCGATCGCCTTCCCCTTCTTCAAGGAGGTTCTGCTCAACGTCGGCTGGTTCTACGTCCTGTTCGCAGCCTTCACCATGGTCGGTTTCTCCAATGCGGTGAACCTGACCGACGGCCTCGACGGCCTGGCCATCGTGCCGGTGATGATGGCGGCGGGCGCCTTCGGCATCATCAGCTATCTGGTCGGCAACTTCATCTTCTCGGACTATCTCGGCGTCCACCACGTGCCGGGCGCGGGCGAACTGGCCATCTTCCTGGCCGCCATCATCGGTGCCGGGACGGGTTTCCTCTGGTACAATGCCCCGCCGGCCAAGATATTCATGGGCGACACCGGGTCGCTGGCTCTGGGCGGCGCGCTGGGGGCCATCGCGGTCGCCACAAAGCACGAGCTGGTGCTGGGCATCGTCGGCGGCCTGTTCGTCATCGAGGCCGCCTCGGTCATGATCCAGGTCGCCTATTTCAAGGCCACGAAGAAGCGCATCTTCCTGATGGCCCCGATCCACCATCATTTCGAGAAGATGGGCTGGCCGGAATCGACCGTGGTGATCCGCTTCTGGATCGTCTCGGCCATGCTGGCGCTCGCCGGCCTCGCGACGTTGAAGCTGCGCTAGCCGCATGATCCCCGTCCCCGGTTTCGAAGGGCGGCGCATCGCGGTCTTCGGCCTGGGACGGTCGGGACTGACGGCCGCGCGCGCCCTGAAGGCCGGCGGGGCCATGCCGGTGCTGTGGGACGACAGCGTCTCCAGCCGCATGCAGGCGGAGGCCGAGGGGTTCGCGGTCGAGGATCTGACCAGCGCCGACTGGTCGGGGTTCGCGGCCCTGGTGCTGTCGCCGGGCGCGCCCCTGACCCATCCCAAGCCTCATTGGACCGTCGGCAAGGCGAAGGCGGCGGGCGTCGAGGTCATCGGCGACATCGAGCTGTTCGCGCGGGCGATCGCGGCCCTGCCGGAGGGCAAGCGGCCGAAGGTGGTCGCGATCACCGGCACCAACGGCAAGTCGACCACGACGGCCCTGATCGGCTGGGTGCTGAAACAGGCGGGCATGACCGTCCACGTCGGCGGCAACATCGGCATCGGCGTCCTGGCCCTGCCGGCCCCGACACCCGGCGCCGTCTATGTGATCGAGGTGTCGAGCTACCAGCTGGACCTGACGACCGCCTTCGCGCCGGATGTGGCCATCCTGACCAACATCAGCCCGGACCACCTGGATCGGCACGGCGGGATGGCGGGCTATGTCGCGGCGAAGGCGCGGATTTTCGCCCACGCGGGGCTGTCGTTGGTCGGGGTGGATGAAGACTGGGGGCAGGACATCCTGACCGCCCTGACGCGTCAGGCGAAAACTGCGGTCGAGGTCACTACCCTTGTCTCTTCCCCCCTTGCGGGGGAAGGAAAGGTCCTTGCGACCGCTGGCTCTATCCGGGCCGACGGACAGGAAATCGACCTTCGCGCGGCCCGCTCCCTCCCCGGCCGCCACAACGCCCAGAACGCGGCCTTCGCCTGGGTCGCCGCCCGGGCGATCGGCGTCCCACATGATGAGGCCGTCAATGGCCTCCTGACCTTCCCCGGCCTCGCCCATCGCATGGAGGAGGTCGGCCGTCTGGGCCGCGTCCGCTTCATCAACGACTCCAAGGCCACCAACGCCGACGCGGCGCGGCAGGCGCTGTCGTCCTATGAGCGCAGCTTCTGGATCGCGGGCGGACGCGCCAAACAGGGCGGCATCGACGACCTCGAGGAGCTTTTTCCGCGCGTGGTCGAGGCCTTCCTGATCGGCGAGGCGGCCGGGCCGTTCGCGGCGCGGCTCGGCGACACCCCGCACCGCATCAGCGGCGACATGGCCAGCGCCGTGAAGGCCGCCGCCGAGGCCGCCGCCGCCACCGGACGCGAGGAGGTGGTGCTGCTGTCGCCGGCCGCCGCCAGTTTCGACCAGTATCCCGACTTCGAGGCGCGGGGCGAGGCGTTCCGCGCCGCCGTCCTTAACCTTGGGGCCATTCCTTCCGGTCATGGTTAGCGAACCATGACCGCGCACAACTACACCCCCGCCTTTTCGCGCAACGACCAGAGCCCGATCGCCAAATGGTTCTGGACGGTCGACCGGGGCCTGCTGGCCGCGGCCCTGACGCTGATCGGTCTCGGCGTGGCGCTGAGCTTCGCCTCCAGTCCCGCCGCCATTCTGGCCGATGAATCGATCTCGGACCCGTTCCACTATTCGTGGCGGATGCTGGTCTGGGCCTCGGGCGGGACGGGGGCCATGCTGGTCGCCTCCCTGCTGTCGCCGCGCGGGGTGCGCCGGATCGCCCTGCTGGCCCTGCTCGGGGCCATCGTGGTCATGGCCGCCCTGCCGTTCATCGGCAATGAGGTGAAGGGGGCGGCGCGTTGGGTGAACCTCGGCCCGTTCAGCCTGCAGCCGTCGGAGTTCGCCAAGCCCGGCCTGATCGTCTTCGCCGCCTGGATGTTCTCCGAGGCGCAGAAGGGGCAGGGCGTGCCCGGCGTCTCGATCGCCTTCGGAACCTGGGCCCTGACCGTCGGCCTGCTGCTGATCCAGCCCGATATCGGCCAGACCCTGCTGATCACCACCACCTTCATGGCCGTCTTCTTCATGGCCGGGGTGCCGCTGAAGTGGGTCGCGGCCCTGGCGGCGGCCGGGGCGGGCGGCGTGGTCGGCCTGTATTTCGCCTTCGGCCACATGCGCGACCGCCTGAGCCGCTTCTTCTCGCCCGAGACCGCCGACACCCACCAGATCGACCGCGCCTCCGAGGCCATCCGCGCCGGCGGCCTGGTCGGACGCGGCGTGGGCGAAGGGGTGATGAAACGGTCGGTGCCCGACCTGCACACCGACTTCATCTATTCCGTCGGGGCGGAGGAGTTCGGCCTCATCCTGTCGCTGGCCATGATCGGCCTCTACGCCTTCATCGTGGTGCGCGGGATGCGGCGGGCGATGAAACTGACCGATCCGTTCGAACAGACGGCGGCGGCGGGGCTGTTCATGCTGATCGGCCTGCAGGCCTGCATCAATATCGCCGTGAACCTCAACCTCATCCCGACCAAGGGAATGACCCTGCCCTTCATCAGCTACGGCGGCTCCTCGATGCTGGCCATGGGGCTGACCATGGGCCTGGCCCTGGCCTTGACCCGCCGCCGCCCCGGCGCCTACGAGCCGGGGGCCAGCCTGCCGGATCGCGGGCGGATCTTGCCGTGACGTCCCGGGTCTGCGTCGTCGCCGCCGGGGGCACCGGCGGCCATATGTTCCCGGCCGAGGCGCTGGCGCGCGAGCTGGCGCGGCGCGGCTGGCGGATCGTCCTGGCCACCGACCATCGCGGCGAGGCCTACGCCCAGGCCTTTCCGGCCGAGGAGCGGATCGCCCTGGACGCCGCCACCGGGCGCGGACCGGTCGGCATGGCCAGGGCCGGCGTCGCCATCGCGCGCGGAGTGGTCAAGGCGCGCAAGGCGCTGAAGCGGCTGGATGCGGCGGTGGTGGTGGGCTTCGGCGGCTATCCGTCGGCGCCCGCCCTGCTGGCCGCCCTGAGCCAGGGCCGTCCGACCCTGCTGCATGAGCAGAATTCGGTGCTGGGCCGGACCAACCGCTGGCTCAGCCCCTATGTCGGCGCGGTGGCGGCGTCCTTTCCGAACCTGCGGCTGGTTCCGCCCGGCGTCGAGGCGCGGGTGAGCCTGATCGGCAATCCGGTGCGCCCCGACATCCGCGCCCTGTTCGACCGGCCGTACGCCGCCCCGACCGCGCGCGGGCCGATCCATGTGCTGGTGACCGGCGGCAGCCAGGGCGCCCGCATCCTGTCCGAGGCCGTGCCCCGGGCCTTCGCGGCCCTGCCGGCGCCGCTGCGCAAACGGTTGCGGGTGCAGCAGCAGTCGCGGCCCGAGATGCTGGAGACGGCGCGGGCCATCTATGCCGGCGCGGAGATCGAGGCCGAGGTCGCGCCCTTCTTCGGCGACATGGCGCGGCGGCTGGCGACCACGCATCTGGTCATCGGCCGCGCCGGGGCCTCGACCTGTTCGGAGCTGGCCGTGGCGGCCCTGCCGTCGCTGCTGATTCCCTTGAAGATCGCCATGGACGACCACCAGCGTTTCAACGCCGCGAGCCTGGCCGAGGCGGGCGGGGCGGAGGTGGTGCTGGAGGATGAGGCGACGGTCGAGCGGTTGACGGCGGCGCTGCTGACGCTGCTGAGCGATCCCGCGCGGCTGTCGGCGATGAGCGCCGGCGCCCGGTCGGCGGCCCTTCCGGATGCGACCGCGGAGCTGGCGGACATGGTCGAGGCGGCGGTGGTCTAGCCGCCGGCGGCCAGATTCATGCGGCCGTGGGCGACGGCCTCTTCCAGCGTCCCGGCGTCAGTGCCCTGATCCTCCGGATTGCAGGCGGCGACCAGGATCTCGAAGGCGTCCCCGCCCTGTGCGGCCTCATAGGCGGGCGCGGCGTCGGGCGTGGCCGGGCCTTCCTCTCCGCCCTCGCGCACCGAGGCGAAGTCCAGCCGGTCGACCTGACTGGCGTCGCAGTCGAACCGCCACCACGACCAGCCGCCCCAGTAGGCCGCGCCGCCGGCCCGGAAGTCCGGCTCGACCACCTGGAAAACACGGATCCGCCCGCCTGACCCCTCCGGCCGGAGACTGGCCATGTCGGCGAATTGCGCGAACCGGCCGGCGCCGAGGAAGACGAACCGGTGCGGCGGCTGGGCGGGCCCGGCGGACAGCAGCGAAAGAAGGGTCAGAAGCATGCGGCCATCGTAACCGTCCATTGACCGCGACGCGACTAGAGTGCCGCCATGGCCCGCTTCATGACCCTCGATTTCGCCGACGGCGACCGGCCGCAGATGCTGGCCCGGGTGATCGGCATGGCGGGCGGGGCCTATGGCTATGTCGTGACGCCCAATGTCGACCATGTGGTCAAGCTGATGGACGGGCGGGTGGGACGCGAGGTCTATGCCGACGCGGATCTGAAGATCTGCGACAGCCGTATCCTCAGCCACCTGGCGCGGCTGCGGGGGGTGACCCTGCCGGTCTATCCGGGCTCGGACATGACGGCGGACCTGCTGGCCAGTCCCGCCGCCGAAGGCCTGACCATCGCCGCCTTCGGCCCCGACCGCGCCGCCTTCAACGAGCTCGCCGCCCGCTATCCGCGCCAGACGCTGAAATACCTCGAGGCGCCGATGTTGGTCCCCGGCACGCTCGGCTGGCGTGCGGCCGTCGGCCATGCCGCCGGGGCCGAGTGGGACGTGCTGCTGGCCTGCGTCTCCTTCCCGAAACAGGAGCTGTTCGCCCACGCCCTGCGCGCCGCGGGCCGCAAGACCGGCGTGACCCTGTGCGTCGGCGCCTCGGTGGACTTCCTGACCGGCAGCCAGCAAAGGGCGCCGCGCATCTTCCAGCGTCTGTCGCTGGAATGGCTGCACCGGCTGCTGACCCAGCCCCGCCGCATGTTCCGCCGCTATGTCATCGAAGGCCCGGCCATCTTCGGCCTGTTCCTCCGGCACGAGGTGCTGGGTCGGGGTTGAATGCCGTCGCGGCCTCGCTAAAGCTTGGCTGATGTCTTTCGACCGTATCGACTTCCGCACCTCCGGGCTCCTGTCCGGGGATGATCCCGCCGCGCGACGGTCCCTGCTTCTTGAGGGCGAAGCCCTGCACCGCCAGCTGCGCCCGGCGCTGGAGGCCGACTACCCGACCCAGATCGAGAGGATGTTCTCCGAGGGGGCGCGGCTGGTTCAGCTGGTCGACCAAGGCGAGGTCCGAGCCATTGGCCTGTGGCGGGTGTTCGAGACGACCTACTGCGGGCGCCGCCTCGAGATCGAGGATCTGGTGTCCAGCGAAGCCCACCGTTCACGCGGCTACGGCGCGGCCCTGCTGCGCTGGTTCGACGCCCGCGCCGCGGCGCTCGACTGTCAGACGACCACGCTCCATTCGGCCGTCCACCGCGACCGCGCTCATCGCTTCTATTTCCGTGAGGGCTTCCACATCATGGGCTTTCACTTCAGCCGCAAGCTAGGTTCAGCCTAGGCTGCCACGATCTCTTCCGCCTGGCTCAGGTCCACGCTCACCAGCTGCGACACCCCGCGCTCCGGCATGGTCACGCCGTAGAGGCGGTCCATGCGGCTCATGGTCACCGGGTTGTGGGTGATGACGATGAAGCGGGTGTCCGTCCGCTTCCGCATCTCGTCGAGCATGCGGCAGAAGCGGTCGACGTTGGCGTCGTCCAGCGGGGCGTCGACCTCGTCGAGGACGCAGACCGGGGCCGGATTGGCGAGGAAGACGGCGAAGATCAGGGCCGCGGCGGTCAGCGCCTGTTCGCCGCCCGACATCAGGCTCATCACGGCCAGCCGCTTGCCGGGCGGGCAGGCGTAGATTTCCAGCCCGGCCTCGAGCGGATCGTCGCTCTCGACCAGCTTCAGCTCGGCCTGGCCGCCGCCGAACAGGGCCTCGAACAGGCTTTTGAAGTTGTCGTTGATGACGTCGAAGGCGGCCACCAGACGCTCGCGGCCCTCGGCGTTGAGCTCGTCGATGCCGTCGCGGAGTTTGGCGATGGCGCTGGTCAGGTCGCTGCGCTCGACCTTCATGGTGTTGAGCCGGTCGCCGTATTCGATCGCCTCCTCCTCGGCCAGCAGATTGACCGCGCCCAGGGCCTCGCGCTCGCGCTCCAGCCCGTACAGCAGGCTCTCCGCCCCGGCAGCGTCGGGCGGGCGGGCGATGGCGTCGTCGGTCAGTTTCTGGCCCAGTTCCTCGGGCGACATCTGGGCCGTTTCGCGCAGATTGGCTTCGGTCTCGGCCAGCCGCTCGGCGGCGGCTTCCGACCGCGCCGCCAGCCCGGCCCGCGCCTCGCGCGCGGTCGACGCCGCC
>NZ_BSOY01000008.1 GCF_030160755.1 Brevundimonas denitrificans | reverse complement strand
CCGGGGCGGTTTGGCCGAGGTGGGGCGCCCGGCCTTGCGCGGCGCGCGGGGCGGCGCGGCGGCGGTCGGTGGGCTTGGACGCTTGGCCATGGGAAGCTCCGGATGTCGTCAGGATCGGTCGCAAGCGCCGCGCGCGCCCTTCCGCCTGTCGCGATCATCGCATAAGACAGCCCCTGAAATGAACGCGTCGCGCCGGAAATTTGCAGCCGCCCTGTCCGCCGTCGTCGCGAGCGCTGGTCTGACGGCCTGCGTGGGCTCGTTCGATCCGGTCACCGACGCCAGTTCGCCGATCGCGCCGCGGGTCCAGGCCCTGGTCGACGCCAACCGCCAGTATCCAGCCTGGGCGGCCTTTCCGAGGGTGATCGAGCCGTTGCCGGAACCGGTCGCCATCGCGGCGCAGGTGAATACCCTGCGTGTCACCGGCGGGGCGCTGGCGGGAGAGGTCTCGCGCATCGACTGGCAGAATACGGGCGACCCGGCCGAGTTCGCGGCGGCGGTGCAGGCCCGGATCGATTCGGTTCCGGTCGCGCCCGTGACGCAGGAGACCCTCGCCGAGATCGAAGATTTCGCGCGACGCACGCGCGAGCGGGGCCGGGCCCCGCCGCCGGTGGACCGCCGCTGATCCCCCATCCAACGCTCGCCCGGACGGAAGAATCCGGGGACCATCGTCTCAGGAGACACCTCATGGCCAAACCGGCTCCCTACGCCTCGACCCTGGCCGCTGACGCCGCCCGGGTGACCGAACTGGCCGCCATCGCCAGCTATGCCGGCATCGGCCGGGGCGACGAGAAGGCGGCGGACCAGCTGGCCGTCGACGCCATGCGCACGGCGCTGAACGCGCTGGATATCGACGGCAAGATCGTCATCGGCGAGGGCGAGCGCGACGAGGCGCCCATGCTCTACATCGGCGAGAAGGTCGGCACCGGCAAAGGCCCGGCCATCGACATCGCCCTGGATCCGCTGGAAGGCACGACCCTGACGGCCAAGGCCATGGCCAATGCCCTGTGCGTGCTGTCGATGTCGCCCGGCGGCGGCATGTTGCACGCGCCCGACACCTATATGGACAAGATCGCCATCGGCCCCGGGTTCGCGCCCGGCACCGTCGATCTGGACATGAAGCCTCAGGACAATGTCCGCTCCCTGGCCTCGGCCAAGGGGGTGAAGCCGTCCGACATCACCGTCTGCGTCATGGACCGTCCGCGCCACGCCGACCTGATCGCCGCCCTGCGCGAGGTCGGGGCCAAGGTGGTGCTGATCACCGACGGCGACGTCGCCGGCGTCATCCACACGGCCGAACCCGAGACCGGCATCGACCTGTATCTCGGTTCGGGCGGGGCGCCGGAGGGGGTGCTGGCGGCCTCGGCGCTGAAATGCGTCGGCGGCCATTTCCAGGGCCGGCTGATCTTCCGCAACGACGACGAGCGGGCGCGGGCGGCCAAGACGGGCGTCACCGATCTGGACCGCAAATATGACCTGCACGAACTGGTGTCCAAGGACGCCATCTTCGCCGCCACGGGCGTGACCAAGGGGGCCATGCTGGACGGGGTCAAGGTCGCCGACGGCTTCGTCTCGACCCACACGCTGGTGATGGATTCCTCGACGCGGACGGTCCAGCGCATTCGCACGACGCGGCCCCTCTGATGGCGGACGGGGGCGCAGGCACGGCTTTCGGGCCGGCGTTCCTGGGCGTCTCCCGCTCCCTGTCCGGCCGCGAATGGCGGCAGAGGCCCGCCGAGGCCGGACTGATCCGCGCCCATATGCAGGCGCTGAACCTCGAGGAGCCGCTGGCGCGGGCGCTGGCGGCGCGCGGCGTGCGGGCCGATCAGGGGGCGGACTTCCTGACCCCCACCCTGAAGGCCCTGTTCCCCGATCCGTCCAGCTTCATGGACATGGACGCGGCGGCCGAGGCGATCCTCGACGCCTTGCAGGCGAAGGCCTCGATCCATGTCTTCGCCGACTATGACGTCGACGGCGCCTCGAGCGCGGCCCTGCTGGTGCGCTGGTTCCGGGCCGTGGGCGCGGAGCTGCCGATCTATGTCCCGGACCGGGTCACCGAGGGCTATGGCCCCAGCGCGCGGGCCTTCGACACGCTGAAGGCCTCGGGCGCCGATCTGGTCATCACCGTCGATTGCGGCGCGGCGGCCAATGAGGCGGTGGCCCATGCGGCGGCGATCGGGCTGAAGGTCGTGGTGATCGACCACCATATGATGCGCGAGCATCCGCCGGTGTGCGCGGCGGTGGTGAATCCCAACCGGCCGGGCTGCAACTCGGGGCAGGGGAACCTCGCCGCCGCCGGGGTGGTCTTCGTGCTGCTGGCGGCGCTGAACCGCGAAGCGCGGCGGCGCGGGATGTTCGCCGACGTCAAGGAGCCGGACATTCGCCAGTGGCTGGATCTCGCGGCCATGGGGGCGATCTGCGACGTCACCGGCCTGACGGGGTTCAACCGGGCGCTGACCAGTCTGGGGCTGCGGGTCATGTCGGACTGGGGCAATCCGGGGCTGCGGGCCCTGCTGGAGGCGGCGGGGGCCGAGCCGGGGCCGGCCAAGTCGAACCATGCCGGATTCATCCTCGGGCCGCGCATCAATGCGGGCGGGCGGATCGGCAAGTCGGACCTCGGCGCGCGGCTGCTGTCGACGGATGATCCGGAGGAGGCGCGCGCGCTGGCGCAGGAGCTGGATGCGCTGAACATCGCCCGCCGCGAGGTGGAGAAACAGGTCACCGACCAGGCCACGCGGATGGTCGAGGCGACCGGCGCCCATGCCGACGGCTCGGCCGTGGTGGTGATCGCGGGCGACGAATGGCATCCCGGCGTGGTCGGCATCGTCGCCGGGCGCCTGCGGGAGCGCTGGCGCAAGCCGGTGGTGGTGATCGGCGTCGACGCCGTGAACAGCCTCGGCAAGGGATCGGGCCGGTCGCAGCCGGGCATGAACCTGGGCAGGGCGGTGCAGGCGGCCTGGGAGAGCGGCGTGCTGATCGCCGGGGGCGGCCACGCCGTGGCGGCGGGACTGACGGTCCGCGCCGACGATATCGACCGGCTGCGGGACTTCCTCAACGATCGGATGATCGGCGAGCAGGCCGCCGCCGACGCCCTGGATCATGTCGAGATCGACGCCCTGATCGACGCGGGCGCGGCGACGCGGGCCCTGTTCGAACAGTTCGAGCAACTGGCGCCGTTCGGCCCCGCCAATCCGGAGCCCCTGTTCGCCCTGGAGCATGTGCAGGCGCGCGACGCCGTGGCCATGAACGGCGGCCATGTGCGCTGCCGGCTGGTCGGGGCCGACGGGGCCTCGGTCAAGGCCATCGCCTGGCGCTGCGCCGACCTTCCCGGCGGCCAGGCGCTTTTGTCCGGACAGGGCGGTCTGAGCGTGGTCGGTCGGCTCAAGGCCGACGACTGGAACGGCCGCAAGGGCGTGCAATTCGAGATCGAGGACGTGGCCGATCCGCGGATGGCGTGAGCGCCTTCGAGGCCGCCCCTCCGTCTCGTCGGCCGACGCCTCCAGGCCGTCTCCCCATTCGCAAGAAGAATGGCGAGGAGAAGGGTTGCACCGTCCGGAATCGGCGGCTATATCGCCCGCTCTCCGCGCAGCGGTCCCTTCGTCTATCGGTTAGGACGTCAGGTTTTCAACCTGAAAAGAGGGGTTCGACTCCCCTAGGGACTGCCAGCGCGGAGATTTCCCACAAAATCAGGTATTTGAGCCCCGTTCAGGGTGCGATTTCCTGTGCTTTTTCCACGAAGTTTTTGACGGCTATCCGGCTCATTCTTGTGGTGTTTCGGCGTCTGGTGATCTCGCGCAAATGCACGACTTGCCGACCCTCCGCCCGTCCTTTTCCCCAGCCGTCAAATCCCCGGCGCGTCGCCGTGGCGCTACATGGGCTGGTCCCGCCTCGAGTGGATGCGGCGGAGAAGGAACGGCCAGTCGTGCCCACGGCTGACAGCCTCCGCGTCCCGCTTGAGGGAACAACGCCCCAGGCCGATGTCGACAGGTGGGATCGCAAGCAGGGTCGGCTCCCCAGACTGTTTCCCCCGGGGGGCAGGCGACCTTCGACACCCCGCCGCCGTCCGCCCGGGCATTATGCTCCCCTTATGCGGATGCTGAACTTCCGTATCGAGCGCTTACGCCCGCCCATGATCTCCTGACGACAGGACGCCGAGCTCGGTTTGACCTGGATCACGCTGTCACGCGCTCGCGCGTAACAGCGTCGCGCGTCGCAATGGATGTCTGGCTGGAGGTTTCGGCATGGCCGATCTGATTTTTCTGGCGATCGGCGGCGGGGCGTTTGTCGCCTTCGCCGTTCTCGCCGCTGTCCTGAAGCGGGTGTGACGATGCTGGTCGCCATACTCTGGGGCGCCGGCGCAGTCGTGGTCGCCGTCTACATGGTCGCGGCGCTGCTGCGCCCCGAGCGGTTCTAGGGGAGCCGCCCTCATGAACATGCAAGGATGGGCGGAGATCGCCCTGACGATCGGCCTCGCCGCCCTGATCGGCTGGCCCATTGGCCTCTATATGTCGCGCGTCTGGAACGGCGAGCGGACCTGGCTCGATCCGGTGTTCAAACCGGTCGAAGGTCTGTTCTACCGCGCCGCCGGCGTGAACCCGGCGCACAGCCAGGGCTGGCTCGGCTATACGGGCGCACTGCTGGCGTTCAACGCGGCGGGCTTCTTCCTGCTCTACGCCATTCTGAGGATGCAGGGCGGCCTGCCCATGAACCCGCAAGGGTTCGAGGGGCTGTCGCCGCATCTGGCGTTCAACACCGCCGTCAGCTTCGTCACCAACACCAACTGGCAGAGCTATGGGGGCGAGACGACCATGTCGACCCTGACCCAGATGACTGGCCTGACGGTGCAGAACTTCCTCTCCGCGGCGACCGGGGCGACCATCGCCGCCGCCCTGGCGCGGGCGTTCGTCGCCAATCGCGGTGAGGGGGTCGGCAACTTCTGGGCGGACATGACCCGCACGACCTTGTGGGTTCTACTGCCCCTTTCCATCATTCTCGCCTTGGTGCTTGTCGGTCTGGGCGTGACCCAAACCCTGGCGGCCTCGACTACGGCGACCGGGCTCGAGGGCGGGTCGCAGACCCTGTCCCTGTTCCCGACCGCCAGCCAACTCGCCATCAAGCAATTGGGCATCAACGGCGGCGGCGTCTTCAACGTCAACTCGGCGCACCCGTTCGAGAACCCGACGCCGCTGACCAATCTGATCACCGCCATCTCGATCAATGTGCTCGGCTGGGCCGCCTTCTTCGCCTTCGGCCGCAGTGTTCTGGCGAAGAAGGACGTCCGCGCTCTCGCCGTCGCCGCCCTGGTTCTGCTCAGCCTGTCGGGCGCGGCGATGTACGCCATCGAGACCCAACCGGCGCCCGCCCTCGTCGCGGCCGGGATCGACGCCTCCGCCAACATGGAGGGCAAGGAGGTTCGCTTCGGCGTTCCGGCCTCGGTGACCTGGGCGGTGCAGACCACCGGCGCGTCCAATGGCTCGGTCAACTCCATGCACGCCAGCTACATGCCGCTGGGCGGCGCGGTGCAGATGTTCCTGATGCAGCTGGGCGAGATCCTGCCCGGCGGGATCGGCTCGGGCATCGCCGTCATGGTCGTCATGGCCGTGCTGTCGGTGTTCGTCGCCGGCCTGATGGTCGGGCGGACGCCGGAGTATCTGGGCAAGAAGATCGAAGCGCGGGAAATCCAGTTCGCCATGATCGCGGTCCTGGTTCTGCCGCTCGCCGTCCTCGGCTTCACGGCGGTTGCGGCGGTCCTGCCCACGGCTCTCGGCGGGCTGTTGAACGACGGTCCGCATGGCCTGTCCGAGATGCTCTACGCCTACACCTCGGCGGCGGGGAACAACGGCTCGGCCTTCGCCGGCCTGACCGCCAACGCGCCGTGGTGGAACACGACCCTGGGCATCGCCATGCTGATGGGCCGGTTCGTGCCCGCCATCGCGGTGCTCGCCATCGCCGGCAGCCTGGTCGTCAAGCCCAAGCTGGCGCCGAGCACCGGCACCCTGCCGACCCACGGGCCGCTGTTCATCGGCCTGGTGATCGGCGTCATCCTCATCCTCGGCGGGTTGCAGTTCTTCCCCGCCCTCGCCCTCGGTCCCCTCGTCGAGCATTTCCAGGTGCTGGGCGTGGTGGCCGGGCTCTGATCCCGGACCCCTGTCATGACTCTCGCAAACCCTGAGCACCTGGGCGAGACCCGCCGGGCCGCTCCCTTGGCCGGCGGCCTGTCCGGACCCATGTTGGGCCGGGCGGTCGGCGACGCCTTCGTCAAGCTGGACCCCCGCAAACTGCTGCGCAATCCGGTGATCTTCACCACCTGGATCGTGGCCCTGCTGGCGACGGTGTCGGCCATCGCCGCCGTCGTCGCGGGCGAGGCCGCCGGCTTCGCCATCCAGTTGGCGGTCTGGCTGTGGGCGACGGTGCTGTTCGCCAACATCGCCGAAAGCGTCGCCGAAGGGCGCGGCAAGGCGGCGGCGGACAGCCTTCGCGCCACCCGCGTGGACACCAAGGCCAAGTTGATCGTTGATCCGGGGACGGGGACCATCGTTCCGACCCCGGCCTACAAACTGGGGATCGGCGAGATCGTGCTGGTCGAGGCCGGCGACGTGATCCCTTCCGACGGCGAGATCGTCGAGGGCGTCGCCTCGGTCAATGAGGCCGCCATCACCGGCGAGTCGGCGCCCGTGATCCGCGAGGCCGGCGGCGACCGATCGGCCGTCACCGGCGGCACCACCGTGCTGTCGGACTGGATCAAGGTCCGCATCACGGCCGAGGCGGGCTCGACCTTCCTCGACCGGATGATCGCCATGGTGGAAGGCGCCAACCGCCGGAAGACGCCGAACGAACTGGCGCTGTCCGTGTTGCTGGCGGGGCTGACCCTGGTGTTCCTGATCGCGGTGGTGACGCTGCTGGGGCTGGGCGCCTATTCCGGCATCACGCTCGACCCCATTGTCCTCGGGGCCCTGTTCATCACGCTGATTCCGACAACCATCGGCGGCCTGCTGTCCGCCGTGGGCATCGCCGGCATGGACCGTCTCCTGAAGGTCAATGTGCTGGCTACATCAGGCCGCGCGGTCGAGGCGGCCGGGGACGTCGACACCCTGCTGCTCGACAAGACCGGCACCATCACCTTCGGCAACCGCATGGCCACCGAGGTGATTCCTGTGCCGGGCGTCCGGCCCGAAGCGGCCATGCGCGCCGCCGTCATGGCCTCCCTGGCCGACGAGACGCCCGAGGGCCGCTCGATCATCGAACTGGGCCGCAACGCCGGTCTGGCCGTCGACCTGCCCGCCGGGGCAAGGGCAATCGCCTTCTCGGCGGTGACCCGCCAGTCGGGCGTGGACGTGGACGGCAAGTCCTGGAGGAAGGGCGCGGTCGACGCTGTGCTCAAGTCCCTGAAGCTGACCGAGGCCGACGCCCCGGCCGATTTCCACCATACGGTGGACCGCATCGCCCGCTCTGGCGGTACGCCGCTGGCGGTGGTCGAGGACGGCGTCCTGGTCGGGATCATCCACCTGAAGGACGTGATCAAGCCCGGCATGAAGGAGCGGTTCGCCGACCTGCGCCGCATGGGCCTGCGCACCGTGATGATCACCGGCGACAACCCGGTGACGGCTGCCGCCATCGCCTCGGAAGCCGGGGTCGACGACTACCTCGCTGAGGCGACGCCCGAGGACAAGATGCGCCTCATCAAGGCCGAACAGGCCAAGGGTCGGCTGGTCGCCATGTGCGGCGACGGCGCCAATGACGCGCCCGCCCTGGCCCAGGCCGACGTCGGCGTGGCCATGCAGACCGGGGCCCAGGCCGCGCGCGAGGCCGGCAACATGGTCGATCTCGACAGCGACCCGACCAAGGTCATCGAGATCGTCGAGGTCGGCAAGCAGCTGCTGATCACCCGCGGCGCCCTGACGACCTTCTCGATCGCCAACGACGTGGCCAAATATTTCGCCATCATCCCGGCGATGTTCGTGGTCGCCCTGCCGGCGCTCGGCGCGCTCAACGTCATGGGGCTGCACAGCCCGCAGAGCGCCATCCTGTCGGCGGTGATCTTCAACGCCCTGGTGATCGTCGCCCTGATCCCCCTGGCCCTGCGCGGCGTGAAATACCGCGCCATCGGGGCCGGGGCGCTGCTGTCCCGCAACCTGCTGATCTACGGCCTCGGCGGCCTCGTCGCGCCGTTCGTCGGCATCAAACTCATCGACATCGTCATCTCCGGCCTCGGCCTGGCGTGACCCCCAGATCCAAGGAGTGAGTTTCATGACCCGCAAAACCCGGTTCAAGGCTTCCGGTCGCCGCGACATCTGGGTCGCCGGCGCCTGCCTGGTCGGCCTGGTCGTCTTGGGCATCGCCTCCCAGGCCGACGCCCAGACGGCCGCTGAACCCTCAAGCCCGTCAATCGCCTGGAACGTCGCCGCCAGTTCCGACTACGTCTTCCGGGGCGTCAGCCAGACCGAGGAGGACGCCGCGATTTCGGGCGGCGTCGACCTCACCAGCGGAAGCTTCTACGCCGGCGCCTGGGCCTCCAACGTCGCCTTCCCCGGCGATCCCGACACCAATGCCGAGATCGACGCGTACGCCGGCGTCCGCCCGGAGTTCGCGGGCTGGAACTGGGACTTCGGCGCGGTCGGCTATTTCTACACCGGCCAACCGAGCGGCGCGGACTACGACTATGTGGAGGCCAAGGTCGCGGCCTCGCGCGCCTTCGGTCCCGCCACCATCGGCGCCGCCGTCTACTGGTCGCCGGACTTCTTCGGCGCGGCCGAGGACGAGGCGACATACGTCGAGGCCAATGCGAGCTTCTCTCCAGCCGACAGATGGACGGTTTCAGGCGTCATCGGACGCCAGTTCCTGTCCTCGGACTTCGACCACACGACCTGGAACCTCGGAGCGGCCCGGCAACTGACCGACAACCTCGCCGTCGATGTCCGCTACCACGACACCGACGAGCACGGCTTCGGCGACATCTACGGCGGCCGCGCCGTGGTTTCGCTGAAGGCGGCCTTCTAGAGGACGATGACGATGCTCAGCCAACTGCGTCCCGCGATCGTCATGGTCGCCCTGTTCACCCTTCTGCTCGGCGTCGCCTATCCGTTGGCCATCACCGGGGTCGCACAATGGGCCTTCCCGACCCAGGCGAACGGCAGCCTGGTCCGGAACGGGGAGGGCCAGGTCCTCGGCTCGGCGCTCATCGGCCAGTCGTTCGCCGAGGCGCGCTATCTGCACCCGCGTCCCTCGGCCGCCGGCGAGGGCTATGACGCCTCGGCCTCGTCGGGTTCGAACCTGGGGCCCCTCAACGCGGACCTGGCCGCGCGCATCAAGACCGACGCCGACGCCATCCGGGCCGACACGGGCGCGACGGCCATCCCCGCCGACGCCGTGACGACCTCCGCCTCGGGCCTCGACCCTCACATCTCCCCGGCCTACGCTCGCCTGCAGGCGGCGCGCGTGGCGCAGGCGAGAGGTGTGGATGTGGGCGTGGTGCAGCAGGTCATCGACCAGAACACCGAGGGCGCCCTGTTCGGCTTCATCGGCCAGCCGCGCGTCAATGTGATGCTGACCAACCGGGCGCTGGACGCCCGCTTCCCCGCCGCGAGCTGATTTGCCGGAGACGTCGCCCCCTCCCGACCCCTCGAAGGTCGCCGCCAAGCGACCGAAACGCGGTCGACTGAAGGTCTTTCTCGGCATGTCGCCGGGGGTCGGCAAGACCTATGAGATGCTGCGAGCCGCCCGACGCCGAAAGGCGGAGGGCGGCGACGTCGTTGTCGGGGTGGTCGAGAGCCATGGCCGGCGCGAGACCGAGAGCCTGCTGCGCGGGATGGAGGTGATGCCGCGCAGGCCGATCGACTACAAGGGCCGCGTCCTGATGGAGTTCGACATCGACGCGGCGCTGGAGCGGAAGCCCGGCCTGCTGCTGGTCGATGAATACGCACATTCCAACGTCCCCGGATCGCGCCATCCCAAGCGCTGGCAGGACGTGGAGGAAATCCTCTCCGCCGGCATCGACGTCTGGACCACGCTGAACGTCCAGCACCTGGAAAGCCTGTCCGACGTGGTCCTGCGCATCACCGGGGTGCGCCAGCGCGAGGCCGTGCCCGACAGCGCCCTGAGCGGGGCCGACGACATCGAGGTCGTCGACATCACGCCCGACGAACTGCGCAAGCGGCTGGCTGAGGGCAAGGTCTATGTCCCGGAGACCGCGCGCCTCGCCTCGGAGAATTTCTTCAAGGTCGAGAACCTGACCGCCCTGCGCGAGATGGCCCTGCGGCGGGCGGCGCAGACGATTGACGATCAGCTTCTGGCGACCCTGCGCGAACGCGGCATGGAGGGTCCGTGGGCGGCGGGGGAGCGAATTCTCGTTCTGGTCGGGGGCGACGCCATCGCCGCCTCGCTGGTTCGCGCCGGTCGTCGGTTGTCCGACATGATGATGGATGCGCCTTGGACCGTCGCCCATGTCGAACGGCCGAACCGGCCGGTCTCGGGTCCCGAGAGCGCGGCCCGATTGAGCCAGGCTTTCATGCTGGCTGAGCAGCTCGGGGGCCGGACGATCGTCCTGACCGGCGACGACGTGGTCAGGGCGGTGATGGACTACGCTCATCGCAACAACGTCACCCAGATCGTCATCGGCAAGGGTCGGGATAACCGCATCAGCGAACTGCTGGGCAGGTCGCTCGCCGCCGGGTTGCTGCGGTCGGCCCGGGGCGTGGCGATCCATATCGTCACGGAGCCCGGTGGGGCGCCGGTGGGGCGTCCGGAGAAGGAAGCGCCGGTGATCGCCCGGTCGCTCCACTGGCGCGGCTATGCCGTCGGCGCCGGCTTCATCGGCGTGGCCACGGCCCTGGCCCTGTTTCTGGACCGCACCTTCGAACGGGTCGACCTGGGGGTGATCTATCTGTCCGCTGTGCTGGCGGCCGGCGTCCTCTACGGCCTGCGCCCGGCGCTTGCGGCGGCGACGGTCGCCTTCCTGGTCTACAACTTCCTGTTCCTGGAGCCGCGCTACAGCTTCGCCATCGGCTCGCCGACCGACATCCTGACCCTGCTCGCCTTCTGGGCGGTGGCGTTGGCGACCGGAAGCCTGGCCGGCCGGGTGCGGGACCAGGCGCGCAGCGCCCAGCGACGCGCCTCGGCGGTGTCGGCCCTGCTTGCCGCCAGCCAGGCCCTGTCCGCCGCCGAGGACCAGCTCGGCGCCGCCCGGGTGCTGGCCGAACAGACCGCCGCCGCCGCCGGGGCCAAGACGATCGTCCTGTTGCCCCGCGACGGCGACATCACCCCGGTCGCGGGCGCACCGGAACTGGAAAAGCTGGGCGCCGCCGCCATGGCCGCCGCCCGTTGGGCCTGGGAGCGTGGCGAGCCGGCCGGACACGGCACGGGGACGCTTCCCCAGACGAGCTGGACCTTCCGTCCGCTTCAGGGGGTCCGGTCCCGCTCGGGCGTGGCGGGGATCGAGGCCGACGCCCTCGCGCCCGGCTCGGACGAGGAAAGGCTGGCCCTGGCCTTGCTGGAACAGGGCGCCGTGGCGCTGGAACGGGCGCAGCTGGCAGGCGACGCCGTCGAGACCGAGACCCTGCGCCGCGCAGATCGCTTTCGCGGAGCCCTGATGAACTCGGTCAGCCACGACCTGCGCACCCCGCTCTCGACCGTGCTCGGGGCCGCCACCACCCTGATCGACTATGGTCCGACCCTGAAGCCCGAGGTGCGCAAGGATCTGCTGCTCAGCATCCGGGAGGAGGCCGAACGCCTGAGCCGCTATGTCGGCGACCTGCTGGACATGACCCGGCTCGAAGGCGGGGCGCTCAACATCAAGGCCGACTGGACCGATGTGCGCGACGTCCTGAACGCAGCCGCCGAACGGGTCTCCCGTCGGCTCGGCTCACGTCGGCTGACCCGTGACTTTCCCGCCCAGCTCAGCATGGTCAGCCTCGATCAGGGTCTGCTGGAACAGGCGCTGGTCAATATTCTGGAGAACGCCATCGCCTTCAGTCCCGACGGCTCCGCCATCGAACTGGCGGCCTATGAGGACCGGGGCTCGGTGGTCATCAGCATCGAGGATGAGGGCAAGGGCATTCCGACCGCCGAGCTGGAGCTGGTGTTCGACAAGTTCCGGCGCATGGAGGAGCAGCCGGATCGCTCGAAAGGCGCAGGGCTGGGCCTCGCCATCGCCAAGGGATTCGTGGAGGCGATGAACGGCCGGATCGCCGCCGCCAGCCCGATCCTCGACGACCGGGGCACCCGCATCCTGATCAGCCTGCCCAAGTCCATCGCCACCCATCGGGACCTGCTATAGAGCCCCATGTCTGCCGTCAGACCCCGCATCCTCGTCATCGACGACGAACCGCAAATCCACCGATTCCTGTCGCCGGCTCTGGACGCCGCCGGCTATGAGCCGAAACGGGCTGACAGCGGCCAGGAAGGCCTGCGCGGCATCGCCCTGTGGAGCCCCGACGCCGTGGTGCTCGACCTCGGCCTTCCGGATATGGACGGCAAGGACGTTCTGGTTCGGGCGCGGGAATTTTTCGTCAAGCCGATCATCATCCTGTCGGCCCGTGATCGCGAGGCCGAGAAGATCGAGGCGCTGGATCTGGGCGCCGATGACTATGTCGAAAAGCCATTCGGGGTGGGCGAACTTCTCGCCCGCCTGCGCGCCCACCTTCGCCAGCCCGTTGATCGACACGATCATGCGGGCCCGCTGACGATCGGCGAGGTGGTCATCGACCTGGAACGCCGACTGGTGACCCGTGGCGGAGCCCCCGTCCGGCTGACCCCCAAGGAATATGAGGTTCTGGCCAACCTCGCCCGCCACTCCGGAAAGGTGATCGGGCACGCCGCCCTGCTGACGGCCGTGTGGGGCGCTGCCCACAAGGATGACACCCAGTATCTGAGGGTGCTCATCGGCCAGCTGCGCCAGAAGCTGGAAGGCGACCCCGCTCATCCCCGACTGATCGAGACCGAGCCAGGGGTCGGCTACAGGCTCATGAGCGAACCGGCGCGCTGAGGGGGGCTGGCGTGTCAGCCGGGCCCGGAGGCCCTTTTGAAAGCATATGAGGCGGGGGTCCCGACATCTCCGATCGGGTGTGAGGCCGAGCCTTTCGGGGTCTGGTGCGTTGCGCTGCCATGTCCGTGTCCCGGACGGCGACGATGATCCGGTTTGTCGACATGTCCGAAACCTCTTCCGCCGTCGATGAGCCCGTCGTGGAGGCGACCATCCTGATGGTCGAGGACAATGCCGAGGTTCGGGTCATGGGCGAGACCCTGCTGGTCGATGCGGGCTTTGTCGTTCACACGGCAGGCGACGCGGCCGAAGCCCTGGCGATGTTGGAGGCCGGCCTGGCCTTCGACCTGCTGTTCACCGATATCGTCATGCCCGGCGATCTGGATGGCGTGGGCTTGTCCGCCGAGGTCGCGCGACTCAGACCCGGGACGCCCGTTCTGCTGACAACGGGCTGGGCCGACCGGGCCCAGGATCACGCCAGTCAGCGTCCTGAACGGGATTTGATCGCCAAACCCTACCGTCAAACCGACCTGGTGCGGAAGATTCGTCTGCTGCTCGACCGAGGCGCAGTGCGCGTCTGAGCGAATTCTTTTCGCTTTTGCTGCGAAACCGACGTTTTTCGCTTTTCCGGGGTTCACAGAACCGTGTTAAATAAGCGCCGTCCGCTCGGATAGCGGGCAGGGGGAAGACTGTGTCGGACTACGAGGGCGTTGAGACAGTCGCGACGGTCCGGATCGCGGGCCGGGTGAAATGGTTCGATCCCGGCAAGGGATACGGCTTCATCGTGCCGGATGACCCGACCCTGACCGACATGAAGGATGTGCTGCTGCACATCTCCAGCCTGCGTGACGCCGGTCGCGATGTCGCGGCCGAGGGCGCTCCGATCAGTTGCGAATGCGCCCGTCGGCCCAAGGGCTGGCAGGTCACCGAGGTCCACGACATCGGTGAGGCTGACCCCGAGCTGGCCGCCGCGCCGCGCCGCACCGGCTATGAAGGTCTCCGGCAGACGCACCGCGCCGGTCTGGAACCCGACGGACTGACGTCCGGCGCGCCGATGGAGGCCGCGGTCGTCAAATGGTTCAATCGCACCAAGGGCTACGGTTTCGTGGTGCGCGACGGCGAACCGGGGGATATCTTCGTCCATGTCGAGACGTTGCGCCGCTGCGGGCTGGATGACCTGCTGCCCGGCGAGACGGTTTCGGTGCGATTCGCCGAGGGCCCAAAGGGGCTGGTGGTCGCGGAAATCAGACCGGGCGGATGATCATCCGCCCCAGTGAGGGTGGATTGGCGATGTTGAACCGTCTTGGACTTCCGGGAGCCCTGCTCGCCCTTGTGCTGGTTTCGGCCTGCGCCGGAGCGGGAACGCCGCGCGACGCCAAGGGCGATCCGCTCGAGCCGCTGACCATCACCACCTCAAGCGGCGAGCACCGCTTCATGGTCGAGATCGCCGACGACGACGCGGAACGTCAGCGCGGCCTGATGGAGCGCGAACCCCTGCCTGACGACCGTGGCATGCTGTTCCAGTTCCCCGATGTGGCCGAGCGCGGCTTCTGGATGCGCAATACGCCCAGTCCGCTGGACATCATCTATATCGACCCGCGCGGCCGGATCGTCTCGATCGCGAAGAACGCCACGCCCCAGTCCGACGCCATCATCCCCTCGAACGGACCCGCCAGCGGCGTGCTGGAGCTGCGCGCCGGCCGCGCCGACGAGATCGGGGCCCGGCCCGGCGACAAGGTCAGCCACCCCTTCTTCGCCGAATAGTCGTCCAGCGCGTTGCGGCGCGGCGTCGAGTATGCGAAAGCCCGCCGCCGGAGTGTAGCGCAGCCTGGTAGCGCATCTGGTTTGGGACCAGAGGGTCGGAGGTTCGAATCCTCTCACTCCGACCAATTTCCTTTGAGCGCTATCGTTCGCCGCGCGGCGGCTCACTGCTTGAGCGCGAGTCAGCGAAGCATGGGCAGCATGCGTCGCAGGGTTCCGTCCTTCAGCACATGGTGGTGGAACACGGCGGCCACGGCGTGAAGCCCGATCAGCCAGTAGCCGGCTTCTCCGATCGTCTTGTGCAGCTCCTCGAGCCGTTCGGCCAGGTCCTTGTCCGGGGCGATCAGCGGCGGCAGAGACAGGCCGAAGAAGGGAATGGCGTCGCCCTCGGCGCTGAGAACCAGCCAGCCGAGCAGCGGCAGGGCGATCATCCCGGCATAGAGGGCGACATGCACGGCGGCGGCCGGCCACCGGGTCCAGCCGGCCTCGGACGCCAGCCATGGCGTCCGCCACCGGGCGATCAGCCGGATCCAGACGAGGACGAAGACCGACAGGCCCAGCATGAAATGCCAGGTCTTGAGGCCCTCGCGGATGTCGCTGCCGCGGGGATAATTCTCCCGCAACTCGATACAGGCGAAGACCGCCGCCAGCAGGATCAACATCAGCCAGTGCAGCGCGATCGAGACGCGGCTGTAGGCCTGGTGGGCGGGTTGAGCGTCGGGTGCGGAGGCGGTCATCGGCGGTCCCCGGAACAGAGTCGTCGTCCGCCAATCTGCACGTGATTCGGCCGGGGCGCCTTGCTTCACCGCAATCGGCGAGGGGAAGTCCATCGCCGGCGCCGCGTCCGGATCGCCCGCGGTCCGAATGCGGGCCTTCCGAAGCGACACGATGCGCGTCGGGCGCTGGACCCGGCGCTGGCCGCGCGGTATCTGGGCTCCGCGCGGGTCCGCCCGCCGTCGTCACGAGGATTGGTCATGCTCGCCCGCATCTATCGCCCCGCCAAGACCGCGATGCAGTCGGGCAAGGCCTCGTCCAGAGGCTGGCGGCTCGAGTTCGAACCGGCGTCGGCGCGCACCATCGACCCGCTGATGGGCTGGACCAGCTCCAGCGACATGAACGGCCAGGTGCGGCTGAGCTTCGATTCGGCCGAGGAGGCCGTGGCCTATGCCGAGCGGCACGGCATCCCTTTCCGCCTGCATGAGCCGCAGGACCCGCCGGTGATCCTCAAGGCCTATGCCGACAATTTCGCCACCGGCCGCAAACAGCCCTGGACGCACTGACGTCTGTTGCGCCAACCGCGCTTCGCGCTACTTGAGGCGCGCGGTTCCTGGGCGCCCATAGCTCAACCGGATAGAGCACCCGCCTTCTAAGCGGACGGTTGCAGGTTCGAGTCCTGCTGGGCGCGCCACGGTCGGCGGAGCAATTTTCAGCTGTCGCCGGCGCCGCGAGCCGCTAGGGTTCCCCCAGATGTTCTGGAGGGGACGTTCAATGTTGAGGACTGTTCTGGGAATCGTCGCCGGCGTGTTGCTGGCCTTCGCGGTGTTGATGGGGCTGGAGATGGCCGGTCACGCGGCGATGCCGCCGCCCGCAGGCCTCGATCCGGCGGATCCTGAAGACCTGAAGCAGATGGTGGCCTCGGCCTCGCTGGCGGCCAAGGCCTGGGTGGTGTTCGCCTGGTTCGCGGCAGCCCTGGCCGGCGGCTGGCTGGCCCGACGTCTGTCGCGCAAGGACTGGGCCGGATGGGTGATCGTGGGCCTGATCGTGCTGGGCGGGGTCGCCAACATCCTGATGATCCCGCATCCGTTGTGGATGCAGATCGCGGCCGTCGCGGCGCCGTTGCTGGGCGGCTGGATCGTGACGCGGCTGCCGGCCAGCGGGCCCGCCCGGGTCAGCTGAGCGCGGCGCGCCAGGCGGCAAGGCCGCTTTCGAGGTCGGCGATCAGGTCGTGCGGGTCTTCGAGGCCGACGTGCAGGCGGAGGAGCTGCCCCGCCAGCACAGGCGGCCATCGCCGGCCCGACAGTTGTCCTGTCTCGTGGGTGATCAGGCTTTCGAAGCCGCCCCAGGAGTAGCCGAGGCCGAACAGTTTGAGGGCTGTCATGAGGGCGTGGGCGGCGGCTTCGCCGCCGCCCCGCATCACCACGCCGAAGAGGGAGGCGGCGCCGGCGTAGTCGCGCGCCCACAGGTCGTGGCCGGCCGCGCCGGGCAGGGCGGGATAGAGAATTTCGGCGACCTCGGGCCGGGCGTTCAGCCAGTCGGCGACCATGCGGGCCGAACGGGCCTGTTCCAGATAGCGCAGGGGCAGGGTGCGCAGGCCGCGCAGGGCCAGCCAGGCGTCGTCGGGCGAGACCCGCCAGCCGAGGTCCTCCAGCGTCTCGGCGATGGCCCGACCGACCTTCGGATCGGCGACGGCGATGGAGCCCATGAGCAGGTCGGAATGGCCGGCGACATATTTGGTCACGGCCTGGACGCTGACGTCGACGCCAAACGCCAGTGGTTTGAAGGCGAGACCCGATGCCCAGGTGTTGTCCATCACGGTCAGGACCCCGCGCGCCCGGCAGGCGGCGGCGAGGGCGGGGACGTCGAGCATCTCGAAGGTCAGGGAGGCGGGCGATTCGATAAGCAGCAGGCGGGTTCGGTCCGTGATCGCCGCGAGGATGTCATCGGTCGCGGCGCCGGCGGCGTGGAAGGCCGTCGTGATCCCGCGCGCGCCCAGATGCCGCCTGAGAAATCGCCGGCTCGGGCCGTAGAGGGCGTCCGTGGTCAGGACCTCGTCGCCATGACGCAGCAGGGCGGTCAGGGGCACGGTGACGGCGGCGAGGCCGGACGGGACCAGCCACGCGTCCGCGGCGCCTTCGAGGTCGCACAGCAGGTCGCGGAGTTCGCGGGCCGCCGACAGGTCCTCGATGCCGTACACCGGGCCCTGGCTGTCGTCGCGCATGGCGCCGGGCGTGTCGTTGAGGAGGGTCGAGGCCCGCTCGATCGGCGGCGCGACCGGACGGCGGCCCTTGCCGCGGCGGGTGGCGGAGGCGATCAGGCGGGTGCGGTCGGTTCGATCAGTCATGCGCGCCGGAACGGAGGGTTGCGGTTCAGCCTTCAAAGGCCTCTAAAGCAGGCGGGGCGCAAGGTCTGACGAATTTCGGCGAGGCGCGGATGCGGGCACAATCGACGGGGCGAAAGACGGCGGGCGGCGCCGCGTTTGCGCTATTCGCCGTCCTGGCCCTGACCCTCGCCGCCTGCGGGCGCGGCGAGCGTGCGGGCGAGGCCGGAGACGGCGCCGACCCGGCGGCCCAAAGCCAGACCGCCGCGCCGGAGTTCGCCAGCCCGACCCTGGCGGCCATCAAGCGGCGCGGACGTTTGAACTGCGGCGTTCATGAGGGACTCGTCGGCTTCGCCTATACGGACAATCGCGGCGAATGGCGCGGCTTTGACGCCGACTTCTGCCGCGCCCTGGCGGCGGCGGTCCTGGGCAACGCCAACGCCGTCCGCTTCGTGCCCCTGACGGGCAGCCAGCGGTTCGAGGCGCTGCGCAGCGGCCGGGTCGATGTGCTGTGGCGCTCGACCTCCTGGACCCTGACGCGGGAGGCCCAGGAGGGGGTGCGGTTCGCCGGGATCAACTACTATGACGGTCAGGGCTTTCTGGTGCGCCGGTCGCTGGATCTGGCCACGGCCGCCGAACTGAACGGCGCACGCGTGTGCGTGCAGCGCTCGTCGACCACGGAGCTGAACGTGGCGGACTGGTTCCGCGCCCGGTCGCTGGAATACACGCCGGTGGTCGGGGCCAATGAGGAAGCGGCGCGGGCGGCCTATGCGCGGGAGGATTGCGATGCCCTGAGCGCGGACATTTCCGCCCTGGCGGCGGCGCGGACCACGATGTCCAATCCGGAACAGCACGCCATACTGCCGGATGTGATCTCCAAGGAGCCCCTCGGGCCGGCGGTCAAGCGGGGCGACGAGGCCTGGACCTCAATCGTGCGCTGGACCCTGAACGCCCTGATTCTCGCCGAGGAACTGGGCGTCACCAGCGATAATGCAGACCAGATGGCCGAGGACTCTCCCAATCCGGCCGTCCGCCGCCTGCTCGGCGTCGAGGGCGAGGCCGGACCGATGCTCGGCCTGCGCAAGGACTGGGCGAAGGCGGCGATCGAGGCCGAGGGCAACTACGGTGAAATCTTCTCGCGTAACGTCGGGACGGATTCCTCGCTCGACCTGGCCCGTGGGCTTAACGCACAATGGAACGCAAGACCGGCGGGGCTGATCTACGCCTTGCCGATTCGATAGGACGCCGGGACAGGCGCCAGGGGGAAAGATGGAAACGACGAAACGTGGCGGGATCCCGCTTTATCTCTGGATGCTGCTGGGCTTCGCCGCCGGCATGGGCGGGGGGCTTTACGTCAACCTGAACGGCCTTGAGGTGCTGCCGTGGGTGATGGACATCATCCAGGCGGTCGGCCAGATCTTCCTGCGCCTGCTGTTCATGCTGGTCCTGCCGCTGCTGTTCGCGGCCCTGGCGGTCGGCGTCGCCGAGATGGGCGATCTGAAATCGCTGGGCCGGGTCGGCTTCAAGACCCTGGTCTTCACCATCCTCGTCTCGGCCATCGCCGTCGGCATCGGCCTGGGCATGGTCAACTGGTTCCGTCCCGGCGACGGGGTCGATCCCCTGCTGGCGCAGCAGCTGTTGGCCCAGGGCGCCGAAGGGGCTTCGGCCATCGTCGGCAATGCGCCCAAATCGATCGAGGCGGGCCAGTTCTTCCTCGACATGATCCCGTCCAACGTCGTCACCGCCGCGGCGGAGAACCAGATCCTGCCGGTGATGGTCTTCGCCCTGATCTTCGGCATCGGCATGGTCATGGCCAAGTCGCCGGCCACGGACGCCCTTCAGCAGACGCTGCAGGGCCTGTTCGAGGTGATGATGAAGCTGATCAACCTCGTCATCAAACTGGCTCCGATCGCCATCGCCGCCCTGATGTTCAACCTCTCGGCGGTGTTCGGCTGGGAGCTTCTGCTCAAGCTGGGCGCCTATGCGGGCGTGGCGGTAGGCGCGATGGCGATCCACATGTTCATCGTCTATCCGCTGCTGGTCTGGATTTTCGGCGGGATGAACCCGTTGAAGTTCGCCAACGGCGTCCGCGAGCCCTTCGTGGTGGCCTTCTCCACCGCCTCGTCCAACGCCACCCTGCCGATCGCGATCAAGGCGGCGGAAGAGAAGCTGAAGCTGCCGCGTCGCATCTCGCGCTTCGTGCTCACCGTGGGGGCCACGGCCAACCAGAACGGCACGGCCCTGTTCGAGGGGGTCACGGTCCTGTTCCTGGCCCAGTTCTTCAACATCGACCTGAACCTGCAGCAGCAGCTGGTGGTGATGCTGGTCTGCATCCTCGGCGGCATCGGCACGGCCGGCGTGCCGGCGGGATCGCTGCCGGTTATCGCCCTGATCCTCGTGATGGTCGGGGTGCCGGCGGAGGGCATCGGCCTGATCCTCGGCGTCGACCGCTTCCTCGACATGTGCCGCACGACCCTGAACGTCACCGGCGATCTGGTGGCGGCGACGGTGGTGTCGCGCGGCGAGAGCGATGCGATCGTGCCGGACGACCTCAAACTGCCGGACGTTGCCCCGGCGAACTGAGGCTCAGGCGGCGGGGGCGGACGCCACTGGGGTGTCCGCCCGTCCGCCCCATTCGGCCCAGCTGCCGTCGTAGAGGCGCGAGGGCCTGGCCAGCACGGCGAGCCCGAGGCTGAGGATGGCGGCGGTGACTCCGGAGCCGCAGGTGGTGACGACGGAGCGGTCCAGATCGACGCCGGCCGCGCTGAAGGCCCGCGCCAGCGCCTCGCCCTGCTTCATCGTGCCGTCGGGGTTGAGAACGCCGGGGAAGGGCAGGTTGAGGGCGCCCGGCATGTGTCCGGACCTCAGGCCCGCGCGCGGCTCGGCGGCCCGGCCCGCGAACCGGTCGTCGGCGCGGGCGTCCAGCACCTGCTCGCCGGCCTGAAGGGCGGCGCGGACGGCGTCGATGTCGGCGACGATCTCCGGCCGGGGGCGGGGGGTGAAGGTCGAGGTCGCGGGCAGCGTCGAGGGCCCCGTTTCGATCGGCCGGCCCTCCGAGATCCATTTCGGCAGACCGCCGTCGAGGACGCGGACGTCCGGCGCGCCCATGGCCTTGAACATCCACCACGCCCGCGCGGAAGAGCGGATGCCGACCGTGTCATAGACCACGATGCTGTCGTCCGCCGCGATGCCGAGCCCGCCCATCCGCGCCGCGAACAAGGCGGGCGTCGGCAGCATATGCGGCAGGGGGCTGTCCGGATCGGAACTGGCCTCGAGATCGAAGAAGACGGCGCCGGGCAGGCGGGCGGCCTCGAAATCCGGCCGGCCGTCGCGCCCGTCCAGATGCCAGCTGGCGTCGACAAGGCGCAGCGCGGGCGCGCCGAGGCGGGCGGCGAGGTCGGCGGTTGAGATCAGGGGAGAGGCCATGCCGACAGCCTAGCACCGACCGGGGAATCGGTCAGGCGCGGGTCAGCGCCAGCTGGATCACATCGGTCCGGGCCGAGCGGAATCCGGCCTCGCAATAGGCGAGATAGAAGCGCCACAGTCGGCGGAAGCGTTCGTCGAAGCCGCCCATGCGCCGGATGTCGCCCCAGGCCGCCTGGAAACGCTCGTCCCAGAGTTTGAGGGTGTCGGCGTAGTCCTGGCCGAACCGCTCGACGGTGCGCCATTCGAGGCCGGCGCGGTCGATGACCGGCTTGAGACTCTCCTCCGACGGCAGCATGCCGCCGGGGAAGATGTATTTCTGGATGAAGTCGGTGCGCTTGTTGTAGCCGCCGAACAGGGCGTCCTCGATCGTGATGATCTGCAGGCCGGCGCGGCCGCCGGGCTCGAGCACGTCGTGGATCTTGCCGAAATAGGCCGGCCAGTATTCGATACCCACGGCCTCGAACATCTCGATGGAGGCGACGCGGTCGAACCGGCCCTGGACGTCACGATAATCGATCAGCTGGATATCGGCTTTTTCGGCCAGGCCAGCGTTGAATATCCGCTGGCGGGCGAAGTCATACTGTTCCTGCGAGATGGTGATGCCGGTGACCCGGGCGCCGACCTCCCGGGCCGCGAACTCGGCGAACCCGCCCCAGCCGCAGCCGATCTCAAGCACGGACTGGCCGGACCGCAGGTCCATGAGCCGGGCGAGGGAGGCGTATTTCTCGCGTTGGGCCGCATCCAGCGCCATGCCGGCGCGGGTGAAGCGGGCCGACGAATAGGTCATCGTCGAGTCCAGCCAGGACGCATAGAAGGCGTTGCCGAGGTCGTAGTGGGCGTGGATGTTCTTCTTCGACCCGGACCGGCTGTTGCGGTTCATCCGGTGCGACAGCCAGTTGATCGCCCGCATCAGCGGATTGCCGTCCGCCAGCCGGCGGATGTGTTCATAGTTGTGGGCGAAGGATTCCAGCAGTGCGGCGAGCTGCGGGCTTTCCCATTCGCCGGCCATATAGGCCTCGGCGAAACCGATATCGCCCGAGGCCAGCACGCGGCGGGCGAAGCGGTAATCCTTGATGTCGAAGATGGCCGCCGGTCCCGGCTGCGGGCCGTCAAGCAGGTGGGTCTCGCCGTTGGGGAGCAGGACCGTGAGCCGGCCGAAGGTCCAGTTGGCGGCCAGCAGGCGTAGCAGCAGCGTGAACCCGCGCGGCGTGCGGGCGGCGGTTTCGATGCGCTCGGCGGTGACCGACGTCATGACTGGCAAGGTTGGGTATCGGCGGTCCGCCCGTCAATCCCCTTCGGCGGCACGAGCGGCGACGATGGTCCCGAGCGCAGCGAGCGCACGCTTGCGGGCGGCGTCGTGATCGACGATCGGACGAGGGTAGTCCCCGCCGAGCCTGACGCGGGCGTCGCGCAGGACCTCGGGCGGCGCGGTCCAGGGCGCGTGGAGCCAGCGGTCGGGGACTCCGCGGAGTTCCGGGACCCACCGGCGAACATATCGGCCGTCTGCATCGAATTTCTGCCCCTGCGTCACCGGATTGAAGATTCGGAAGTACGGGGAAGCATCGGCCCCGGATCCAGCAACCCACTGCCAATTCTGCACATTCGACGCGAGATCGGCGTCGACCAGCGTATCCCGGAACCACCGCTCGCCTTCACGCCAGTCGATCAGCAGGTGTTTGATCAGGAAGGAGGCGACGATCATGCGCACCCGGTTGTGCATGACGCCTGTCGCCCACAGCTCGCGCATGCCGGCGTCCACGACCGGATAGCCGGTCTGGCCGCGCTTCCAGGCTTCGAGTGCGGCAGGGTCGTCACGCCAGGGCATGGCGTCATACTCGGGCCGGAAGGCCTTGTCGGTCATCTGCGGGAAGGCGTGGAGCAGGTGGGCGGAGAATTCGCGCCACCCGATCTCGGCGACGAACTTGTCCGCCTCGGCGGCGGGCGCGCGGCCGTCGGCGGCGGCGGAACGGGCGGCTTCGACGGCACGCCATGGACTGATCTCGCCGAAATGCAGATGGGGCGACAGGCGGCTGGTCGCCGGTTCGGCCGGGATGTCGCGACCCTTGCCGTAGGATTTGAGGCCGCGTGACAGGAAGGTCGCCAAAGCGACCTCCGCACCCGCTTCGCCGGGCGTCCAGTTGAAGCCGTGCGACCAGTCCGGGCGGGTGGGGTGCAGGCCCCAGGCGTCGATGTCATCAGAAGCGGGTTCAGGCAGCGTCCGGATGTCGGCGGGCGCAGGCGCAGGCGGCGGGGCGACAGTGGCGGCCAGAAGGGCCCGGTGGAAGGGTGTGAAGACCTTGTACGGCTGGCCGGATCCATTGAGCACCGACCCGGGCCGGGCCAGCAGGGTTCCGTTCCAGCCCTTGCAGGCCACGCCGTCGGCCTGGAGCCCGTGGGCGATGTCGGCGTCCCGGGCGAAGGCGTCGGGTTCGAATCGGCGGTTCAGGAAGACGGCGTCGGCGCCGGTCTCGTCGATCAGGCGGCGGAGTTCGGCCTCGCTGTCTCCGCGACGCAGGATGAGGAGGGAGCTGCGGGCACGCAGCGAGGCGTCCAGCGCGCGCAGGGACTTGTCGAGCCACCACAGGGACGCTGCGCCCGTCTGAAGCGTCGCAGGGCCTTGGTCGAGAATATAGAGCGGCAGGATCGGGCGGCCCGTCTCAACGGCGTGGACGACGGCGGGGTTGTCGGCAAGGCGCAGGTCCTGGCGGAACCACAGGATGACGGGTCTGTCTCCGGCCTCGGTGGTCATGCGTGCGGGCTCCTGATAGCTTGCGAACCTCAGTGTTCGACGCCACCTGATCGCCGCACAAGTGCGGCATCAGCCGCGCGTCGCCAAGCCGCAACTCCGGGAAATCCGCCTTGTCCAAGCCAAACGCCATCATCGACATCAAGGACGGGCTGAAGCGCCCCGTTTCCATCGGCGGCGGACAACGCATCGTCTTCATCGCCGGCCCGTGCCAGCTGGAAAGCCGCCAGCACGCGCTGGAGATGGCCCATGCGCTGAAGGAGATCGGCGAGCGGCTGAACGTCGGCGTCATCTACAAGACCAGTTTCGACAAGGCCAACCGCACATCGGCGACCGCCGCCCGGGGCTTCGGCCTCGAGGGCTCGCTGCCGATCTTCGCCGAGATCCGGGAGGTCACGGGCCTGCCGGTGCTGACCGACGTGCACACCGAGGAGCATTGCCGCATCGCCGCCCAGGCGGTGGATGTGCTGCAGATCCCGGCCTTCCTCTGTCGCCAGACCGACCTGCTGCTGGCCGCCGCCGCCACCGGCAAGGCGATCAACATCAAGAAGGGACAGTTCCTCGCGCCCTGGGACATGAAGAACGTCATCGCCAAGGTGGTCGGCGCGGGCAATCCGAACGTCATGGCCTGCGAGCGCGGGGCCAGCTTCGGCTACAACACCCTGGTCAGCGACATGCGGTCGCTGCCGATCCTGCGCGAGATCGGCTGCCCGGTGGTGTTCGACGCGACGCACAGCGTGCAGCAGCCGGGGGGGCAGGGGACGTCCTCGGGCGGGCAGCGCGAGTTCGTGCCGGTGCTGGCGCGGGCCGCCGTGGCCGTGGGCGTTGACTCGGTCTTCATGGAGACCCACCAGGACCCCGACAACGCGCCGTCCGACGGTCCGAACATGGTGCCGCTGGACCAGTTCGAGGCGCTGGCCGCCGACCTGATCGCCTATGACGACCTGACCAAGGCGCGGATGGCGAAGGCCGCGTGAATCCGATAGGCCAGGGTCATGGCTGAACGGACGCTCGATCTCGGACAATTGCAGGCCCTGCTGGAGCGGGTCCGGGGGGTCAAGGTCGCCTGCGTCGGCGACCTGATGCTGGACCGGTATGTCTATGGCGAGGTCAGCCGGATTTCGCCCGAGGCCCCGATCCCGGTCCTGCGCACCCGCCGGATCACGGCCATGCCCGGCGGCGTCGGCAATGTGGCGCGCAACGTCGCGGCGCTGGGCGGGATCGCGCGACTGGGCGCCGTAGCGGGCCGGGACGCGGCCGGAGACGAGCTGGCGGCGCTGGTCGCGGCGGAGCCGGGCATCGAGGATGCGATCGAACGGCGCTCCGGGGTCGCCACCATCGTCAAGACGCGTTTCGTCGCCGCGGGTCAGCAGTTGCTGCGGCTCGACGAGGAGGCCGCCGCCCTGATGGGCGATGAAAGCGAAGCCTTTACGGGCGCTTACGTTTATCTGCTGTCTGACTACGCAAAGGGTGTCGTCAGCGACCTGGTGATCGCCCAGGCGCTGGCGGCGGCGGAAGAGTCCGGCGCGCCGGTCGTGGTCGACCCCAAGGGGCGCGACTTCGCCCGCTATGGCGCGGTCGATCTGATCAAGCCAAACGCCAGCGAGCTGGCCGGGGCCACGGGTCTGCCGGTGGAGACCGACGCCGAGATCGAGGCGGCGCTGAAGGCGCTGCTGCACGCTACGACGGTTCAGGCGGTGGTGGTCACCCGGGCCGGCAAGGGCATGAGCCTGATGCGGCGCGGCGGGCCGGTGCGGCATTTCCCGGGCCGGGCGCGGGAGGTGTTCGACGTCTCGGGCGCCGGCGACACCGGTCTGGCGGCCCTGGGTCTGGCGCTGGGCGCGGGCGCCTCGCTGGAGACGGCGGTGGAGTTCGCCATCCTCGCCTCGGGCGTGGTGGTCGGCAAGGCCGGCACGGCGGTGGTCACCCCGGCCGAGCTGATCGACGCCGAGATGAGCCAGCACGCCGCCGGGGCCCACGCCAAGGTCATGCCGCTGGAGGAGCTGGCGCATGTGGTCGAGGGCTGGAAGCGGCAGGGGCTGAAGGTCGGCTTCACCAACGGCTGTTTCGACATCCTGCACCGCGGCCACGTCGCCTATCTGGCCCAGGCGCGCGGCTGGTGCGACCGGCTGGTGGTGGCGCTGAACACGGACGCCTCGGTGCGGCGGCTCAAGGGCGAGGGCAGGCCGATCAATGATCTGGACAGCCGGGCGGTGGTCATCGGCGGGCTGCAGTCGGTGGACCGGGTGACGGCCTTCGACGACCCGACGCCCATCGCCCTGATCGAGCGGCTGCGGCCCGATGTGCTGATCAAGGGGGCGGACTACACCCGCGAGGGGGTGGTCGGCGGCGATCTGGTCGAGAGCTGGGGCGGCGAGGTCAGACTGGCCACGTTCGAGGACGGCTATTCGACGACGAAGACGATCGAGAAGATGAAGGACGAAACATGAGCCGGCGCATGATCGTGGTCACCGGCGGCGCGGGCTTCATCGGCTCCAACGTCGTCTCCCGGCTATGCGCCGAGGACCGGCGGGACGTGGTCGTCTGCGACCGTCTGGAAGACGCATCGCTGGGCAAGTGGAAGAACATCGCCAAACACCCGATCGCCGACTTCTGGCAGCCGGAGGAGCTGTTCGAACAGCTGGAGCGGCACGCGGATTCGATCGAGGCCGTGGTCCATATGGGGGCCATTTCCTCGACCACCGAGCCGGATGCGGACCTGATCCTGCGCACTAATTTCAGCCTGTCGCGGGACATCTGGGACTGGTGCAGCCTGCGCGACGCCCGGCTGATCTATGCCTCGTCGGCGGCGACCTATGGCGACGGGAACGGCGGGTTCGAGGATGACGACAGCCTTGAAGCGCTGGCGTCGCTCAGGCCGCTAAACGCCTATGGCTACTCGAAAATGTTGTTCGACCAGTATGCGGCGCGCCAGTCGGACCGCGGCCAGTCGCCCAGCCAGTGGGCGGGGCTGAAATTCTTCAACGTCTATGGGCCGAACGAAGGCCACAAGGGCGGGATGAAGTCGGTCGTGGCCCAGATCTGGCCGAAGGTGCAGGCCGACGAGCCGGTCACCCTGTTCCGCTCGCACAATCCGAACTACGCCGACGGCGGCCAGATGCGCGACTTCGTCTTCGTCGACGATGTGGTCGACATCGTCGAATGGCTGCTCAACGCGCCGCACGTCTCGGGGATCTTCAACGCCGGTTCGGGACAGGCGCGGTCCTTTCTCGACCTGGCCCATGCCACCTTCGCGGCGGCGGGCAAGCCGCCCCGTGTCGAATATGTCGACACCCCCGAGAGCATCCGCGACAAGTACCAGTATTTCACCGAGGCCCGGATGGACCGGGTCCGGACGGCGGGCTTCCAGGGGCAGTCGACGCCGCTGGAGGAAGGCGTTCGTCGCTACGTCCAGGCCTTCCTGGCCACGGCGGACCCGTATCGATGACGATCGGCCGGATGAGCCTGCGCCAATGGGTCGGCTGGATCGGCCTGACCGTCGTGCTGGTACTGGCCACGGCGGTGGCGGTGTGGCGCGGCGACATCCTGAGAGCCAGTCTCGACCCGCAGGCGCCGTTCCAGACCTATACGCCCCCGCCGGCGCCCGACTACCGGGACCCGACGGCCTGGGCGCTGCGCGACGCCCGGGCGCCTGAGGCCGGTCCGGCAGCGGTCTTCTTCGTGCATTCCACCACCTATGACGGCGGCCGCGAATGGAACGGGCCGATCGGAGACCCGAAAGCCGACGCCTGGCTGAAACGCGTCGTCCTGCCGAACTATGCGGGGCCGTTCGCCCGGGCGGGGGAGATCAGCGCGCCGCGCTATCGTCAGGGCAGCCTCTACACGCGGCTGACGCTGCGCGACGATGCGCGCGAGGCGCGGGCCTTCGCCTGGGGCGACATCGCCGCCGCCTTTGACGCCTGGATCGCGCGCCACCCGGACGGCCCCATTGTACTGGCCGGCGTGGAGCAGGGCGGCGATCTGGTCGAGCGGCTGGTGCGCGAGCGGGTGGCCGACGACCCCGCCCTGCGCGCGCGGCTGGTCGCCGCCTATCTGATGGATGTCGTGGTCGCTGTGGATGGCCTGTCGCCGCAGGTTCCGGCCTGCCACAGCCGCGCCCGGGTCGGCTGCATCGTGGCCTGGTCGCCGGTCAGCGAGGGCAATGACGGGGCGGGACGGCGCCGGCTGCGGCGGGCGCTGGTCTGGGACGAACGGGGGCGGCTGGTTGACCTCGCGGGCCGCGCCGCCCTGTGCGTCAACCCGGTGACCGGTTCGACCGACACATCTCCGGTCGAGGCCCGGCTGCATCAGGGGGCGACCAACGCCACCGGGCTGGAATGGGGCGTGCGGCCGGCCCTGATGGCCCGCGAGATCGCCACCCAGTGCCGCGACGGCCTGCTGCGCCACACCGAGCCGAGGACCGAGTCGTTCCGTGAGACCGGGAGTTGGGCGGACCGAAGAAAATCCCGTCCCTACAATCTGTTCTATGGCGATATTGAAGCCGATGTTCAGGCGCGGCTGGCCGTCTGGCAGGCACGTCTGCCCGCCTAGTCGATCCCCGGCCGGTCGTTGCGCCAGTCGAACAGGGCTTCCAGCACCTGGACCGCCTCGCCGCGCGGGGAGGTCAGGTCCGGATCGCGGCCCAGCACCAGCCGCGCATCGTCGGCCGCCGCCAGCAGCAACGACCGGTGCCGGATCGGGTCGGCGAAGCGATAGGCCGGGAAGCCGCTTTGCTTGAGACCCAGCGGATCGCCGCCGCCGCGCAGGCGGAAATCCTCCTCGGCGATCTCGAACCCGTCCTCGGTGCGGCGCAGGGTCTCAAGTCGCAGCCGCGCGGTCTCCCCGAGCCCGTCGTCGCCGCCGCCGTACAGCAGGATGCAGGCGCTGGCCTTGGCCCCGCGCCCGACCCGGCCGCGCAACTGGTGCAGCTGGGCCAGGCCGAAGCGGTCGGCGTGTTCGATGACCATGATGGTGGCGTTGGGCACATCGACGCCGACCTCGACCACGGTGGTGGCGACCAGCAACGGGATGCGGCCGTCTGCGAAATCGGCCATGACCGCCTCGCGTTCCGGTCCCGGCATCTGGCCGTGCGCCAGACCCACTTCGACCTTCAGGATGCGGCGCAGGTCGGCGGCGCGGGCCTCGGCGGCGGCGAGATCGATGGCCTCGCTTTCGGCTACCAACGGGCAGATCCAGTAGGCCTGGGCGCCGCTGTCGATCGCCGCCTTGAGCCGTTTGGCCACCTCGCCGATGCGGGCCAGAGGCAGGACGGCGGTGGTGACGGGGGTACGGCCCGGCGGCTTCTCGGTCAGGCGCGACACCTCCAGCTCGCCGTACTGGGTCAGCTCCAGCGTCCGCGGAATCGGCGTGGCGGACATGGTCAGCAGATGGACCCCGCCGGTGCGCGGATCGCCCTTGGCCTGCAGCCGCTGGCGTTCGTTGACCCCGAAGCGGTGCTGTTCGTCGATGACGGCGAGCGCCAGCCGGTCGAAGCGGACGGCGTCCTGGAACAGGGCGTGGGTGCCGATGGCGACCCTGGCCTCGCCGGAGGCCAGCGCCGCCAGGCGGGCGCGGCGTTCGCCGGGGGTGTCGCGGCCGGTCAGCAGGATGGTGGGGACCCCGGCGGCCTCGAGCATCGGCGCGAGGCGCTGCCAGTGCTGGCGGGCGAGGATTTCCGTGGGGGCCATCAAGGCGGCCTGGAAACCCGAGGCCGCCGTGTCGCCCAGCGACAGGGCGGCGACGGCGGTCTTGCCCGAACCAACGTCGCCCTGGAGCAGCCGGCCCATCTGTTCGCCCGAGGCCAGGTCGCGGCGGATCTCGGCCACGGCCTGGACCTGGGCGCCGGTCAGGTCGAAGGGCAGGGCGGCCAGAAGATGGGCCGAGGCCTCGCCGGGCGTGATCCGCGGTCCCGGGGTGATCTGGCGCGCGCGTCGGCGCCGGGCGAGAGCCAGCTGATGGGCCAGCAGTTCGTCATAGGCCAGCCGCTGGCGGGCCGGAGCGTCGGGCTCCAGCTCGGGCTCGCAGGTCGGCGCGTGCAGGGTCTCGAGCGCGGCGCGCCAGCCCGGCCACCGGTTCCTCGCCATCCAGGCCGGGTCCTGCCATTCCGGCAGCTCCGGCGCATGCGTCAGCGCCGTCTGCACCAGTTTGCGGACCACCCGCGAGGAGAGGCCCTGGGTCGCCGGATAGACCGGCTCGATGGCGGCGATCTCGCCGGCCTGTTCGGGCGTGTAGATGTCCGGATGGACGATCTGGACCTCGGCCAGATAGCGTTCGACCTTGCCGGTGACCAGCCGCTTCTGGCCCCTGGGCAACAGGCGGTCGATGTGCTGGGCCGAGCCGCCGAACCAGATCATGTGGACGAAGCCGGTGTCATCCGAGGCGCGGACCTTGATCGGGACGCCGGGCTTGCCGGGGACGATCAGCCGGTCGATCACGACTTCGAAGATCCCGACCTGTCCCTCGACCGCGTTCGCCGCCGTCATCGGCCGGCGCACGATCAGTCCGGAGGGCGAGAGGAACAGGAGGTCCCGGACCAGCGGCCCGGCCAGTTTCTGGACGAGCGGCAGGATCTTCGGCCCCACGCCCTTCAGGCTGGAAACCTCCGCGAACAGGGGAAAGAGAATCTGCGGCCGCATGCGACGACAGCATAGCTGGCGAAACCGCGTGTGGAACGCTATCTCCGCTGCGCGATTGAACCTGACCGACCGGGCAAGGAACCTTGTGGCCGATATTGACGCACGTCTGAAGCAACGACTGGGCCGGATCACCTTCCGGGCGTGGCGGCGTGGATTCCGCGAGGCCGATCTCGTACTCGGTCCCTTCGTGGATCAGGTCGGGCCGACGCTCGACGAAGGCGAACTGGATTGCCTCGAGGCCCTGCTGGCCGAGGACGACGATCACCGGATCTACGCCTGGATCACCGGAACGGAGCCGACGCCGGCGGCGCACGACACCGCTCTGATGTTCAAGCTGCGGACCTTCATGCGCGACCATGTCGCCGCGGCCGTGGCCGAGGGGGCCGGCTGATGGACGGCGCCCTTCCCCAACGCAGCGACCAGGAGCTGGGCGGCGCGCCTGAGGGGCTCGACGCCCTGGTCGTCGCCGAGCGGCTGAAGGCCGAGGGCGGCGTCGGCCTGTTCGTGGCCCGCGATTACGCCCGCATGGGCGAGTTCGTTCAGGCTTTCGGCTTCTTCGCCGACGCCATCGAGATCGTCGAATTCCCGGCCTGGGACTGCCTGCCCTATGACCGGCTGAGCCCGACCTCGTCGGTCTCGGCCGAGCGGATGGCGGCCCTGACCCGGCTGGCGCAGCGCGCGCCCGGAGACCGAAGACCGATGCTGGTGGTCACCACCGTCGGCGCCGCCATGCAGCGCACGCCGCCGCGCGAGGTGACCAACGGGGCGGGATTCCAGACCACGGTCGGCCTCGACCTCGATACGGCGGCGCTGGAGCGTTATTTCGCGGCCAACGGCTATATGCGCGCCTCGACTGTCTCGGAAAAGGGCGAGTTCGCCATCCGCGGCGGGGTCATCGACGTCTATCCGCCGGGCTTCGAGGAGCCGGTGCGTCTGGACATGTTCGGCTCCGAGCTGGAGTCGATCCGCACCTTCGATCCCGACACCCAGCGCTCGACCGGCCAGCGGCGCGAGGTGCATCTGGCGCCCGTTTCCGAGGCGTTGCTGGACGCCGACAGCATCTCCCGTTTCCGCACCGGTTATCTGGCCCTGTTCGGCGCGGCCGGCGACGATCCGCTTTACGCGGCCATCAGCGAGGGCGCGCGGCGGCAGGGCATGGAGCACTGGCTGCCGCTGCTCTACGACCGGCTGGAGACCCTGTTCGACTACCTGCCCGACGATGCCCGCCTGTTCCTCGACAACCAGGTCGAGGCGGCGCGGAGCGAGCGCTGGAACCTGACCCGCGACGCCTGGGAGGCCCGGCGCGACGCCGCCATGGGCAAGGGCGGGGCGGCCTACCGCGCCCTGCCGCCCGAGCGGCTGTATTTGGGCGAGAGCGACTGGAACAACGCACTGGCCGGCCGCTGGGTGCGGCGGCTGTCGCCCTTCCACGGACCCGGCGAAGACGCCGGCGGCCGGCTGGGGCGGAGTTTCTCCGCCGAACGGGCCCAGGACAGCGTCAATCTGTTCGAGGCCGTGGCGCGCCACGCCCAGGCGCTGAAGGCGGCGGGCAAACGGGTGCTGTTCGCCTCCTGGACCGAGGGCTCGTCCGAGCGTCTGGCGGCCATGCTGGCCGACCACGGACTGGAGCACGTCGTCGCGGTGCGCAACTGGGCCGATGTCCAGACGGCGCCGAAGGACATCTATCTGCGCGGGGTTCTGCCGGTCGAACATGGCTTCGAGACGGAAGCCGTCGCCGTCATCTCCGAGACCGACATGCTGGGCGACCGGCTGGCGCGGCCGAAGAAGAAGCGGCGGGCGTCGAACTTCCTCGCCGAGGCCTCCGCTCTGACGACCGGCGATCTTGTGGTCCACCTCGACCACGGCATCGGCCGCTATGAGGGCCTGAAGACGCTGGAGATCCAGCAGGCGCCGCACGACTGCCTGGAGCTGCTCTACGCCGGCGACAGCAAGCTGTATCTGCCGGTCGAGAACATCGACCTGCTGACCCGCTACGGCTCGGAGACCGACGGGGCGCAGCTGGACCGGCTGGGCGGCGCCGGTTGGCAGGCGCGCAAGGCCAAGGCCAAGGCCCGTCTGCGCGACATGGCCGAGGGGCTGATCGCCCTTGCCGCCAAGCGGTCGCTGCGCAGCTCGGATCCGATCGTTCCGCCGCACGGCCTGTTCGACGAATTCTGCGCCCGCTTCCCCTATGAGGAGACCGACGACCAGTTGAACGCCATCGGCGACGTGCTGGAGGACCTCGGCAAGGGCACGCCGATGGATCGACTGATCTGCGGCGACGTCGGCTTCGGCAAGACCGAGGTGGCGCTGCGGGCCGCCTTCGTCGTGGCCATGACCGGCCAGCAGGTGGCCATCGTCTGCCCGACGACCTTGCTGGCGCGGCAGCATTTCAAGACCTTCAGCGAGCGGTTCGCCGGCTGGCCGGTCAAGGTGCGCCACCTGTCGCGGATGGTGACGGCCAGGGATGCCGCCGAGACGCGGGCGGGACTGAAGGACGGCTCGTTCGAGATCGTCGTCGGCACCCATGCGGTGTTGAGCGATCAGGTCGGGTTCAAGGATCTGGGCCTTGTTATCGTTGATGAAGAGCAGCATTTCGGGGTCAAGCACAAGGAGAAGCTGAAGGGCCTCCGCGCCGACGTCCACCTGCTGACCCTGACGGCGACGCCGATCCCGCGGACGCTGCAGATGGCGCTGTCGGGCATCCGCGAGATGTCGATCATCGCCACCCCGCCGGTCGACCGTCTGGCGGTGCGGACCTATGTCACGCCGTGGGATCCGGTGCTGGTGCGCGAGGCCCTGCTGCGCGAGAAATATCGCGGCGGTCAGGCCTATTATGTCGTGCCGCGCCTGTCGGACCTGCCGGACATCGAGCAGTTCCTTCGCGAGAAGGTGCCCGAGATCAAATTCGTCGTCGGCCACGGCCAGATGTCGCCGACCCAGCTGGAAGACGTGATGAGCGCCTTCTACGACGGCAGCTACGACCTGCTGCTGTCGACCACCATCGTCGAGAGCGGGCTGGACGTGCCGACGGCCAACACCCTGATCGTGCACAAGGCCGACATGTTCGGCCTGGCCCAGCTGCACCAGATCCGCGGTCGGATCGGGCGGGCCAAGGCGCGGGCCTTCGCCTATCTGACCACGCCGCCGAACAAGCCGATGAGCCTGTCGTCCGAGCGGCGGCTGCAGGTGCTGCAGTCGCTGGACAACCTCGGCGCCGGCTTCCAGCTGGCCAGCCACGATCTGGACCAGCGCGGCGGCGGCAATCTGCTGGGCGACGAACAGTCGGGCCATATCCGCGAGGTCGGGGTCGAGCTGTACCAGCAGATGCTGGAGGACGCGGTCGCCGAGCTGCGCCAGTCGGGCGAGGGCGGCGGGGTCGTCGACCGCGGCTGGTCGCCGGCGATCAATGTCGGCGCAGCTGTATTGATTCCAGAGGAATACGTCCCGGACCTGAATGTTCGTCTGAGTCTTTATCGTCGCCTGTCCGACGCCGAAAACTCCGAGACGCGCGAGGCGCTGGCCGCCGAACTGATCGACCGGTTCGGGCCGCTGCCGGACGAGGCGAAACAGCTGCTGCGCATCGTCGGCATCAAGGCCAACTGCAAGACGGCCTGTATCGAGCGCATCGACATCGGGCCCAAGGGAGCTGTGCTGACCCTGCGCAACAACGCCTTCCCCAATCCGATGGGGCTGGTCGGGCTGATCCAGAAGAACCACGCCTTCTGGAAGATCCGGCCGGACCAGAAGATCGTGGTCAAGGGCGAGTGGGACACGGCGGCGGACCGGCTGAAGGTGGCCGAACGGATCACCGCCGACCTCGCGCGGGTGGCGACGGCCTGAGGCTGTGAACCGACGGGCAGTCGCTCTAGGCTGACGTCCGCGAGTCGTGGCCACCGGGCCGCGAGGGGAGGGGACGGCCATGGCGCGCAAGCCCACGACATCCGCCGGGGTTCGCAAGCGCGCCCCGACCGTGACGAAGGTTGCGCCCGGCGTCGCCGTGCCGGGGCCGGCCGCGCCCCTGCCGCCCCCGGCGCGCAAGCCGATCTGGACCCATCTCTATTTCCAGGTGCTGGTCGCCATCAGCCTCGGGGCCCTGATCGGGCATTTCTGGCCGGTCTTCGGCGAAAGCCTGAAGCCGCTGGGCGACGCCTTCATCCGGCTGGTGAAGATGATCATCGCCCCGGTGATCTTCCTGACCGTGGCCACCGGCATCGCCCACCTGCGCGACCTGGGCAAGCTGGGCAAGGTGGTGGGCAAGGCCTTCGCCTATTTCCTGACCTTCTCGACCCTGGCCCTGGTCGTCGGCCTGATTGTGGCCAATGTGGTGCGGCCCGGGGCGGGCATGAACGTGGACCCGGCGACGCTGGATCCGGCGGCGGTCGAGACCTATGTCGCCAAGGCGCACGACACCGACATCGTCGCCTTCCTGATGAACATCATTCCCGAGACCGTGGTCGGCGCCTTCGCCGGCGGCGAAATCCTGCAGGTCCTGTTCTTCGCCATTCTGTTCGGCATTTCGCTGGCCGTCATCGGCGAGCGGGCCCAGCCGGTGATGACGGTGCTGGAGAGCGTGTCGGAGGCCTTCTTCAAACTGGTCGCCATCCTGATGAAGGCGGCGCCGATCGGGGCCTTCGGGGCCTTCGCCTTCACCATCGGCCGCTACGGCATCGAGTCGGTGATCAATCTGGCGGCCCTGGTGGCCACCTTCTACCTGACCTCGGCCCTGTTCGTGGTGGTGGTGCTGGGCGCCGTCGCGCGGTTCAACGGCTTCTCGATCTTCAAACTGATCCGATACCTGAAGGAGGAGCTGCTGCTGGTGCTCGGCACCTCGTCGTCCGAAGCCGCCCTGCCCAGCCTGATCGAGAAGATGGGCCGCGCCGGCTGCGACAGGTCGGTGGTCGGGCTGGTCGTGCCGACGGGCTATTCGTTCAATCTGGACGGCACCAACATCTATATGACGCTGGCGGCCCTGTTCATCGCCCAGGCCTGCGGGGTGGAGCTGTCGCTGGGCGACCAGCTGTTGTTGCTGGCCGTGGCCATGCTGAGCTCCAAGGGCGCGGCGGGCGTGACGGGGGCCGGGTTCATCACCCTGGCGGCGACGCTGGCGGTGGTGCCGAGCGTGCCGGTGGCGGGCATGGCCCTGATCCTCGGCGTCGACCGGTTCATGAGCGAATGCCGCGCCCTGACCAATTTCATCGGCAACGCCGTGGCCACGATCGTGGTGGCCAAGTGGGAGAACGGACTGGATCGCGAGGCTTTGAACATGGCGCTCGCGGGCCCGCCGACACCCGTTGTCGCCGGCAGCCGGGAAGCGGATGACGACTAGCCGCGCACGGCGCGTTCAAGCTCGGCGATGTTCAGCCGCTTCATATGCATCATGGCCTCGAACACGCGCCTGCGGACGGCCGGGTCGGGATCGGCGAGGTAGCGGTTCATCGCATAGGGGACGATCTGCCACGACAGGCCGTAGCGGTCCTTGACCCAGCCGCACTGCTCGGCCTCGGGCACGGCCGACAGGGCCTCGGTCAGCCGGTCCACCTCGGCCTGGTCCTCGCAGTCGATCTGCAGGGAGATGGCCTCGGTGAAGCTGAAATGCGGCCCGCCGTTCAGGGCGGTATAGCGGTTGCCCCCAAGGGTGAACTCGACCAGCAGGACGTCGCCGGCCTTGCCGCTCGGGTAGTCGCCGGGCGATCGGATGACGGCGTCGATGCGGGAGTCCGGCAACAGCGAGACGTAGAAGCTGACGGCCTCCTCGGCCTGTTTGTCGAACCAGAGGCAGGGGATGATCTTCTGACGCGGGGGCAGGGCGGTCATGGCGGCTCTCCTTTGCTGGCCAATCTCCTATATTAAACCAGAGAGTTAAATGCAAACCCCGGGCGCCGCCTTGCGATTCCCGGGGGCGCTGGGCAAACAGGCGTCATGACCCTGACCCTTTACGGCATCCCCAATTGCGACACCGTCAAGAAGGCCCGTGTCTGGCTGGATCAGCACGGCGTCGCCCACAGTTTCCATGACTACAAGAAGGCCGGGATCGACCGGCCGCGGCTGGAGGCCTGGGTCGCCGAGCACGGCTGGGAGACGGTGCTGAATCGAGCCGGCACGACCTTCCGGGCTTTGCCGGCCGCCGACAAGGCGGACCTGGATGCGGACAAGGCCGTCGCCCTGATGCTGGCCCAGCCGTCGATGATCAAACGGCCGGTGCTGGATACGGGCGACCGGACCCTGGTGGGGTTCAAGCCGGAGCGGTACGCGTCGGTCCTGACCTAGCCCTCGACGTCGACCTCCGGCCGGTCGTGGCCGTCGGCGCGTTCGGTGATCCAGTTACCCGACGGGTCGGCATATTCGATCAGGGTGTCCTCATCGGGGACCTTCTGTTCGCGCGACGCCGCCACGGCCGCGGCGCGGGCGGAGTCGTGGTCCGGAAAGGTCTCGGAGAAGGTGTCGCCGACCCGATAGGCCCAGCCTCCGTCGTGTTCGACGATGCGATAGGTGATCTGAGCCATGGGATGGTTCCGGTCGGGGGTGGAAGGGGCGCCGCTTGCCAACGCAGGGCGGCGACCGACGTTGCACGCCGATCATTCCTCGCCGCGTCGGAAAAATCCATCCGGGCGCATCCACTGGCGACGCCGGCGCCGACTACCCTATGAAAGCGAGGGCGATGGGCCTGGCGCGACGAGGGGTGATGACGATGGAAGACCTGTTCCGTTCCTACTGGTGGCTGATCTTTCCGCTCGGCTGGTTCCTGGCCTCGGGCTTTTCGAGCCTGCTCAACTACCGGCGTCAGAGAGACACGCTGAAGCTGATCCAGACCTATGCCGAGAAGGGGCAGGAGCCGCCCGCCGCCCTGCTGAAGGTGCTGGATCGGCCGATCGACGCCGACGACGACGCCTGGCAGACCCGCAATCAGGCTGGCCGCCCGGGCGACGGGTCGTGGTTCTCCGTGGTGCTGTTCGGGGTCATGGCCGCCGGCTTCGCCTATGCCAGCTGGTCCGACATCTATGGCGCGGGCGACGCCTTCCTGATTGTCAGCTTCGTCCTGGGCGCCCTGTGCCTGGCCTCGCTGGTCTCGGCCCTGCGCAGCGGCGGACGCGGCCCGGGGGCCTGATGCTGACCGGGGACGCAGGCCATGGGGGGACTACAGACCGACGCCGAGCTGGTGAGCCGCGCGCTCGCCGGCTCGGACGCGGCCTTTTCACGCCTGATCGAACGGCATCAGGCGTCGGTGCGCGGCTTCCTGCGGCGGATGCTGGGCGGCGGCTGGGCCGAGGCGGACGATGTGGCGCAGGACGCCTTTCTGGCGGCCTGGGGGTCATTACGATCGCTCAAGGAGCCGGCCGGGGTCCGCGCCTGGCTGTGCGGCATCGCATGGCGCAAGGCTCAGGACCGCATCCGGTCGTCGCGGCGCGGCGCCGCCCGCGACAATATCTGGCTGGAGACGGTCGAAACGCCCGCCGGAATCTCGCCCGAAGACCGGATGTCCGTCACGGCGGCGATGGCGGAGCTGCCCCCGGATGTGCGCGCCTGCGTGGCCCTGTGCCTGGCCGACGGCTGGTCGCATGGCGAGGCTTCGATGGCCCTGGGCTTGCCGCTGGGCACGGTGAAGTCGCATGTTGCACGCGGACGGGCGCGGTTGCTCAAGGCGCTGGGAGGTCCGGATGACGCCTGAACAGAAACTGTCCGCCCTGTTCGCCGCCGAGGCCCCGCCCGCGCGCGACTACGCCTTTCAGGCCCGCATGGCCCAAGCCATCGCCCTGCGCCGGGCGTGGATGACCGTCGGCGCCCTCGTGCCCTGGGCGGTGGCCGCGGTGGCGGTGCTGTGGGCGCTGATTCCGGTGGTCGGGCCGATGAGCGACAGTCTGGGCGCCGCGCTCCAGCCCGCCGCCGCCATGCTGGCCGGGGCCGCGGTCACCGCCATCGCCGCCCTGTGGCTGTCGCGACGTTTCAGGGGCGGTCTGAGGACCCCGTTCAGCGCACGCTGACGGTCGCCGCCACGCCGAAATGGTCGGACGGATATTCGCCGTTCACCGGCTCTGAGCCGATCACGGAGGCGCGCACCGGGGCGAAGCCGGCTGTCTCGGCGAAGATGTGGTCGATGACCCGGTTCGGATGACCTTTGGCCGGGTTCAGGGTCGTTGCCGTCGTTCCGCGCGGCAGGGCGCTGAAGAAACGCGGGCCGGTGAGGGCGGCCAGTCCCGCATCCTCCTGCACCGCATTGAAGTCGCCCATGACGATCAGGGGCGCGCCGTCCTGCGGCAACATGGAGACCAGGTCGGCGATCTGGCGCGCGCGCACGGCCGCCGCATCGGCCTGCCAGGCGAGGTGCGTGTTGACGACGTCCACCGCCCGCTCGCCCAGCGAGACGCGGACCCGGAGAGCGGTGCGATAGTCGTCCAGCGGCTGAAGCTTGCGGGAATCGGTTCCAATCACGGGCAGGCGGCTCAGCAGGGCGTTGCCGTAGCGGCGCGGGGCGCCCTCCGGATCCGTGGAGACGAACTGCACCGAATAGCCGCCCAGGGCGTCGGCGATCGTCCGGGCCTGGTTGGGCAGGCCGACGGCGGCGTCTTCCAGCACTTCCTGCAGGCCGATGACGTCGGGGTTCTCGGCCCTGATGGCGGCGACCAGCAACGGCAGGCGTGCGGCCCAGTCGCCCTGATTGTGCCAGATGTTGAAGGTGACCAGCGTCAGTTCGGAACCGCGCGCCGCCCCGGCCGACGGGGGAGCCGAGGCGCAGGCGGCCATCGGCGCGGCGGCCAGCCCGGCCAGCAGGATGCGACGGTCGATCATGGCGGCTCCCTTGATCCGCCCTTCTAGGCGGTTTCGCCGGCCTTACGAAAGTTTCACCTGCGGTTTCGCATCTGTACGCCGCCGCCAATGCCTCTTGTCGTCAGAAGGCCGAGGCATCACGCTCCGGTTTCGAACGAGAGGGGATACCCCAATGGAAGACTTCATCCCGCTGGTGGCCATTCTGTCGATCTTCGGCAGCATCACCGCCATCATCTTCGGCCCGACCTATCTGAAGTTCCGCGAGCGTCGCGAAACCCAGGAAACCGTCCGTCGCGCCATCGACAAGGGCCAGGACCTGCCGCCCGAGGTCCTCGACGCCCTGACCAAGGACGTCACCAAGAACCTGCCGTCGCGGACCCGCGACATCCGCCGTGGGGTCATCTGGCTGGCGGTCGGCATCGGTATCGCGGCGTTCGGCCTGATCAACGATTTCAGCTCGCTGAACGGCGGGTGGGAAGACAATGTCGGCGACGGCCTGCTGGGCATCGCCGCCATCCCGGTCACCATCGGCCTGGCCTTCATCGTCCTGAGTTTCTTCAACAAGAACAAGGACTGAGATCGGGCGGACAGGGGGAACCATCATGACCCAATCCCTGGTCGACCGGCACGACGTCGAGCTCGCCGCCCTTGCGGCGGCGGGCGGACGGCGGGAGTTCGGAGAACTGGTGCGTCGCCACGGCTCGGCGGTGCGCGGACTCCTGCGGCGGATGGGGGCGCAAGCCTCCCTCGCCGACGACATCGCCCAGGACGCCTTCATCCAGGCGTTCGAGCGTTGCGCCGAATTCCGCGGCGAGGGCACCTTCGCCGCCTGGGTCAAGCGGATCGCGGCGCGCCTCTACATCAAGCGGGTCGCCAAGGAAGCCCGCTATGTCGCCGAGGTCGAGAACGAAGACGCCGCGCCCGCGACCGATCATGCGGGCCTGGTCGATCTCGACGAAGCCCTCAAGGCGCTCAGCGAGCCCGAACGACTGTGTGTCTCCCTTTGTCACGGGGCCGGCATGGCGCATCCAGAGATCGCCGCCGCCCTCAATTTGCCACTCGGCACGGTGAAGTCTCATGTCAAACGTGGTCTGGATAAACTCCGTGCGCGGCTCCAGCCGCCCGGACAGCCCCTGGGGAGCGCGCAGCATGTCGGCTGACGAGTTCGATCCTGAGATCGAGCGCCTGTTCGCTCGCTCGCCCCAGCTGCCGGACGCCGCCCTGTTCACCGCCCGGGTCGAGCAGAAACTGCAGAAGGGCTCGCACATCCGTTTCCTCGCCCTCGGCCTCGCCGGCGTCATCGGCGGCGTTGTGGCGGTGCGCGAAACGATGAGCGTCAACCTGGGCGCCGGCGACGGCGTCGTGGCCGGCAATGCGCTGGGTCAGGGGATCCGCAGCGTCTCGTTCAACACCCAGAGCGCGGTTCAGACGGGTCTCGACCAGCTGGGCCTGGCCAATCTGGAGCTGGGCTCCATGGGCGGGATGCAGATGTTCTGGATCGCCGCCGGGGCCCTGATCGCCGTGGCCGCCGCCGGGGTGATGAAGCTGTCGCAGGACATGTGATCCGCCGCCCCGTCTTCCCGAGGGATGACGGGGCGGACCGCGGCGACTATCTAGGAGGTCCCAACAGGAGGACCTCCCCATGTCCAGCCAGAAGCAGGAAGCGGTCAAACGCATCGCCGCGCCCGACATCCGGGCGCGCAAGGGCGGCGAGCCGATCGTCTGCCTGACCGCCTATGACGCCCCGACGGCCGCCCTGCTGGACGACCACTGCGACCTGCTGCTGGTCGGCGACAGCGTCGGCATGGTGGTCCACGGCATGCCCAACACCGTCGGGGTGACGCTGGAGATGATGATCATGCACGGCCAGGCCGTCATGCGCGGCTCGCGCCGGGCCATGGTGGTCATCGACATGCCGTTCGGCAGCTATGAGGGCGGCAAGGAGCAGGCCTACCAGAACTGCGCCCGCGTGATGAAGGAGACCGGCGCCCAGGGGGTGAAGGTCGAAAGCGGTCCCACCGTGGCGGAAACCATCGCCTATCTGGTCCAGCGCGGCATTCCGGTGATGGGCCACGTCGGCCTGCGGCCCCAGGCCGTGCTGACCGACGGGGCCTTCAAGGCCAAGGGCCGGACCGACGAGGAGCGGCTGCGCGTCCTGAGCGAGGCCGAGGCCACGGCGGACGCCGGAGCCTTCGCCGTGGTGGTCGAGGGCGTGGCCGAGGGGCTGGCCCGCGACATCACCCTGGCCATCGACAAACCCACGATCGGCATCGGCGCCTCATCCGCCTGCGACGGCCAGATCCTGGTCACGCCCGACATGCTGGGCCTGTTCGACTGGACCCCGAAATTCGTCCGTCGCTACGCCGATATGCGCGGCGAGATCGACCGGGCCGTGGCGACTTACGCCGCTGACGTGAAGGCCCGCCGTTTTCCTGCCGAAGTCGAGACCTACTTCTCGAAAAAGCCCGCCACGCCCTAAGCCGTGCGTTGCGGCGGGGCAGGGGACCCTCTAGGGTCCGGCCGGACTGAATTTCAGCGGCCTGACAGCCGTTTTCTGGGGGCGACGTATCCGTGGTTGATGTCTTCGAGCAGGTCGAGGAGGAGCTTCGCTCCGACCGCTACAAGCGGCTGGCCCGCACCTGGCTGCCCGTCGCGGGCGGCGTGCTTCTGGTCGCCCTGATCGCCGCCCTGGCCTTCTGGGGCTGGGACAGCTGGCAGACGTCGAAGGCCGACAAGGCCTCGGTCGCCTATGACCGCGGTCTGGAATCGCTCGAGGCCAACAATCCGGTCGGGGCCGACGCCGCCTTCGTCCAGGCGGCCAAGGACGGCAACAGCGCCTACAAGGCCATGGCCCTGAGCCAGCGCGCCGGCATCGCCCTCGCCGCCAACCGCGTTCCCGACGCGATCGCGTTGCTGGACGAGGCGGCCAGGGCGTCCGGCGACCCGCTGCTCTCCGATCCCGCCGCGCTCAAGGCCGCCTGGCTGGCCATGGACAGCGAAACCCTGGAACAGGTCGAGGCCCGACTCGAACCCCTCGCCAGGGAGGACCGCCCGTTCAGCGCCTTCGCTCTGGAAGCCCTGGCCATGGCCCGTCTGCAGCACGGTCAGGTCGCCCCGGCCCGCGAGGCGCTCGTGCTGCTCAAGAACGGTCTGGACACCCCCGAAATCGTCACCCAGCGCGCCGACCTCGCCATCGCGGCGATCGACGCGGGCGGCGCGCCCGGCCTCGCCGCCATCGTGCGCGCCCAGGCCGCCATTCCCGTCGCCCCGCCGGCTCCGGCGGCCCCGGCGGCGCCCGCCGCCGCTCCGGCCCGCCCTTGATCCCCGCTTTCAGGACGTACCCCATGAATCGCGTGCTTAAAGTCGCCCTGTTGAGCGGTCTGGCCGTCACCCTCGCCTCGTGCAGCACGGTGCAGGGGATGCTGCCGTTCGGCCTCGGCCGGGACAACTCGCCCCAGGCCACCGCCACCGAGGGCCAGCGGATTTCGGTGCTTGAGTTCGAACAGGCGCTGGTTCCGTCGGCCGCCCTGTCGGGCCGCGACTTCTTCATCCCCGGGCCCCAGGCGGCGACCGCCTGGACCCAGCCGGGCGGAAACGCCGAGAATGCAGTCGAACATGTGATCGCGGGCGCCGAATTCACCGTCGCCTGGCGTCGCGGCATCGGGGCCGGTTCGTCGCGCACGCGACAGGTCATGGCTCCGGTCGTGGCCGACAATGGCCGCGTCTTCGTGCTGGACGGCGAGGCCAGCGTCTCGGCGCTCGACGCCGGAACCGGCGCCCAGGCCTGGCGGACCAACATCAAGCCGGCCGAGGATTCGCGCCGCACCGGCTTCCTCGGCATGGGCGGCCGGTCTGACGGCGGCGGCTTCGGCGGCGGCGTCGCGGTCGGCGGCGGCAAGGTCTTCGTGTCCTCGGGCTATCGCACCGTGACCGCCATCGATCAGGCCTCCGGCGCCGTGATCTGGTCCACCCCGGTCGATGTGCCGATCCACGGCGCCCCGACCGTCTCGGGCAGCCGGGTCTTCGTGGTCGACGTCGAGAACCAGATTCAGGCCTTCGACACCGCGACCGGCCGTCAGGACTGGTCCTATCGCGGCATCCCCGAGCCCGCCCGCCTGATGCGCGCCTCCAGCCCGGCGGTGGTCGGGGACACGGTGATCGCGCCCTTCTCGTCCGGCGAAGTCGTGGCCCTGCGCGCCTCGACCGGCCAGTCGCTGTGGCAGCAGGTCCTGTCGCGCACGAGCCGGACCAGCGCCCTGTCGGAAATCCGCGACATCGCCGGCCGCCCGGTGATCAGCCGCGGCGTCGTCTACGCCGTCAGCCACTCGGGCGTGCTGTCCGCGATGGATATCCGCTCGGGCCAGCCGAAATGGGCGCCTCTGCCGATCGCCGGCGTCAATGCGCCCCTGCCGGTCGGCGACGTGGTCTATGTCGTGTCCAAGGAAGGCGAACTGACCGTCATCAACCGCGACAGCGGCCAGATCTACTGGACCCGCGATCTCAACGAGGGCCGCGTCCGCCAGGAGGGCGGCATGTTCGGCTTCTTCGACCGCACGGTGCGGCCGGTCTGGTCGGGTCCGCTGATGGCCTCCAACCGGCTGGTGCTGACCAATTCGGACGGCGAACTGGTCGCCTTCGATCCCAAGACGGGCGCCCAGACAGCCTCGATCCGCCTGGGCGGACCCGTGTATATCGCTCCGGCCGCCTACAACGGCGCCCTGTATGTTCTCACCGACAGGGGCGACCTCGTCAGCATTCGCTGACACCGGACCCTCAATCTGCGTTAGAAGGCCGACATGGCTCTCAAAGTCGCCATCGTCGGCCGCCCCAATGTGGGCAAGTCGACACTGTTCAATCGTCTTGTCGGCAAGCGCCTCGCGCTCGTCGACGATCGCCCCGGCGTGACCCGCGACCGTCGCTACGCCGACGGCAACATCGGCGACATGGACCTGACGCTGATCGACACCGCCGGCTATGAGGACGTCACCGACGACAGCCTCGAATCGCGGATGCGGGAACAGACCGAGGCGGCGCTGGAAGACGGCGACCTGATCCTGTTCATGATGGACGCCCGAGAGGGCGTGACCTCGCTGGACCAGATCTTCGCCGACCGCCTGCGCAAACAGCACAAGCCCGTCATCCTGCTGGCCAACAAGTCCGAGAGCCGCGAGAGCGGCGGCGGCATCGGCGAGGCCTATTCGCTCGGCTTCGGCGAGCCGGTCGCCATCTCGGCCGAGCACGGCGAGGGCATGGCCGATCTGTACGCCGCCATCGTCGCCGCCAGCGCCGACATCTTCGTCGAAGAGGTCGACGAGCCCGACAAGCCGATCCGCATCGCCATCATCGGCCGACCCAACGCCGGCAAATCGACCCTGATCAACCGCCTGATCGGCGAGGACCGGATGCTGACCGGCCCCGAGGCCGGCATCACCCGCGACTCCATCTCGGTCGACTGGGAATACGAAGGCCAGAACATCCGTCTGGTCGACACCGCCGGCATGCGCCGCAAGGCCCGGGTGCAGGAGAAGCTGGAGAAGCTGTCGGTCGCCGACACCATCCGCGCCATCACCTTCGCCGAGGTGGTCGTGCTGGTCATGGACAAGGACGACGCCTTCGACACCCAGGACCTGCAACTGGCCGATCTGGTCGAGCGCGAGGGCCGGGCGCTGGTCTATGTCGCCGCCAAATGGGACCTGGAGACCGAGCCGCAGTCGAAACTGGCCAAGCTGACCCAGATGGCCGAGGACAAGCTGCCCCAGCTGAAGGGCTCGCCCTTCGTCGCCCTGTCGTCGCACAGCGGTCGCGGCGTCGAGCGCCTGATGCCCGCCGTGCTTCAGGCCCACGCGACCTGGTCGGTCAAGGTCAAGACCAAGGACCTCAACACCTGGCTGGCGCTGGCCACCCAGAGGCATCCGCCCCCCGCCGTCGACGGCAAGCGGATCAAGCCCAAATACATGGCCCAGACCAAGGCCCGGCCGCCCACCTTCGTGCTGATGGCCAGCCGCGCCGAGTCCATGCCCGAGCAATACAAACGCTATCTGGTCAACAACCTGCGCGAATCCTTCGACCTGCCCGGCACGCCGATCCGCCTGCTGGTCAAGTCGGGCAGCGAGAATCCCTATGCGCCGGGCGGCTCCAAATCGGGGCCCGAACGCTACAAGGGCGACGCCAAGACCGCGCCGCGCAAGGTCATCAAGAAGGCCGAGCGCGCCGAGATGCTGTCCAATCTGCCCGGCAAGGCGCTGGAGCAGAAGAAGGCCGGCAAGACCAAGCTGAAGCCTCTGGCCGGGCTCAAGGCCAGCGCCAACAAGAAGGCCGGTTCGTCCGTGGCCGTCCAGAAGGGCGCGCGGGGCGGGGCGCGTCAGGTGTCGCGGTCAGGCCGGGTGCGGACGGGGCAGAAGCACCTGCCGAAGAAATAAGGGCCGGAAATGCGCCGACTGATCGCGATCCTGCCCGCGCTCTCGGCTGTGGCCTGTGCGCCGGTGGTCGAGACGAGGCTCGCCGCCAGTTGGCAGCCCGATCCCGTGCGCCTGCATTACCCGCGTGAGGCCTACAGTCAGGGCGTGACAGGGGTCGTGGTGTTGCGATGTCGGGTCGCGCCCGCCGGCAAGCTGACGGACTGCATCGTCCATGCCGAGACGCCGCCCGGATTCGGTTTCGGCGAGGCCGCCCTGCTTGCGGCGCCCGACCTGACGATTCGCGCGGATATGCAGGGGGGCGAGCCGGGCAGGATCGTGCAGTACGCGATCACCTTCCGCCCGGACTGAGGCGGATCAGATCAGCGCCGCCACGCCCGGCCCCGCGCTCCAGTCCCTGAAACTCACCTCCAGCGGTGGCTCCAGATCGCCGCGCGCCAGCTCGACGATCAGCGGGCCGATGGCCGACGGATGGATGACGTCCTGCGGATCCTCGCCCGGAAAGGCCTGGGCCCGCATCGCCGTCCGCATCCGGCCCGGATCGACGATCGACACCCGGATCGGCGTCGATTCGATTTCGTCAGCCCAGCATTTGACCAGAGCCTCTGCCCCCGCCTTGGTCGCCGCGTACAGGCCCCAGAAGGCCCTGGGCGCGGCGGCGACGCTGGTGGTCAGATAGACGGCCCGTCCGGCGTCGGAGGCCTTAAGCAGCGGCTCCAGCGAGCGGATCAGGCGATAGACGGCGGTGAAATTGGTCTTCTCGACCTTGGCCCAGATGCGCGGGTCGGCGTGGCTGACCGGCGTCAGGCCCGAGGCCCCCATGGTCGCCGCCGCCTGCACCCAGACGTCCAGCCGGCCGAACCGCTCGTAGATGGCCCCGCCAAGCCGGTCGATGGCGCCGCCGTCGACCAGGTCGAACGGGATCAGGGTGGCGTGTTTGCCGGTGGCGGCGAAGACGGCGTCGTCCAGCTCTTCCAGCCCCCCGACCGTCCGCGCCGTGGCGATGACATGCGCGCCGGCCCGGGCCAGCGCCAGGGCGCTCTCATAGCCGATGCCGCGCGAGGCTCCGACGACGAGGGCGATGCGGTCTTTGAGAGGAAGGTCGGTCATGGCGGGCCTGATAGCGCGCCCGTCGGCCCGGCGGAAGCTAGAAGCCGGGGGCCGGTTGCCACAGGCTGAAGCTGACGCCCTGGTCGTCGCAGACCACGGCCGTGACGCCGGACGGCGTCTCGGACGGTATGGCCGCCTTGCCCCCCAGCTCGACCACCCGGGCGCACAGCCGCTCGACGTCGTCGACGCGAAAATACAGGTGCGGATTGTCCTTGGCCCGCTCCACCTTGGTGAAGCCGAAGGAAGGCTGACCGCCCTCCACATGGGCGTAGTTCGGATGCGACTCGGCTTCGTCGAAGGTCCAGCCGAACAGGGCGGAATAGAAGGCCCGCGCCTTTTCGATGTTTTCGGTGTCCATGGTGAAATAGCCGAGCTGGATCATGGCGCGTCCTGTGCGGAACTTTGTGGCGTTTAAGCGCTGACCAGAAGGGAAAGTTGCCGGGCGGCGACCTCGCGCCCGCCTTCCTCGATCTCGCGGTCCAGCAGGCGGGTCGGGTATTCGCCGGTGAAATAGTGGTCCGTGAACTGCGGCTGGCGCGGATCGCGCGGACCGGCCTCCATGGCCTCATACAGGCCGTCGACCGACAGGAACCCCAAGGAGTCGACCTCAAGGTGGGCCCGCATCTCCTCCAGCGTCATATTGGCGGCGATCAGCTGGTCCCGCTCGGGCATGTCGATGCCGTAGAAGTCCGGCCACAGGATCGGCGGCGAGGCCGAACGCAGGTGAACCTCCGCCGCGCCCGCGGCCCGGACGGCGCGGACCAGTTTGACCGAGGTCGTGCCGCGCACGATGGAATCGTCGATCAGCACCACCCGCTTGCCCTCCAGCACCGACCGGTTGGGGCTGTGCTTCATCCGCACGCCCTTCTGGCGGGCGCCCTGGCTGGGCTGGATGAAGGTGCGGCCGAGATAGTGGCTGCGGATGATCCCCATCTCATAGGGAATGCCGCTCTCCTGGGCATAGCCGAGGGCGGCCGGCACGCCCGAGTCGGGCACGGGCACCACGACATCGGCCTCGACCGCATGCTCGCGGGCCAGTTTCATGCCCATCCGCTTGCGCACCCCATAGACGGAGCGGCCGTTCACCACGCTGTCCGGGCGGGCGAAATAGACATATTCGAACAGGCAGGGCCGCGCCTCGCGGGTCGGGAAGGGCTTGAGCGACTTCAGCCCCTCATGGTCGATGATGATGACCTCGCCGTGCTCGACGTCGCGTTCAAAGGTCGCGCCGATGGTGTCGAGAGCGCAGGTTTCCGACGCCAGGACCCAGGCGTCGCCGAGACGGCCCAGCACCAGCGGGCGGATGCCCAGCGGGTCGCGCGCGCCGATCAGCTTGGACCGGGTGGCGCAGACCAGGGCGTAGCCGCCCTCGATCCGGCCGATGGCGTCGATGAACCGGTCGACGATCTTGGCCTTACGGCTGCGGGCGATGAGGTGAAGGATGACCTCGGAGTCCGAGGTCGACTGGAAGATCGCCCCTTCGCCGACCAGCTGGTTCCGCAGATAGAGGTGGTTGGTCAGATTGCCGTTGTGGGCGACGGCGATGCCGCCCTGGTCGAGATCGGCGAACATCGGCTGGATGTTGCGCAGGAAGCTGCCGCCGGCGGTGGAATAGCGGGTATGGCCGACGGCCGCCGAGCCCGGCATGCGTTCCGACAGATCCGTGCCGCCGAAGGCCTCGCCGACCAGCCCCATGTGCCGCTCGGTGTGGAAGCGGGTGTCGTTGACGCTGGCGATGCCGCAGGCTTCCTGTCCGCGGTGCTGCAGGGCGTGCAGGCCGAGGGCGACGATGGACGAGGCGGCGTTCTTTTCCGCGCCCCAGACGCCGCAGACGCCGCACTCCAGCCGCGGCCGGTCGTCGTCGGCGTCGCGGTGATGCGCCCGGTGAACGACCGGGTCAGCGATGGAATGGACGGGACTGCTCATCGTGGGGCTCCGATGATGCTGGGAACGCTAGTCGGCGGCGGACGGCGGCGGAGTATTGTTTGTTTGGGGCGAGGGCAAGGCTTCTTCACCGGAAAAGCCCTCGTTCACGGACGAAGTCACGACCGGCGTCAGGGCGTCGGCGCCCCGGCCGATGCCCGGCAGGACGATCTGGATCATCCGCGCGGCGCCGGCGGTGACTGGCCGCAGGGCCGCCTCGCTGAGCCAGCGCGGGGTGCGCTCGCCCGGCATGGCGGCGACGACGACCAGATGGATGGCGCCCAGCAGGACCAGCGACCGCGCCGCCCCGACGAAGACGCCGACAATGCGGTCGACGCCGCCCAGCTGCGGATGGGCCTGGGCCCGTTTCGACAGGACCGAGCCGAAGATGCGGATGCCGAAATAGATCAGCAGGAAGGAGGCGACGGCGGCGGCGATCGTGCCGGCCCAGTCCGGATCGACCAGCGCCCGCCCCAGCGGCGCCGTCAGCGGCAGGGCCACGAGGGCGATGAAGGCGGCCAGGACGAAACTCAGCAGGGTGATGATCTCGCGCGTGCCGCCGCGCACCCAGCCGGCCGCCGCCGAGGCGAGGATGACCAGAATGGCGATTACGTCGAAACCGGTCATGCGCGCCCGAACTGCAGTCTGCCCGACCTCAATAGCGGTTTTGCGAGATTCGTTCGACCGCTTCGGTCAGCCGCGTCACCGATGTCACCCCGACGCCCTTGTGCTTGACGGTCAGGGGCGGGGTCAGGGCCCGGTCGAAGCCCAGCTTCTGCGCCTCGCGCAGCCGCGCCTCGGCCCGGCCGACGGCGCGGATCTCGCCCGACAGACTGATCTCGCCGAACACGACGCAGCCCTGGGGCAGGGGCGTGTCGGTCGCCGAACTGATCAGGGCCGCGGCGGCCGCGAGGTCCGCCGCCGGTTCGTTGATCCGCAGGCCCCCGGCCACGTTCAGATAGACGTCCTGGTCGCCGAAGCCGAAGCCGCAGCGCGCCTCGAGCACGGCCAGCACCATGGCCAGCCGCCCGGTGTCCCAGCCGACCACGGCCCGCCGCGGCGTGCCATAGGCCGATTTGGACACGAGAGCCTGCATCTCGACCAGCACGGGCCGCGAGCCCTCGATGCCGGCGAACACCGCCGCACCCGGGGCCCGGTCCTTGCTCTCGCCGAGGAAGAGGGCGGAAGGATTGGCCACCTCGCGCAGGCCGGCGTCGCCCATTTCGAACACGCCGATCTCGTCGGTGGCGCCGAAGCGGTTCTTGCCGGCGCGCAGGATGCGGAACGGATAGCCGCGCTCGCCTTCAAAGCTCAGCACTGCGTCGACCATGTGTTCGACCACGCGCGGACCGGCGACCTGACCGTCCTTGGTGACGTGGCCGACGAGGATGACGGCGACGCCCTGCGACTTGGCCAGCCGCACCATCTCGCCGGCGCAGGCGCGGACCTGGGTCACCGAGCCCGGCCCTGCCTCGTGGGCGTCGGACCACAGGGTCTGGATCGAATCGACGATGACGATGTCGAATTTCTCGCGCTTCAGCGTGGCGAGGATCTCGCGCAGCGCCGTGGCCGAGGCCAGTTCGACCGGGGCCTTCTGCAGGCCCATCCGCTTCGCCCGGGCCCGGATCTGCTCGACCGCCTCCTCGCCCGAGATATAGGCCACGCGCCGCCCCGACAGGGCCGCGCGGCCGGCCACGTCCAGCAGCAGGGTCGATTTGCCGACGCCGGGGTCGCCGCTGAGCAATATGGCCGAGCCGGGCACCACGCCGCCGCCGCAGACGCGGTCGAACTCGGCCACGCCGGTGATGATGCGCGGCGGCTCGGGCGTGTCGGACTGCAGGGTTTCGAACTGCACGCCACGTCCGCGCGCCGCCGCGCCGGTGGCGGGTTTCATCGCGCCCGGAGGGGCCGAGCGGCTCTCCTCGACGATGGAGTTCCACTGGTTGCAGGCCCCGCACTGGCCCGACCATTTGCCATGGACGGCCCCGCAGGCCTGGCAGACATAGATTGCGCCGTCACGAGCCATGGGACGGACTTACAGGAGTCGGACGCGGCGGGGCAGGGGCCGTTCGCGGGCCTGCGACCGAAACTGACGTGGGCCTTTCGTCAGCCCGCCCTTTGCGCATCCGACGGCGCGGTCCATATCTGCGCGCATGGCAATGCGAGGCGAGCGGGCGGGACGACGAGGGGATTCCGTCGCAAAGGCGGCTCAGGCGGGAACGCCGGGGCCGGTCGCGGACGGACCGCCGGCCTGGCGGGCCCTGGGTGATCTGATCCGGCTGGTCGGCCGTTCCAACGCGCCCCAGCTGCGGCTGCGCCTGATCGCCGCCATCGGCATGACCCTGGGCGGCAAGGGACTGGGCGTGCTGGGGCCGCTGGTCCTCGGCGCGGCGGTGAATCATCTCGCGGCCGGACAGGGCGCGGCGGTCGCCGTCGGCATGGGCTTCGCCGGCTTCGCCGTGGGCTGGGCCTTTGTCCGGCTGCTGTCCGCCATCGCGCCCAACGCCTCGGACGTGGTTTTCGCCCCGGTGCGGTCGGCCGCCCAGCGGCGGGCCGCGACCGAGACCTTCGCCCACGCGCTGAGCCTGTCGCTGAACTTCCACCAGACCAAGCGGTCCGGTTCGCTGTCCCGGACGATGGATCGGGGCGCCCGGGCGGTCGATTTCCTGCTGCGCATCCTGGCCTTCAACCTGATCCCGACCGGCGTCGAACTGGTGCTGGCCGCGGGGGTTCTGGCCGGACGCTATGACTGGCGGTTCGGGGCGGTGGCGGTGGCGGTGGTCGCCATCTACTCCGCCTCGACCTTCGCCCTGGCCAACTGGCGGCTGGAGCACCGGCGGGAGATGAACGCCGCCGACACCGAGGCCGCGGGCGTCTCGGTCGACGCCCTGCTGAACTATGAGACGGTCAAGTCCTTCGGGGCCGAGGCCCGGGCCGCCGGCGCCTATGACCGGGCGCTGGGCGACTACACGCGCGCGGCGCTGAAGGCCAACAGTTCGCTCGCCATGCTGAACATCATGCAGGCGGTGATCATGAACATCGGCCTGGCCGTCATGGCGGTCATGGCCGGGTTCGAGGCGGCGGCCGGCCGGATGGGGCCGGGAGACGTCATGGCGGCGGTGCTGATCATGATCTCCCTCTATGCGCCCTTGAACATTCTCGGCTTCGCCTATCGGGAAATCCGTCAGTCTTTCATCGACATGGAAGAGATGTCGAAGGTGACGCGGCAGACGCCGCAGGTCGCGGACGCCGCTGACGCCGTGTCGCTGCCCCGTCCGGCCGATGCGCGCGGCGCGGCCCTGGCTTTTGAACATGTCGGCTTCCGCCACGACGCCCGCGCCAACGGGCTGGAGGATGTCAGTTTCATCGCCCCGCCGGGCACGACCACGGCGCTGGTCGGGCCGTCCGGATCGGGCAAGTCGACCATCGTCAAACTGGCCCTGCGGCTGCTGGACCCGCAGGAGGGCCGGGTGCTGATCGACGGGCTGGACGCGCGGCAGGTCACCCAGGCCTCCCTGCGCGCCGCCGTCGCCCTGGTGCCGCAGGACGTGGCCCTGTTCAACGACAGCATCCGCGCCAACATCGGCTTCGCCAGACCCGACGCCGACGACGCCGCCATCTGGGCGGCGGCAGAAGCGGCCGAGCTGGCCAATTTCATTCGGGAGCTGCCCGAAGGCATGGAGACCCGGGTCGGCGAGCGCGGCCTGAAACTGTCCGGCGGGGAGCGCCAGCGCGTCGGCATCGCCCGCGCCCTGCTGGCCGATCCGTGCATCCTGATCCTCGACGAGGCCACCAGCGCGCTGGACAGCCGCACCGAGGCCGCCATCCAGAAGACGCTGCGAAAGGCCCGGACGGGCCGTACGACCCTGGTCGTCGCGCACCGGCTGTCCACCATCGCCGACGCCGACCAGATACTGGTGTTGAAGGCCGGACGGATCGTCGAGCGCGGCGCCCACCACGAACTGGTGGCGCATCTGGGCGGGGAGTATGCGGCCCTGTGGCGCAAACAGACGCGCGGCGCGCGGACGGAGCGTCAGCCGGTCTGAGCCGTCTTGCGATTGACCACCTGACGCAGGCTGTCCAGCACCCGAACCCGCGCCTCGATCGCCTCAGGCGGCAAGGTCAGCAACAGCCGAAGCGACTGCGCGTGGACGGTGACGATTCGCCAGTCGAACTTGCCGCCCGCCGGCGCGGCGTCGATCAGATCGCACAGACCCGCGGCGGCCTGGCAAATATCCCGGAGCTCAAACGGCCCGGCCGCGTCTATGACGCCGGTGGCGGTGTGGTAGGCCTGCTCGAGTCGGGACGGCGCCTCGCCGGGCGTTGCGGGAACCGGAACGGCCTCCAGCGCCGTCACCTGGGCCTCGACGATCTCCATCGCTTCGGCGCGCTTCTTTTCGATGTTCGCGCGCGCGGCGGCCAGGGCCACGCCGACGCTGACGCCGCCGGCCGAGTCGATCATCTTCGCCAGATTGGACTTGCGCCGCGCGTGGGTGATGACCGTCATGCCTGGGTCTCCCGAGCGCCTGTCTCGTTCCTGGCCGCCTCGAACTGGGCCTTGCGGATCACGGAGGCGCGGCGCTCCTCGCCGGGAGGTTTCATCTCACGGAACCGGCGGTCGGGGCCGAAATAGTCGCCGACCTCAAGAAAGGGCCGGCTGTCGCGCGCGACCCAGACGATCCGTTCCAGCAGGGTTGTGGCGCTGAACGGCTTGGTGATGACGAAACTCGCGCCGCAATCCCGGGCCTCGGTTACGCGGGAGCGCCGAAGGTGCGGGGCGGTCATGATCACCGGCACGAAGGTGTTCGGATCCAGTCCTGAACGGCGCAGCCAGCGAACCAGCTCGTAACCGTCCATGTCCGGCATCTCGCAGTCAACGACCAGCAGATCGACGGGATTGTCCTGCAGTATCTCGATCGCTTCCGCCGCGCTGCGGCATGCATAGCGTGTCCGGATTCCGAACCCGAGCAGGGCCTGGGCCGTCAGGTCGAGCGCGAAGCCCGAATCGTCCACCACCATGGTCACCGCGGCGGCGAGATTGATCACGGCGCTGTCGCGCAGTGTTTCACCAAGATCGCTCATGGCGAAGGGAGTCGAGCGGGGAAAGACCAGAACGCGTACATGACGAAGAGGCTGACACGTCAGAGTGGCGGAGTGGTTAATGGATCCGCGACGGTGCGACCGACCTCGCTAGATTGCGCGGCCGATGGCGTAGAAGCGGTCCGCCCGGGCCTTGCGCAACTGGTCCGGCGTCAGGCCCGAAAGGGCCGCCAACTCCTCGGCCAGGACGTCGCCGACGGCGGCGACGGCGGCTTCTCGGTCGGCATGCGCCCCGCCCACAGGCTCGGGAATGATCCGGTCGACGATCTTCAGCTCGACCAGGTCGGGGGCGGTGATCTTCATGGCCATGGCGGCGTCGCGCGCCCGGGCGCCGTCGCGCCACAGGATGCCGGCCGCGCCCTCGGGCGAGATGACCGAATAGATCGAATGTTCGAGCATCAGCACCCGGCCGGCGGCGGCGATGGCGATGGCCCCGCCGGAGCCGCCCTCGCCGGTGATGGTGGCTATGGAGGGCACGCCCAGGGTCAGGCAGCGTTCGGTGGAGCGGGCGATGGCCTCGGCCTGGCCGCGCTCCTCGGCGCCGAGACCCGGATAGGCGCCGGCGGTGTCGACGAAGGTCAGGACCGGCAGGCCGTAACGCTCGGCCAGATCCATCAGCCGCACCGCCTTGCGGTAGCCTTCCGGCCGGGCCATGCCGAAATTGTGGACGACGCGGGTCTGGGTGTCGTGGCCCTTCTCATGGCCCATCAGCACGACGGGCGCGCCGCGGAACCGGGCGAGGCCGCCGATGATGGCCTGGTCGTCGCCGAACTGACGGTCGCCCTTCAGCTCGACGAAGTCGGTGAAAAGCCCCTCGACATAGTCCACGAAATGCGGCCGCTGCGGGTGGCGCGCGACCTGTGTCTTCATCCAGGGATCGAGGCTGGCGTAGGTCTTCCGGCGCAGTTGCTCGGCCTTCTTGCGCAGCTGTTCGACCTCGGCGTCGAACGAGCCGGAGGTCGAGGAGAGCAGGTTCAGCTCCTCGATCTTCGCCTCCAGATCGGCGATCGGCTTTTCAAACTCGAGGTAGTGCACGGCCATCAGGCGTCCGGAACAGGCGCGCCGCGTGGCGCATCGGAAGGCGGCGGAACCTAGTCAGGTCAACGCCGGGGAGCAAGCACGGGTTCAGTCCTTAAACGGTTCGTCGCAGCCGCTGCAGCGCCGGGGCGGCCATGGAACGTGGCCATACAGGGTCTTGCCGTTGAATGGAATCTTGCGCCAGGCCACCGACAAGCCGCACGCCGGGCAGGCAAAGGCGAAGCTGATCCAGAGGCCCGCTAGCGCCAGCAGGATGAAACCGGGGAAGTACCAGCCCTTCAGGACAAGCGGGAACGCCGGGACCAAGGCGTAGGCGAGCACCGCAAAGACATGCAGGGTGAGGGCTGTCAGATAGTTTGAACGGACGGACATCGCGGTTCACTCATCCCGCGCCAAGGGGTGCTTGTCGCGCACCACCTGGGCCAGGCGGTCCGTCGCGACGTGGGTGTAGATCTGCGTCGTGGCGATGTCGGCGTGGCCCAGCAGGGTCTGGACCACCCGCAGGTCGGCCCCGCCTTCGAGCAGATGGGTGGCGAAGGCGTGGCGCAGGACGTGGGGGCTGACCCGGGCCGGGTCGATGCCGGCGTCGACGGCGGCCTGATCCAGCAACTGGGCGAAGCGGCGCGGGGTCAGATGGCCGTTGGCCGAGGCCGAGGGGAACAGCCACGGGCTGTCCGGAGCCTTCTCCGGGCGGGCGGCGTCGCGGGCGACCAGCCAGGTCCTGACCGCCGCCCGCGCCGAGGCGTTCAGCGGGGCCAGCCGCTCCTTGCCGCCCTTGCCGCGCACGATCAGGAAGGCAGGGTCGCGCCGGACGGCCTCGACCTTCAGCCCCAGCAGTTCCGAGACGCGCAGCCCCGAGGCGTAGGCCAGCTCCACCAGCGCAACCATGCGCACCCCTGCCGCGCCGTCATGCTGCGCCGCCGCCTTGAGGAGTCGCTCGATTTCCTCGCCGTCCAGCGTCCGGGGCAGGCTCCGCCCCTGCTTCGGCGCATCCAGTCTTCGCGAGGGATCATCGGCCCGCCAACCCTCGCCGAGAGCGAAGCGATAGAACTGCCGCACCGCCGAGCGTCGCCGCGCCTGGGTGGCCGGGGACAGGCCGCGGCGGCCCAGATCGGCGAACCAGGCCTCGACCCCGACCTCGTCGCCGCGCATCAGACCGCCCGCGATCCCCGCTTCGGCGTCGGCCAGATCCCGGCCATAGGCGGACAGGGTGTGGGGCGAGGCGTCACGCTCGACGGCCATCATTTCCAGAAAGGCCTCGACCTGCGGCGTGCTCATGCGCGGGAGCGCTTTGCGACAGCGGCGCTTGGTGTAGAGGGTGGTGGGGTGATGCCGTGCCTGCCGCCGCCCGTTCCGTCGCCGTCCAGCCGCCTCTCGCGAGGCCGGTCATGAGCCCCGTGGCGAGCGATGACGAACCGATTCCCGTTCATGACCGCACCATAGCCTTGGTCGGGCTGATGGGGGTGGGCAAATCGACGGTCGGGCGCCGGCTGGCCAAACGGCTGGGCCTGCCTTTCGCGGACGGCGATATCGAGATTGAAGCGGCGGCGGGCATGACCGTCTCCGACATCTTCGCACAGCTCGGTGAATCCGAATTCCGGGCCGGGGAGGCGCGGGTGCTGAAGCGCCTGCTGCATGCGCCGCGCATGGTGCTGGCGACCGGCGGCGGGGCGGTGCTCAATCCGGAAACCCGGGCCGAGCTCAAGGCGCGCGCCGTCACGGTCTGGATGCGGGCCGACCTCGAGACTGTGGCCAGCCGGGTGCAACGGCGCGACACCCGTCCGCTGCTGCGCGGCCGGGATCCGATGGAGGCGCTGAAAGCCATGGCCGAGGTGCGTTATCCCTTCTACGCCTGCGCCGACGTGATCGTGGACGTCGCCAGCGGCGCCCATGGAGAGGCGGTCGACGGCATCGTCCGCGCCCTCGAAGCCTATTGGACCGAGGCGGCGGCATGAGCACGGTCATCACCGTCTCCGGTGGCGGTTTCCGGGCCTATGACGTCGTCATCGGCCGGGGATTGCTGCCCGATCTGGGCCGACGGATCGCCGCCCTCGCGCAGGGCCGGACCGTCATTATCACGGACGAGACCGTCGCCGCCCTGCACGGACCGGCCGTGCTGGCGGCGCTGGAGGCCGCCGGGGTCCGTGCCCGGCTGCTGACCGTGCCGCCCGGCGAAGCCTCGAAATCCTTCGCCGAGCTGGAGCGGGTGATCGACCGGCTGCTGGCCTTCGGCCTCGACCGGCGCGACCTGATCGTGGCCCTGGGCGGCGGCGTCGTGGGCGACCTCGCGGGTCTGGCGGCGGCCCTGTTCATGCGCGGCATCGACTTCGTGCAGGTTCCCACGACCCTGCTGGCCCAGGTCGATTCCTCGGTCGGCGGCAAGACGGCGATCGACACCCCGCGCGGCAAGAACCTGGTCGGCGCCTTTCATCAGCCAAGGCTGGTGGTCGCCGACATCGACCTGCTGGCCACCCTGCCGCCGCGCCAGCTGCGCTCAGGCTGGGCCGAGGTGCTGAAGCACGGCCTGATCTGCGATCCGGCCTTCTTCGACTGGCTGGCTGGAGAGGGAGCCGTCGGCGCCGGAGGGGATCCCGCCGCCCTGACCCGCGCGGTGGTCCGGTCGATCGAGATCAAGAGCGCCATCGTCGGCGAGGACGAGAAGGAAGTCGGGCGGCGCGCCCTGCTCAACCTCGGCCATACCTTCGGGCACGCCATCGAGGCCGAGCTTGGCTTTGACGAGACGAAACTGACCCATGGCGAGGCGGTGGCCCTGGGCTGTGCGCTGGCGTTCCGGTTTGCCGCGACCAACGGTCTGTGTTCGGGCGAGGATGCGGTGCGGGTCGAGGCGGTCATGGCGGCGGCGGGCCTGCCGACCCGACTGGACGCCGTCGGGGCCTTTTCGGCGGAGGCGCTGGTGACCCGCATGGCTGGCGACAAGAAGGCGGAGGGCGGAGGTCTGACCCTGATCCTGGCCCGCGGCATCGGGGAGGCCTTTGTCGACAAGGCCGTCCATCGCGCCGCCGTCGCGGCGTTTCTGAAGACCGAAGGCGCGTCATGAGCCACACTCCGATGGTGCTGGCCGTCGTCCCGCTGGAAAACCGCTTCGTGCGGCTGGAGCCCCTGACAGCTTCGCTGGAAGGCGAGGTGTGCGCCGCGCTGGATTGCGACGCGGCGTCCTGGGACATCATGGTCGCCGCCGGCTACGGCCCGCATTTCGGCGGCTGGTGGGCGTCGGCGCTACGGGCGATGGCGCAGGGGACGCGCATCGCCTGGGCCGTGCGGCGGCGGGAGGACGGCGCGATCGTCGGCACGACCAGCCTCTACGAGATCAAGCCCGACTATCGCCGCTGCGAGATCGGCTCGACCTTCTACAGGCCGGAGGCGCGCGGTGGGCCGGTCAATCCGTCCTGCAAGCGACTGCTGCTGGGCCATGCCTTCGACGGCGGCGCGGTCCGGGTCGAGATCCTCACCGACGCCATCAATCCGGGCAGCCAGGCCGCGATCCGCAAGCTGGGCGCGCGCGACGAGGGCGTGCTGCGCAAGCACAAGATCACCTTCAAGGGCCGGATTCGCGACACCGCCCAGTTCGCCGTTCTCGACGACGACTGGCCCGCGGTCCGGGCGCGGCTGGATGCGAGGCTGGCGGCGTTCGGCTAGTCGACGGCCCGGCAATCGGTCGGGGGACGGCCGTCCGAGGTCCAGGTCGCCATGACGCCCTCGCCGCGCAGTTCATAGCCCGAGGCCTTGTACCAGATGCCTTCGGCGGCCCGCTCCTGGTACAGGTCCACGGCCTCGCCGCTGGAGTTGCGCACCGTCGCCATCTGGCGCGGGTTGTCGAAATCGACGGACAGGCGCTCGCTGTTGTTGCACAGATAGACGGTGCGGATGACCCGGTTGAGGGCCCGGTCCTGCGCCTCGGCGCCGGTGCGGCGGCGCGCGGTCTGGGCCTCCTGCGCCCGCTCGCGCACGGAATCCCCGTCTGTCGGCGCATCCTGCGGCTTCTGACCGCAGGCGGCGGTCGCGAGGCAGGTGAGGGCGGCGACCAGGACCAGGGACTTCATACGGACTCTCGAACAAGCTGAGCCGTGCGGCCCGGCGGATTAACGTACATCAGGCGCCGCCGTTCCCTTGCGGCGGGCGCGGAAGAAGGCGCGCAGCAGCTCGCCGCCCTCGGCGGCCAGGACCCCGCCCTCGGTCGCGGGCCGCCAGTGGCAGGTCGGCTGGTCAAAGAAGCGCGGGCCGTGCGCCACCGCCCCGCCCTTGGGATCGTCGGCGCCCCAGACCAGCCGGCCGATGCGGGCGTGGCTGATAGCCCCGGCGCACATGGCGCAGGGCTCGAGCGTCACATAGAGGGTAAGGCCTGTCAGTCGGTAGTTTCCCAGTCTCGCGGCCGCCGCCCGCATGGCGACGATCTCGGCATGGGCGGTCGGATCGTGGGCGCCGATGGGGCCGTTGCGGCCTTCGGCGACGACCTCGCCGGTCGATTCGTCGACGATCAAACAGCCTACGGGAGTCTCTCCCGCGTCCGCCGCCGCTTGCGCACACGCCAAGGCCATGTGCATGAACCGCTCATCATGGCCAGCCATCCCCGAGACAACGACAAGAAGCCGCGCCCGCGTCAAGACGACAGCCGCGACGGCCCCCGCAAACCCTACGTCAAGCGCGTCGAGACCAGCGACGATCGCGGCCCGCCGAAAGGCGGCAAATCCTTTGGCAAGCCGGGCGGCAAGCCGTTCGTGAAGGACGGCAAGGCCGGTCCGAAGGTTGATGAAGGTCCGAAACGCAGCGAGCGTATCGCCAAGGTCATGGCCCGGGCCGGCATCGCCTCGCGCCGTGAGGTCGAGCGGCTGATCGGCCTCGGCAAGGTGGCGGTCAACGGCAAGATCCTCGACACGCCCGCCGTGCTGGTGACGCGCGACGACGTCATCACCGTCGACGGCAAGCCGATCGGCTCGGCCGAGGCGACCCGCGTCTGGCGCTATCACAAGCCCGCCGGTCTGCTGACCTCGCACACCGATCCGGCCGGACGGCCGACCGTCTTCGACGCCCTGCCCAGCGGCCTGCCGCGGGTGTTGTCGGTGGGCCGGCTCGATCTGAACACCGAGGGCCTGCTGCTGCTGACCAATGACGGCGAGCTGAGCCGCGCGCTGGAACTGCCCTCGACCGAACTGGTCCGACAGTACCGCGCCCGGGCTCGCGGCCGGGTCAGCCAGCTGCAGCTGGATTCGCTGAAGGACGGGGTGACTGTCGACGGCGTCCGCTACGGCCCGATCGAAGCCACGCTGGACAAGGCCAAGGAGACCGAGGGCAACGCCCCCGCCAATCTGTGGATCAGCGTCTCGATCACCGAGGGCAAGAACCGGGAGGTCCGCAAGGTGCTGGAGCATCTCGGCCTGACCGTGAACCGCCTGATCCGCCTGGCCTATGGACCGTTCCAGCTCGGCACCCTGCCGGTCGGCTCGGTCGAGGAGGTCGGTCCCCGCGTCATCCGCGAGATGCTGGCCGAGCATATCCGGCCCGAGAATCTGCCGACGGGCAATACGGTGTCGACGCCCGCGCCGATCCCGGGCCGCCGCACCTCGGCCCCGATCCACAAGGGCGCCTCGGGCTCGGCCCTCTCCGATCCGTCGCGCAAGCCCAGCCGCGTCCGCGCCGCCGGGGCCGTCGCTGACGCCGCCGCC